>JAKFVP010000487.1 GCA_021732175.1 Bradyrhizobium sp.
CTACCCCGCCGAGCCCTTCATCGCGTTAAGAATCCGGGTGGCGGCCTCGAAATCGACCGCCCGCGCGGCCCGGCGCGAGGCGACCTCCTCATCGAGGCCCCATTGCTCGATATTGAAGTCCTCGTCGACATGGGCCGCGGTCCAGATGTCGGCCGGCTCCCGCACGCCATGGGCCAGCGCCAGCGCCAGCAGCGCCGAACCGGTCAGGGTCGTGACCACATGCAGCGCCGCGATCGACCAGGGATCGCCGGGCAATGCGGCGCGCGCGGCCGCAATGGCGGCGTCCGGCTGGCGCACATAGTTGATGCCTTCGGCCAGGATGAAGTGTGCGCCCAGCGTTTCCGCCGCCCAGAAAACGATGGGATCCCAATGCGCAGCCTCTTTCCCGACCAGCGCCTCGGGATAGCCAGCACGATAGAACAGCAGGTCCGAGCCGAGATATTTCGCGACGTCGTCTGCGACCGCGTCGGCACGCTCGGCGACGCTTTGCACGACGCTGTTGGCAAAGCGCGTCAGCGGCATGGTCAGGGGGGCGATGTTCTCGCCCTGCGCGGCCCACTCTGCGGCGATCGCCTCCGCAATCGCACGCCGAGGTACCTCCACGACCTTGCCCGAGGGCGTCTTGATCGCCTTGCCGTCGAGCGTGACGGTAAAGCCGCCCTCGCCTTCGCCGACACCGACATCCCTGTAGAAACGCTTGCGCTGGGGCGTGCGCGAGGCGCGCCGCACCGCCTCCCCGGGATCGAGGGGCGATTGGCCGGCAACTTCATCGAACAGTTCACGCATGCGTTTTCGTAAGCTTCGGAAAATGGTGATATTCTTGAGGCCGGACAGTACGATATCGACCGATGCAAATAAAGCCGATGAAGATCGCCGCCAGCGCCGCCTTGGCCATGTTCCTTGGCTCGGCACCGGCCGCAGCAGGGTTCAAATCGCCGGAATCGCTGGTCCGCAACGTCTATGCCCATTACGGCAGCGGCGCCGCCGAGCTGTCAAAAGGCCTGCCGCGCAACGCCGAGACCGCGGCAAAGTTCTTCGACCCCAGCCTGCGCGGCGCATGGGTGGCCCCGCGCCGCGAGCCCTACGATTTCCTGGTGCAGGGTTCCAGCTGGAAACTCGGCGCCGTCTCGATCGCGGTGCTGCGCAAGCAATTCGACCGGACCTATCTCGACGTCGCCTTCGACAATCAGGGGCGCGCGGTCCGGCTCAATTTCATTGTCGTCAATGGACCCGACGGCTGGGTGATCTCCGACGTCGAGAGCCCTCACGATTCCCTGCGCGCATTTCTGACGCAGCACCGGAACTAGGCGGCGACTACTGCACCTCGACCTTCGCCGCCTTGATCACGGCGTCCCAGCGGTCGATCTCCGCCTGAAGATATTTCGCGGTCTTGTCGACCGAGCCGCCGAACACTTCCGCTGACAGCTTCTTCAACTGCGCCTGGATTTCCGGCGTCGCCAACGCCTCGTTCACATCGGCATTGACCTTGTCGATGATGGCCTTGGGGGTCTTCGGCGGCGCCACGATGGCGTACCAGGCGACCGCCTCGAAGCCGGGCAGCGTTTCGGCAATCGTCGGCACATTGGGCATCGCCGGCATCCGGCTGGACGATGCGACCGCCAGCAGCTTGAGCTGTCCCGCCGTCGTCAGTCCCAGCGAAACGCCGAGATTGTCGAACATCAGGTCGACGTCCTCGGCGACGAGGCCCTGCAGCGCCGGCGCCGAGCCGCGATAGGGCACGTGACGCATCTTTACCTCGGCCATCAGTTGAAACAGCTCAGACGTCAAATGCGATGTGGTGCCGTTGCCTTGGGTCGCGACAAGAAGCTTGTCCGGGTTCTCGCGAGCATATGCAATCAATTCGGCAACGCTGGTTGCCTTGATCCGCTTCGGATTGACGATCAACGCATTCGGCACATGCGCCATCACGATGATGGGTTCGAACTTGGTGGGATCGAAGCCGAGCCTTGGATAGAGATTGTGATTGATGACGAGCGGCGGCGGCGGCGCCGAGAGCAAGGTGTAGCCGTCCGGCGGGGCATTGTAGACGGCTTCGGCGCCGATATTGCCGGCTGCACCCGTCCGGTTTTCGATCACGACCGGCTGGCCCCATTTGCGCGACAGAAAGTCGGCGACGAGGCGCGGCACGGCATCCGCGGTCCCGCCTGCCGGGAATGGCACGACGATCTTGACCGGCCGGTCGGGCCAGCTTTGCGCCAGCGCCGGACACGCGAGCAGCATCGCGAACGCGATTTGCAGCGCCAGCCTCAGACATCGTCGCATCGCGTCCTCCCCGACAGCCGCTTTCCCTGCTTCGCACCGCAGCTTGGCCTCATCTGCCGGAAAGGATAGCTTGAACCAACAAATGCCGGAAAGGCCCTTGCGGGCCGGAACCGGGCAAAGGCGCTGCGACGAAAGATCTGGGTAAGACGATGGGACTGTCGGTTGTTGTCGTCGGCGGAGGCATCGGCGGCCTGTTCACCGCAAACGCCCTGCTCGCGCATGGCTTCGACGTCACGGTCTGCGAGCAGGCCCCGGCGCTTGGCGAAGTCGGCGCCGGCGTGTTCCTGACGCCGAACAGCGTGCGTCACCTCCATCGCGTCGGGCTGCAAGCCGCGGTCGAGAAATTCGGCGCCAGGGTCGGCACCGGCTCGCATTATTTCCGTCATGACGGCGCGCCGATCGCCCCCGTCCAGGTGGCGGACGCCTCGGGGTGGAATGCGACCTTCGGCATGCATCGCGCCGATCTCGTCGAACTGCTTGCAAACGCGCTGCCCGACGGCGCGGTGCGCACCGGCCATCGCGCGGTCGGCTTCGAGCAGGATGACCGCAAGGCCCGGGTGTTATTCGCCAACGGTGCCACGGTCGAAGCCGACGCCGCGATTGCGGCCGATGGCATCCATTCCGAGCTCCGGCAGTTCGTGGCGCCGCCGTCGCGTCCCGTCTTCCACGGCTCGGTCGCCTATCGCGGCGTCCTGCCGCATTACTTGATCCGGGATTGGCCGACTGACCGCTGGCTGATGTGGCTCGGCAGGTCGAAGCATTTCCTCACCTTCCCGGTGCGATCGGGCCAGTTGATCAATTATGTCGGGTTCGTACCTGCGGATGCCGAGATGAAGGAATCCTGGTCCGCGCCTGGCGATCCCGATCTGCTGCGCGCGGAGTTCGAAGGCTGGGAGCCGCGGATAGGGGAATTGCTCGGTCAGGTGCAAAATACCTTCCGCTGGGCGCTCTACGACCGCGAGCCCTTGCCGGTCTGGACCAAAGGCCGCCTCACTCTGCTGGGCGACGCCGCGCACCCGATGCTCCCTCACCTCGGTCAGGGCGCAAACCAGTCGATCGAGGATGGCATCGCGCTGGGGACCATCCTTGCGAAGGCCGATCGCACGCAGGTGACGCCGGCGCTGGCAGCCTATGAGCGGCTGCGGCGCGAACGTGTCGCCGCGGTCCAGCGTGGCGCACGGGAAAATGGCATGCGCTACGATTCCGCCTATTCCGATCTCGGCGTCCGCGATGCGGAAATCAGGGCGCATGCGGAGTTTCGCAAGAAACTCTACAGCCACGATGTCGTGCCGGAAGCACAGGCGCTGGCGCAGTCCCTGGGTTGACGACTTCGCTCGCCTCTATCGGGTCGCGCAGTTGCGCGAATAGGTCGCGCGTTCGTTGGGGCCGC
>JAKFVP010000543.1 GCA_021732175.1 Bradyrhizobium sp.
TATCAGGTGCATTGCTCCGCGCGCACGCTGCAGGCGCTGCCTTCGCCGGGCGAAGCCGCGGTGCTGTCGATCGAGACGTATGTGCGCGAAGACCAGATCAAACTGTTCGGCTTCCGCACCGATCACGAGCGCGAATGGTTTCGCCTGCTGCAGACCGTGCAGGGCGTCGGCGCCAAGGTCGCGCTGTCCGTGCTCGGCACGCTGCCGCCGTCGGAACTCGCCAATGCGATTGCGCTGCGCGACAAGGCGTCGGTGGCGCGCACGCCCGGCGTCGGCCCGAAAGTCGCCGAGCGCATCGTCACTGAACTCAAGGACAAGGCGCCGGCTTTCGCCAATGTCGATCCGGCCGTCGTGCATCTTGCCGGCGCGATCGACGATCAGCGCGCGCCGCGCCCGGTGGCTGATGCGATCTCGGCGCTGGTCAATCTCGGTTATGGCCAGCCGCAGGCGGCCGCCGCGATTGCCTCTGCCGCGCGCAGCGCCGGCGAGAATGCCGAGACGGCGCAGTTGATCCGGCTGGGCCTTAAGGAACTGGCCAAGTGACCACTCCGCCCCGCATGGTCACGCCCGAGCGCCGCAGCGACGATGTCGGCGACACCGCGCTGCGCCCGCAACTGCTGTCCGAGTTCGTCGGCCAGGCGCAGGCGCGCAAGAATCTCTCGATCTTCATCGAGGCGGCGCGCAAGCGCGGCGAGGCGCTGGACCATGTGTTGTTCGTTGGTCCCCCAGGCCTCGGCAAGACCACGCTGGCGCAGATCGTGGCGCGCGAGCTCGGCGTCGGCTTCCGTGCCACCTCCGGCCCCGTCATCGCCAAGGCCGGCGATCTCGCGGCATTGCTGACCAATCTCGAAGAGCGCGACGTGCTCTTCATCGACGAGATTCACCGCCTCAGCCCCGCAGTGGAGGAAGTGCTCTATCCCGCGATGGAGGATTTTCAGCTCGACCTCATCATCGGCGAAGGGCCGGCGGCGCGCTCGGTGAAGATCGAACTCGCCAAATTCACCCTGGTCGGCGCCACCACGCGCGCGGGCTTGCTCACCAATCCCCTGCGCGATCGCTTCGGCATTCCGGTGCGGCTCAATTTCTACACCGTAGAAGAGCTGGAGAAGATCGTCAGCCGCGGCGCCCGCGTGCTCAACATTGGCATGTCGCCCGATGGCGCCAACGAGATCGCCCGCCGCGCCCGCGGCACGCCGCGCATCGCCGGCCGTCTGCTGCGCCGCGTGCGCGATTTTGCTTCGGCTGCGAATGCCACCTCGGTCGACCGCGCCATCGCCGACCATGCGCTGAGCGCGCTCGAGGTCGATGCCGCCGGCCTCGACGCAATGGACCGCCGCTACCTCACCACCATCGCGCTGAACTATGGCGGCGGGCCTGTCGGCGTGGAGACCATGGCCGCGGCGCTGTCCGAGCCGCGCGACGCCATCGAGGACATCATCGAGCCCTATCTGATCCAGTGCGGCTATCTGCAGCGCACCCCGCGCGGCCGCCTGCTGACCTCGCATGCCTTCCGCCACCTTGGCCTTGCCGAACCCGCGCGCGATCCGGCGCAATTTGGACTGTTCGGCAACGGTGCGGAGGAAGAGTGATCGATCGCGCCGTCATCGGGATGGATGACGCGCTTCCGGCATCACTGGCGCAGATTGGATAGCGCCACATTCGATCGCCGGGCGGATAGGTCATACTTAATAACGAGAATTGCTCTCGAACCTGATCCGTCTTTTGCCGCACTAAGCTGGACGCCGGCCGCATATCGGCCCGTAATTTCACGGGAAGCCAGTTTCATGGTCACTGCCGAAGACGCCAACGTCCTTGCCTCTGTCACCTCGATTTCGGAGCTTTCCGGCGACGAAGAGGCCAATGCCCTGTTTGACGCGTTGCCGATCTCGCAACTGGCGATGATGTGGTGCGCGCTGCAGCGCATCAGCCGGCGCGACCAGACCGGCAGCGTCTGGGCGGCCAAGGTCTATTTCGATCACCTGCCGAACGACCAGCCCGATCGTGCGCTCGATCTCGTGCTCGAGGTTCTCGCCACCGAGCAGGACAAGCCGACCGTGATGTTGCTCAACGACAAGCTGATGCTGTCGCTGATGTTTACCCATGGCGCCGAAATCATCGACCGCGTCGAGACGGCAGCGCGCGACAATTCGAAGCTGCGCTGGCTGCTCGGCGGAATTCATTTCGGCACCGGCAAATCGTTCGAGCGCCGCGTCGAGGCGATTGCGAACCGAAACGCATGGGTGAACGATGACGCCGCGCGTCACCAGCCGCAGCATCCGCTCGACTGCGAATCCATGTCCGTGCCGGCGCTGGCGCGCGCCTGGGTCGAGCAATATTCGAAATCGGATCGCGACCGCGACGACAATTTCTTTGCGCTGATGGATTTCGAGCGCGAGCTGCGCGAGGAGGATCCTGATCGCGCCATCGACGTCATCGTCGAGGTGCTGAAGATCGAGAACAATCCGGTGCTGCTGTCGATGCTGGCTGCCGGCCCGCTCGAAGACGTCATCAGCCTGCGGACGATCGACCGCATCGAGCGCGAAGCCGCCGCCAGCAAGCGCTTTCGCGATCTGCTCGGCGGCGTCTGGTACTTTCGCGCGCCGGAAGAATTGAAGGCGCGGCTGGATGCGCTGATCGGCGACGCCAGGTGGTGACTGCGCGGGGATTAATGCAGAAGCTCTGCTGACAATCTGCACAGCCAAGGCCGATTTCCGCTGCAATCCCGGCCGACCCTGAATGCAGGTATCACGAGCAGGCTGACATGTTCACGCGGCGGCGTTTTCTGAAATTGATCGGTGGGGCCGGTGCGGTCGGCGTTTCGACCACGGCCTATGGCTTCGGCATCGAGCCGGAGCGGCTCAAGGTCACGCGCTACAGCATCGCGCCGCCGCAATGGCCTGCGGACTTCAAGTTGAAGATCGCCGTCATTGCCGATTTGCACGCCTGCGATCCCTGGATGTCGCTGAAGCGGATCGAAGGCATCGTCAACAGCACCAACGCGCTGCGTCCCGATATCACCGTTCTGCTCGGCGACTACGTGGTCAGTCAGCGCCGTGCCACGCAACCGATTCCCGCCGGTGAATGGGCGCCGGTGCTGGGCGGGTTGAAGGCGCCGCTCGGCGTCCACGCCGTGCTCGGCAATCACGACTGGTGGGACGACCGCATCGTACAACGCGAAGGCAAGGGCCACCCGGTGGCGCGGCTGGCGCTGGAGGCGGCAGGCATTCCCGTTTACGAGAACGACGCCAAGCGCCTCAACAAGGACGGTCGTCCGTTCTGGCTCGCCGGGCTCGGCGACCAACTCGCTTATCTGCCGGCGCGGCGTTTTCGTCCGGTGCGGCGCATCGGCGTCGACGATCTCGGCGCGACGCTCGCCAAAGTCACCGACAACGCGCCGCTGATCCTGATGGCGCATGAGCCCGACATCGCCAGGCGCGTGCCGCCGCGCGTCGCGTTGCAATTGTCCGGCCATACCCATGGCGGCCAGGTGCGCATGCTCGGCTGGTCGCCGATCGCGCCGTCCGGTCAGGAGCTCACCTACGGCCATATCCGCAGGGATTGCGACGTCGTCGTCTCCGGCGGGCTCGGCTGCAGCATCATGCCGTTCCGCCTCGGCGTTCCCCCCGAGATCGTGCTGGTGACGCTCGGCGGGACTGGGTCGGAGGTGGCG
>JAKFVP010000564.1 GCA_021732175.1 Bradyrhizobium sp.
GCGTGCTGTACCGCGCCGGTTTCAAGCATCCCGGCCATACCGAATTTCTCGCCGAACACGCCGCCCGCGACGGCAAGATTCCGCAGCCCGTGATGATGCTGTGGTCGCCGACGCTCGCCGTGGTGCCGGTGACGATCCACGTGCCCTTGCGCGAGGCGATCAGCCAGCTCACCAGCGAGCTCATCGTCGCCACCGCCCGCATTGCGGTCGCCGATTTGAAATCGCGTTTCGGCATCGCCAATCCGCGCCTTGCGATCTCCGGCCTCAATCCGCATGCCGGCGAATTCGGCACGCTCGGCACCGAGGACGACGAGATCGTGGCGCCCGCCATCGCCGCTCTGCGCAACCGCGGCATCCAGGCGCGCGGGCCGCTGCCGGCCGACACCATGTTCCATGAAGCGGCGCGCCAGACCTATGACTGCGCGATCTGCATGTATCACGACCAGGCGCTGATCCCGATCAAGACCATCGCCTTCGACGATGCCGTCAACGTCACGCTAGGCCTGCCCTTCGTGCGAACCTCGCCCGACCACGGCACCGCCTTCGACATCGCGGGTAGCGGCAAGGCGAACCCCGCAAGCCTGATCGCCGCGCTGAAACTCGCCGCCCGCATGGCGGCGGCAAAACCGGCATGAGCGCGATCGACGACCTGCCGCCGCTGCGCGAGGTCATTCGCGAACACTCCCTGTCGGCGCGCAAATCGCTCGGCCAGAATTTCCTGCTCGATCTCAACCTCACTTCGCGGATCGCGCGTGCGGCGGGCCCGCTCGAAGAATCCACCGTGATCGAGGTCGGCCCCGGTCCGGGCGGGCTGACGCGCGCCCTGCTCGCGCTCGGCGCGCGGCGTGTCATTGCGGTGGAGCGCGACGAGCGCGCGCTGGCGCCGCTCGAGGCGATTGCGAAGCGTTATCCCGGACGGCTCGACGTCGTGTGCGCGGACGCGCAGACTTTCGATCCGCGCCCCATGCTGAACGGCGAGCGCGCCAAGATCGTCGCCAACCTGCCCTACAACATCGCCACGCAACTGCTGATCGACTGGCTCACCGTCGAGCCCTGGCCGCCCTGGTACGACATGATGGTACTTATGTTCCAGCGCGAGGTCGCCGAGCGCATCGTCGCCCATGACAATGAGGAGGCCTATGGCCGGCTCGGCGTGCTCGCCAACTGGCGCGCCGAGACGAAAATCCTGTTCGACATCTCGCCGGCAGCCTTCGTGCCGCCGCCAAAAGTCACCTCCTCGGTGGTGCGGCTGGTGCCGCGCGCCAAACCGGAAGCCTGCGACCGCCGCGCGCTGGAGCAGGTTGCGGCGGCCGCCTTCGGCCAGCGCCGCAAGATGCTGCGCCAGAGCCTGAAATCGCTCGGAGCCGACCCGGCGCGCCTCGCCGCCGCCGCCGGGGTCGACGCCACCCGGCGCGCCGAGACCATTCCGGTCTCCGGCTTTGTTGCCATGGCCCGCGAATTGGCCGATATACGGGCAGCCAAATAATCTCAAGTCTTCAGGGAGAAAAGCAATGGCGCTGATGCGTCGCCAGTCACTCGTCAAGTTCGATGCGCCATTGTGTGAGACTGTTGTCGAGACGCCGAAACCGAAGGGCGCCGAGGTGCTGGTCCGCGTCGAGCGCTGCGGGCTCTGCCATTCCGACCTGCATATCCAGGACGGCTATGCCGATTTGGGCGGCGGCAAGAAGCTCGACACCACGCGCGGCATGGTGCTGCCCTTCACGCTCGGCCACGAGATTGCCGGCGTCGTGGAGGAAGTCGGCCCCGACGCGCCGGCCGGCCTGATCGGCGCCAAACGCGCGGTATTTCCCTGGATCGGCTGCGGCCAGTGCCGCGACTGCGCCAATGGCGACGAGAACCTCTGCGTCAAGCAGCGCTTCCTCGGCGTCTCCATCGACGGCGGCTTCGCCAGCCACGTGCTGGTGCCCGACGCAAAATACCTGCTGGAATACGATCCGCTGCCGGTGAACCAGGCGGCGACCTTGATGTGCTCGGGCATCACCGCCTATGGCGCGCTGAAGCGGCTGGTGGACCGGCCGCGGCAGCGCAATCTCCTGCTGATCGGCCTTGGCGGCGTCGGCATGATGGGCCTGTCGTTTGCGCAAGTCATGTTCAAGCAGCCGATCTCGGTCGCGGACTTGAGCCCCGCAGCGCGCGACACCGCGTTGAAGAACGGCGCGGCCGTCGCCTACGATCCCGCCGAGGTGGATGTCGCCAAACGCATGATCAAGGAGACCGAAGGCGGTTTTGACGAGATCGTCGATTTCGCGGGTAACGAGAAGTCGATGGCGTTTGCCGTTTCGGTTGCTGCGCGCGGCGCCAAGATCGTGGTGTCCGGCCTGATGGGCGGCAATTTCAGCCTGCCGATGGTGCAGTGGATCTACAAGCGCATGACCGTCGAAGGCTTCATGGTGGGCACGCTAGCCGAAGGCAAGGAGCTGATGGCGCTGGCGCGGAGCGGCAAGATCAAGCCGACGCCGATGCGCGAAGAGCCGATGGCCGACGTGCAGAAATGGATCGACGAGCTGCGCGCCGGCCGCGTCGTCGGCCGCGTCATGCTGAAGAACTAGAGGCTTTCGTCAGCGCGGGCGCGCACCTGTTTTCGGACAAGATCATGCCCGAAAAGGTTGCGTTTTCGCGGGTTTTTCGCCCGATTTCCGGCCCCGCCGGCGCCCGTCGGCGGGGTCTTAATTAAGCCTTAACGACTCCGGATTTGCGGCTAATTGCGACCCAGATTTTCTAAGAAAACGGGTCCGTAAATTGCGTTGCGTCGCGTACCGGAGGTGTTCATGAAGACCCGCGCTGCAAAATTCGTGGCGGCGATCATCGCTTCCATTCTTTACAGCGCGAGTGCCTTCGCAGCCCCCGACGATGCCGAACCGTCCGAACCGCGGGCCGACACCTGCCTCACCTCGCCGCGCGACTACACCCCGCCCGGCACCCGCTGGCGCTACCGTTTGGAACGGGACAGCGGACGCCGCTGCTGGTTTCTGAAGGACGAGGAAAAGCCGACGGCCAGATCTTCCGAGCAGAAGTCCTCAGAGCAAAAGCCTTCCGAGCAGAAGGCCGCCGAGCAGAACGCCGCAGCCGAGGACGAGTCCGCCCCTGCACCCACATCGCGAAAGAAGACGGCTGCAACGCGCACGACGATTTCGGATGCGCGCGCCGAACTATCGCAATCGCCCGCCGAGCCGGCCAGGCATGCAGCGGTGCGGCGCGCGGCCGATCCGGCGGCAGCCGCGCTGGTCGCCGAGAGCAGCCAGCCCTCCGGCGCAAGATCGGTGAACATGCTGGCTCCCAACACCGCCACGCGCTGGCCGGCGCCGATGTCGGCGACGGCCCAGACAACGGCCCAGGCGACTACCGCGGCCACCCCGCAGGCTCCCGCGGCCGAACCGAGCGCCGATGCGCGCCAGACGCCCACGACCATGCCGCCCGCCAAGCCGCAGGTCATGCCGCGCGCCGTCCCGCCGATGCCGGCATCGGAAAAACCGATGTCGACGCCGATGCTGGTCACCATCGTCGCCGGCGGACTGTCCGTCTTCGGCGTACTGATGAGCCTGTTGTTCGCCTGGCTCGCCCAGCGCAAGGCGGAGCGTTCGCCGAACCCGTCGATGATGCCGCCGCTGGAAATGTCGCGCCGGCCCGG
>JAKFVP010000209.1 GCA_021732175.1 Bradyrhizobium sp.
TGGTTGATGATCTTCCAGTAGCCGCCGCCGGCGGGCTTCTTGAACTTCACCAGCGCGAAGTCGGGCTCGATGCCGGTGGTGTCGCAATCCATGACCAGGCCGATCGTGCCGGTGGGGGCGACGACGGTGGTCTGGGCGTTGCGATAGCCGGAGGTTTCGCCGAGGGCGAGAGCTGCATCCCACGCCGCGACCGCGTGCGTGACGATGTCGGCCTGCGGGCAGGAGGCGTGATCGAGCGGCACGGGGTTCACCGCGAGCGCTTCATAACCGCTGGAGTGGCCGTGGGCGGCGCGGCGGTGGTTGCGGATCACGCGCAGCATGTGCTGGGCGTTCTTCTTGTAGCCGGGGAAGGTGCCGAGCTCGGCTGCCATCTCCGCCGAGGTCTTGTAGGAGATGCCGGTCATCACGGCTGTGAGGGCGCCGCAGAGTGCGCGGCCTTCCTTGGAGTCGTAGGGCAGGCCCATGGTCATCAGCAGGCCGCCGATATTGGCGAAGCCGAGGCCCAAGGTGCGGAACTCGTAGGAGAGTTCGGCAATCGCCTTCGACGGGAACTGCGCCATCATGACGGAGATTTCCAGCACGATGGTCCAGAGCCGGCAGAGGTGCTCGTAGGACTCGATGTCGAAGCGTTTTGCGGTCGTGCTGTAGAAGGTCAGCAGATTGGCGGAAGCGAGGTTGCACGCCGTGTCGTCCAGGAACATGTATTCCGAGCACGGATTGGACGCGCGGATGTCGCCGGACGCCTTGCAGGTGTGCCAGTCGTTCATCGTGGTGTTGAAGTGCAGACCGGGATCGGCCGACGCCCAGGCGGCGTAACCGATTTTCTCCCAGAGATCGCGCGCCTTCACCGTCTTGGTGATCTTCTTGGTGGTGCGGCCGATCAGGTTCCAGTCCCCATCGGTTTCGACAGCGCGGAGGAAGTCGTCCTTCAGCGAGACCGAGTTGTTGGAGTTCTGGCCGGAGACCGTCAGGTAGGCTTCCGAATCCCAGTCGGTGTCGTAGACGTCGAAGGAGATGTCCTTGTAGCCTTGCTTGGCGAACTGGATGACGCGCTTGATGTAATTGTCAGGCACCAGCGAGCGGCGGGCGAGTTTGATCTCGCGGCGCAGCGCAGGGTTCTTTTCGGGGTCGAAGCAATCGTCGCCTGAACCTTCGCAGTTCACGCAGGCCTTCATCACGGCCTTGAGATGCTTCTGGTTGATCTTGGAGCCGGTGACGAGGGCTGCGACCTTCTGCTCCTCCTTCACCTTCCAGTCGATATAGGTCTCGATATCGGGGTGATCGATGTCGACCACGACCATCTTGGCCGCGCGGCGCGTGGTGCCGCCGCTCTTGATGGCGCCCGCCGCGCGGTCGCCGATCTTGAGGAAGCTCATCAGGCCGCTTGAGCGGCCGCCGCCGGACAGGCGCTCGCCTTCACCGCGCAGGCGCGAGAAGTTGGAGCCGGTGCCGGAGCCGTATTTGAACAGGCGCGCCTCGCGCACCCAGAGGTCCATGATGCCGCCCTCGTTGACGAGGTCGTCGCCGACGCCCTGGATGAAGCAGGCATGCGGCTGCGGATGCTCATAGGCCGATTTGGATTTGGTCAGCTTCGCGGTGAAGGGATCGACGTAATAATGACCCTGGCCGGGGCCGTCGACGCCATAGGCCCAATGAAGCCCGGTGTTGAACCATTGCGGCGAGTTCGGCGCGACCATCTGTTTTGCCAGTTGCCAGCGCAGCTCGTCGAAGAAGGCGAGGGCGTCTTCTTCGGAGGAGAAGTACTTGCCCTTCCAGCCCCAATAGGTCCAGCAGCCGGCGAGGCGGTCGAATACCTGCTTGGCCGAGGATTCGCCGATGAAGCGCTCTTTCTCCGGCAGGTTCGCCATCGCCTCGGTGTCGGGCACCGAACGCCACAGCCAGGCGGGCACGCCTTCTTCCTCGACGCGCTTGAGCTGCGCGGCAACGCCGGCTTTGCGGAAGTATTTCTGGGCCAGCACGTCGCTGGCGACCTGCGACCAGAACTGGGGCACCTCGACATTCTCGGCGCGGAACACGACGGAACCGTCGGGGTTGCGGATTTCGGATGTCGTCAGCCTGAAATCAATCCCGGCATAGGGTGACTGGCCGGCGGTGGTGTTGCGGCGTTCGATTCGCATTGGTCGTGCCCCGTCTTTTGTAAGGCCCAACCGCTCACGAGGCGGAAAGGCCATTGTTGTCCTTGAGCGAACCTCCAGCCAGGGCGCCCGCCTTGACCAGATCGTCCGCAGCTAAGCCGGTGGATCCGGCCTGTTTCTCTCGAACCGACGAACCGGTGGCTTCACCGTGTTCTTCGGCCGGCACGTTCTGCGCGCTCCCCCCAGGGAGTTCGCGGCCCGTGCATTCAACGCCCCAACGCCACCAACAGGGCCGTTGGCCG
Source organism: Bradyrhizobium sp. (assembly GCA_021732175.1). GTDB lineage: Bacteria > Pseudomonadota > Alphaproteobacteria > Rhizobiales > Xanthobacteraceae > Bradyrhizobium. The sequence continues at coordinate 2,399 of JAKFVP010000209.1, forward strand.
GCCCGTTTTTGCTGCCCCGGAGAGAGCCGAATTCAGGGCAGACGAGCCCTTCACCCGAGGCCTCGACCGGCCGGCGGAGTGGTCAATTCGGAACCCTTTTGGGAGCGACGGCGGGGACCCAAACACACTCGCGCCGAACAGGTTGAAAGCTAGGCCATGTCCGTGACGTACGTCAAGCACTAGTACGAGTTCCTGAATCAAATACTAAATATGGTGGACATGGGGGAAAACCAGGGGGCCGGGCCACGCCTTGGATGGAGGCAAGTATCAGTGAGTCCTCAGGGATTCCCAAGCGGAAAAAATTGTGTTCGGAGGTGTCCACAAGGCTCACCCCCAGAGTTCACAGGCGAAGTATTTTTCGCCCCTCACGGATTGCGTTTTCGGGACTCAGGTAGGCCTACGGAGATTCTCCGTACCTGCCATGCCCGCGCACCCGTAGTGATGGCGGAAAAGAGGGGGCATGGTGCCGCTCCTTTCGAGAATCGCCGGGCTTCATGACAGAATCAAAACCGACCGTGCGAGCGAGTGCGCCGCAGCGCGCGCGCCTCGCGCCCGCGGGCTTCCTGTTCCTTGCCATTACGTCGCTGGGCTGGGGGTTCAACTGGCCGGTGACCAAGTTCCTGCTGGGGGAACTGCCGCCGCTGACCTTGCGCGGCTGCACCGGCGTGATCGGTGCGCTGCTGCTGGCGGGACTGGCGATCGCGCGCGGGCAGTCGCTGGCCGTTGCCGAGGGACAATGGCCGCGGCTGGTGCTGGCGGCAATCCTCAACGTCACCTGCTGGATGGTGCTGATGGCCTTTGCGCTGCTCTGGCTGCCGGCCAGCGAAGCGACGCTGATCGCCTACACCATGCCGGTATGGGCCTCGCTGATGGCCTGGCCGGTGCTGGGCGAGCGGCCGACCGTGCTGCGCACGATCGCACTGGTTATGGCGTTCGCGGGACTTGCCTCGATCATGGGCGGTAACGGCTTTGGCGCGAGTGTGGCGAAACTGCCGGGCATCCTGATGGCGCTGGGCGGGGCGATCGGCTTTGCGCTCGGCACGGTGCTGGCGAAGAAACTGCCGATCCAGCTGCCGCCGATCACCGCGGCGGCCTGGCAGATCGGCATCGGCTGCCTGCCGATCGCAATTGTCGGCCTCCTGGTCGAGACCACGCATCTTTCGAAGGTGACGACAATTGGCTGGTGGCTGCTGTTCTATTCGACGGTGATCCAGTTCTGCGTCGCCTATGTCAGCTGGTTCG
>JAKFVP010000388.1 GCA_021732175.1 Bradyrhizobium sp.
TAACCAGCGAGATATGCTCGAGGAAGCCCACGAGGTTCTCGAACTCCTCCATGGAGCGCACCAGCTCCTTCAGGTTTTCCAGCCGGCCGGCAGCGTCGGCCGAGCGGTCCTTCTGCCACATATCGGTGTAGCCGCTCTCGTCGAGCACGATCTCGGCAAGCTCGCCATGTGCGGTGACTTCGCTCTGCGCGCGCCAGCGGTCGAACTGCGCGACGAGTTCGCGCAACGACCCACGCGCCTTCGGCTTCAGTTCATCTGTTTCGACCACGGCACGGGCCGCATCGAACAGCGAAATGCGCCGCTTGCGGGCGTGATCGTGCAGCAGCTGCACGGTGGCGTCGCCAAGGCCGCGCTTGGGCACGTTGATGATGCGCTCGAAGGCGAGGTCGTCGGACGGCGAATTGATGGTGCGCAGATAAGCCAGCGCATCGCGGATTTCGGCGCGTTCATAGAATCGGGGACCGCCGATCACGCGATAGGGCAGGCCGAGCGTGACAAAGCGATCTTCAAACTCGCGCATCTGGAACGAGGCGCGCACGAGAATGGCGACCTCGTTGAGGTTTTCCTTGGCGCGTTGCAGTTCCTCGATCTCCTCGCCGATGGCGCGGGCTTCCTCCTCGGAATCCCAGGCCCCGGTCACGGTGACCTTTTCGCCGTCGACATCCTCGGTACGCAGCGTCTTGCCGAGGCGGCCCTCATTATGCGCGATCAGATGCGAGGCGGCGGCGAGGATGTGGCCGGTCGAGCGATAGTTGCGCTCGAGGCGGATCACCTTGGCGCCGGGAAAATCGTGCTCGAAGCGCAGGATGTTGTCGACCTCGGCGCCGCGCCAGCCATAAATCGACTGGTCGTCGTCGCCGACGCAGCAGATGTTTTTCGGCGCGGCCGGCGGTGAGGGAAGCGCCGGCGCGGACTCGTCAACTTCCTCCGCGTCCGCGTCGTCGAGCGGACCGGGAATGATGGCGGCGAGCGGTTGCCCCTTCGACGGCGTCGGCGCCTGCGACAATAGCCGCAGCCACAGATATTGCGCGACGTTGGTGTCCTGATATTCGTCGACCAGGATAAACTTGAAGCGGTTCTGGTAGCCGCGCAGCACATCCGGGTGCTCGCGGAAGATCCGAATGTTTTCCAGCAGGAGGTCGCCGAAGTCGGCCGCATTGAGGGTCTTCAGCCGCTCCTGATACTGCGTGTAGAGCTTGCCGCCCTTGCCATTGGCAAACACGGCAGCTTCCCCCGGAGGCACCTGCGACGGCGTCAGCCCGCGGTTCTTCCAGCCGTCGATCAGGCCGGCCAGCATGCGCGCCGGCCAGCGCTTGTCGTCGACATTCTCGGCCTGCAGCAACTGCTTCAATAGCCGCACCTGGTCGTCGACGTCGAGAATGGTGAAGTTGGACTTGAGCTGCGCCAGTTCGGCGTGATGGCGCAGGATGCGGCCGCCGATGGAATGGAAGGTGCCGAGCCACGGCATGCCCTCCACCGCATGGCCGAGCATCTGGCCGAGGCGAAGCTTCATCTCGCGCGCGGCCTTGTTGGTGAAGGTCACCGACAGGATTTCGTGCGGCCGGGCGCGGCCCTGGCTCAGGATATGGGCGATGCGCGTGGTGAGCACGCGCGTCTTGCCGGTGCCGGCGCCAGCCAGCACCAGCACGGGCCCGTCCAGCGTCTCCACCGCCTCGCGCTGTTCGGGGTTGAGCCCGTTGAGATATTGCGGAGCGGCCGCGGCGCGCGCACGCGCGGCAATCCCGCCAGCCGCAGGCTGGTGCTCGGGGACGCTCGCATGGGGCAATTTGTTCGGCTCAGTCATCCGCGAATCGCATTTTCCCCACGATGGCACCATGGGGCGGTGGAGGGGAGCCTTCTTAGCAGGGATTGAGGGTCATATAGGGCCCGATCGGCCGTTTTGACAGGTTTTATCGCCGTGAATCCGGCTACCAAATCGTTCCCGCCTCACAAAGAATTTTCGCGTTTTTCGCTGAGGAACTCGCGTTCCCCGCCCCGCATTGTCTGGTCATGACGAGGCGCGTGAGGTGCGCCCCGCGAGGAAAAAGAGGAAAAGGCCATGTTGAGCTGGGTTGTGACGTTTCTCGTTGTTGCGTTGATCGCGGGCATTCTGGGCTTCGGCGGCATTGCCGGCGTGTCCGTCGAAATCGCCAAGGCGATCTTCTTCATCGCCATCGTGCTGTTCCTGATCTCGGCGGTCGTCGGCCTCGTCCGCGGCCGAAGCAGCGTATAGCGGCGTAGCGCTTACCTGGAGGGCATCGTGACCTTGCGTCCGATGCCCTCCGGCCGCGCCACCGTGGCATGGATATTGGCGATCTCGGCAATCCGGGCACGGATGTCTGATGGGAACGCCGCCACCTTGCGACTGGCCATGTCGATGTGGAGCGAGATGTTCTCCGACGTCGCGGACAGCCAGCCTTCATCGGCATGCCGCAGTTCCTCGAACGTGTGCAGCCGCTTCTCGTCGGCGCCCAGCAGGTAGATCGTCACCTGCACGGGGTCGCCCAGATGAATCTCCCGCAAATAGCGGACGTGGCATTCGGCGGTGAAGGTCGAGCCGTGGCGCTCCTTCTTGTAAGCAGGTCCAATGCCGAGCTGCAGCCACAGCTCGTCGATCGCGCGGTCCATCATCACATTGTAATAGGCCATGTTGAGATGGCCGTTGTAGTCGATCCATTGCGGCTCGATCTGCATCACCGAGGACACGAAGGGGGCGGCGGGCAGCTTCAAATCCCGGGCGGTAGCTGAAGTCATCGTCTCTCCCTGGCGGGGCAATCTGGTTCTTGACCCCTTATACAACCTTTGCCACCGTCCCCCAAAGCCGGGAGGAATTTCGACGTGGCGACAACGATAACAAGCAATCTGAAGCGGCCGGAGCCGCAGGCCCTGAAAAGCACCATCGAGGCGCTGGCGGCGCGGTTCGGCAACCGCCTGATCACCTCGCAGGCCGTGCGTGACCAGCATGCCCATACCACCACATGGCTGGCCCCGCAGCCGCCGGATGCGGTCGTGATGGCCCAGGAGACCGCCGACATCCAGGACGTGGTGCGGGTCTGCGCGAAATTTGGCGTGCCGGTCATCGCGTTCGGCACCGGCACCTCGCTGGAGGGCCAGGTCAATGCGCCCGCCGGCGGCGTCTGCATCGATTTGCGCGACATGAACAAGATTCTCGCCGTGCATGCCGAAGATCTGGATTGCGTGATCCAGCCCGGCGTCACCCGCAAGGCGCTGAACGAGCATTTGCGCGACCAGGGGCTGTTCTTCCCGATCGATCCCGGCGCCGACGCTTCGCTCGGCGGCATGGCTTCGACCCGCGCCTCCGGCACCAACGCGGTGCGCTACGGCACCATGCGCGACAACGTGCTGGCGCTCAAGGTGGTGCGCGGCGATGGCGAAATCATCACCACGGGCACGCGGGCCAAGAAATCCTCCGCCGGCTACGACCTGACGCATCTCTTCGTCGGCGCCGAAGGCACGCTCGGCATCATTTCCGAGCTGACGATGAAGCTGCGCGGCATTCCGGACACCATCGCCGCCGCCGCGTGTTCGTTCGAGACTGTGCGCGGCGCCTGCCAGGCGACGATCCTCGCCATCCAGACCGGCATTCCGGTGGCGCGCATCGAGCTGCTCAATGC
>JAKFVP010000029.1 GCA_021732175.1 Bradyrhizobium sp.
AGGCTTTGTCTCCTGCCTCGCCTCCTGCTTGCGACGCGACCAGCGCTTGAGGAATTCCTCGTCGCTCATTCGTGTCTGCCTTCCGAGTGCCGGCGCGCCAAAGCTTCCGGATTGGCGCGGTCGCGCTTGCGCTTGACGAACTTCCGCTCGACATGGTGCTCGGCAACAAACGCTTCAACAGCCTCGCGCACCACCTCGGGCATGGCGACGGCTTCCACCAGATTGGCGCCCGCCTCCGTGAACGCCTCGCCTTCCGCAGGATCGGCTGTCACGGCGGCGAGGTCATAGGGCCATTCGCCCTCGGCCGGGCTCAGGATAACCCAGAGCTGGGGACCGCCGGTAGCGAGATTTTCGCGATAGCGCGCGGTTTCGGAGCGATGCAGTTCGACCGTCCGGCTGCCGGCATAGAACAACACGCCCTCGCCTTCCTCGCGCAGCACGCTCCAGGGCGGCATGTCCGGCGCATCGGGCAGGATGGCGGCGGGGCGCCACAGGAAATCGATCCACGGCGAGTCCGCCTTGCGGCGTTCGACGACGACGCCGACCACGATTTGCGACGGCGCGGAACTCATGTGACGGCCTCCAGATGCCGGATCGGCAATCCCGTGAGCAGGTTTTGCGGCTTCAGCCGCACCAGCTTCTGCGCCGACATCGCCATGATCAGATAGACCGGCTCACGGCCAACCTGCTCCAGCACCAATGTCGGATCGGCAAAGGTCAGGCGGTACAGCCCGAGCACGCGGCCGTTGGTTTCTTCATCCAGCGCTTCGCCTTGCCAGAGCCGGTCGCCAATGACAGTCGCATCCGTGTCGAGGCCGACATACCAGGTGAGCTTGGCATCGCGCAGCTCAGTCAGCGGCTCGATCGAAACATCGATCCCAAGCAGATGCGACAGCCAGCGCGTGATCACTGTTGCCAGCGCTGCCTGCCCGCGCCGGCCGGCGGTCAGATCCAGGCCCATGTCGAACTGGTCGCTGCGGTGCCAGTAGTGTTCGGCATTGTCCTCGTCGATCACCTCGACTTCCACGTCATGGACGGCGCCGAGCATCGACATCAGCGACAGCACCGGCGTCGGACTGGTGCCGCCGATCACCTCGGCATCGCCGAGCAGCACGGCATTCTCGTGCAGCATCAGCCGCTGCGTGCGGAAGAACAGTTCGGCGGCCCGCAGCACGAACGGATCCTCGCAGCCGTCGAGCGCATTGCGCAGGATGACATGGACGAGCTGGTTGACGAACAGCGGCGGCAGATGGTTCGAGCCGCCGCGAACCATCGCGAGATAAGCCGCCTCGATGGTGGCGTGGCGCAGCAGCAGATCGCGGAAGGCCAGCACGAATTGCCAATTTTCACGCGCATCGGCGTCGGCGATCCCGGCCACTTCGCCCGCCGCCACCGCCCGCCGCGGCTCGGCCAGCAATTCGCGATGCAACCGCCGCTCGACATCGCAGGCATCGTCCGGCGGCATCAATTCCGGCCGCACGAAATAGGCCTTCAGGAATTCGTCGGTCACGACAAGGCCGCCGCTGTCGTTGCGGTCGAGCAGATGATGGCCGCAGGCGATCCAGAAGTCGTTCATCGGCGCGGCGGCTCCACGGTCATGTCGGCAAGGTTGAGGTGCTGATCGGGCCCGGCATCGTCGTCCTCGATCTCCATGAACGAGAACGCCTTGTCATGCCGATCCTGGCCTTCCTTAAGTTGCAGACGGCGGAAGGATTCCCGCACCTCGCCGTCACTGATGTTGCGATGGACCGCAATCAGGCTGGAGATCGGATGGGTGCACAGCGATTCCACGAAGGCAACTTCCTCTTCGGCCGCTGGACGTGCGGTGGCAAGATCGGGCGCGCCGAATTTTTCGACCAGTTGGCTCGCCAGAAGCTCCACCAGCGCGCGGCGATCATCTTCCGTCGCGGGTACAATCTGCACCAGCGTCGACCAGCCCCAGGATTGCACGCCGAGGAAACCGCCGCGGAAGGCCGCGCGATCCTTGCCTGCGAGTGCGGCGGGATCGCGGTCATAGAAGCGGAAGGCGCCCGAGACCGCCCACTCGCCCGGCTCGGACGCGACGTCGAACACAAAGGTATCCGACGGATCGAGCGCGATGGTGCGCAGCAGTTTCACAGCCGCGGCCCTCCGGTCTTGCTATCGAGCCATGTCGGTGTCGTCAGCGCGTTTGCAAGACTGACCGGCGCGGCCTTCTCGCCGCCGATCCGCTGCACGATGAGATCGCCATTGGCCTCGATGCGCCGGCTGGTCTGCGGCTGCCGCTGCAGCAGGCCGACATATTGGTGCGCGAGGCTGGCAAAGCCATCGGCCTGCCAGCGGTCGAACGCGACCATCAGATGGCGCGCAAAGCTTTCGGTCACCTCGACCGCGCCGGTGTCCTCGAATCCTTCTTCCTGTAGCGCGGACGCCAGCGGATGCACGCCGGCTTCAGTCTCGGTCAGCGCCACCGTGCGGATCATGGCGCCGAACACCAGCCAGGGCGGCGAGTCGTCTTCACCAACGGATTTCGGCCAGCCCAGCCGTCCGCCGCCGACCAGCCCGCCGTCGACGCGGACCGCATCGGGCCAATCGACCGTCACGGGCTTGTTCGGCGGTGCATAGGCGCGCAGCGCATCCGCCAGCGCCACCATCCCGGCATAGAAGGCGCGGCGCGCCGTATGCAGCGGCTCGGTCGGTTCCAGCACGACGGCAAACTCGGCGAGATCGAACCGGCCGACATAGACAAGGGTTCCGGCGCCGCTCTCTCCGGCAATGCCAAGCGCATGCTCAAACGCCTCGCCGCTCTCCCGCAGCCGCACCAGCGTATAGGGCGGCGGCAGATCGATGCGTTCGGTGAGGCTTTCACGCGTGCGTGCATTTGACGGCAAAAGGTTGCTCCGGCTTCCTTTTTTCTGTTTAGAATGATTATACGAGCCGAACGGCCGGGGCGAGTCCGCATTCGGCTGTTCCCATATCACCCAATAGGACCAAGCGACCGCGCATGGCACATCCGCCCAACAAGATAATGATGTGCTCGTGCGAAGACACGATGCGCCTGGACCCGGCGACTGTGCGGCGCGGATGCCCGAACGCCGACATCAGCACGTTCCGTCATCTCTGCCGGGCCGAGATCGACCGGTTCCGCGAGGCCGCCAGCGCGGAAGGGCCGCTGACCGTGACGTGTACGCAGGAAGCGCCGCTGTTCGGCAACGAGGCGGGCGAGCGGCCGGATGCGATCACATTCGTCAACATCAGGGAAACCGCCGGCTGGTCGAAACAAGGCGGCAATGCGGCACCGAAGATGGCCGCGCTGCTGGCTGCCGCCGCCGAGCCCACGCCGGAAATTCCCTTTGTGACGCTGTCGAGCGACGGCGTGATCCTGATCTACGGCCGCGACGAGAGCGCCATCGAGGCTGGCAAGCTGCTCGCCGATCATCTCGACGTCACCGTGATGATCACGAAGCTTTCAGGCATCTCGCCGCCGGCAACCAGTGCATTCCCCGTGGTGAAGGGCACCATCCGCAACGCCCAGGGCCATTTCGGCGGCTTCGAACTCACCATCGACGATTTTGCCGCGCCAAAGCCCTCCTCGCGCGATACGTACATCTTCGACGCCCCGCGCAACGGCGCGACGTCGCGCTGCGATCT
>JAKFVP010000023.1 GCA_021732175.1 Bradyrhizobium sp.
GCACGATGTCGAGGCCGGCCATCTGCTTGAACATCTCGCCCGCAAGATGAATGGTGCCGCCGACGCCGGCGGAGCCGAAATTCAGCTTGCCGGGATTTTGCTTGGCGTAGGCGACGAACTCGGCAACCGTCTTCGCGGGCACCGATGGATGCACTTCCATCACCACGGGCAGATCCGTGATCAGCGCCAGCATCCGGAAATCCTTCGCGGGATCGTAGGACAGCTTCTTGTACAGCACCGGGTTGAGCACGAAGAGCGAAGCGGCGGTGAACAGCAGCGTGTAGCCATCGGGCTCTGAGCGGGCGACCGTCTCGGCGCCGATCGCGCCTTGCGCCCCCGCCTTGTTCTCGACCACGACGGGCTGCTTGAGATCGCGGCCGAGATATTCGCCGACAAGGCGCCCCAGCACGTCGGTCGGCCCGCCCGCGGCATAGGGAACGACCAGCTTGATCGGGCGCGTCGGAAAATCGATGGCCTCGGCCCGCGGTGCGGCCAAAATCGCCGCTGTCAGAACCAACAAGGCTGTGCGCCATTTCATTTGCGGTTTCCCCTCTTTTTCTGCGCCCGACAGTAACGGATTGCGGAAAGCCTGCAATCCGATTGCAATCAGCCCAGCCACCATTTGCCTGTTATGAGGACGACTTCGCCACAGGCCACGCCTGCAAAAATCGACTTCCTGATCGAGATGAAGGCGAGGAAGCCGGCGACGACCGCCGCATAACGCAGCGCATCCGGCACGCTGGCGAGCGCACCGGGCGGCTGCACCACGATCTGGGCAATGACGCCGGCCAGGATCGCGGTGGCGACCGCCCTCACCCACACCAGCAGTTCCGACCCCTCGTCGATGCCGCTGCCGAACAATACGCCGAACATTCGCCAGATCTGGTTCGGAATGACGCCTGCGATGAACAGGGTCACAAGTGCATGCCAGTCCCCGATGAAATGGCTCATGTGCGCACCCGCCACCTGTGAACGCCATAAGCGATGGTGCCCGCCGTCAATCCGCTGGCGAGGATGTCGAGCCCGCCGCCCAGCTTTGTCGCCAGCGGGAACAGCAGGAGGCCGAGCACCAGCGCGACGACATCGGCGAGTTCGCGGCAATTGCGCGCGGTCGAGAACAGGAATGCCAGCGGCGTCAGCATCAGGATGCCGGCGCCGAGCAAGGGCGAGAGATTGGCCGCAAGGGTGTAGCCGATGGTGTTGGCGGTCAGGCACACAGCCATCAGGCCGAGGCCGAGGCCGTGGACAAAGGCGATGCGCCGCTCGCGCGGCACCCCGGGCAGGAAGCGATAGCATTCGACCCACAGCGTGATGGCGGTCAGATGCGCCACCAGCAACAGATGCCGCCGCTTGGTCTGCGGTGTCCGCATCATCGGCAGCACGGAAACCACCATCGGAAACAGCCGGATCGCGCTCACGGTCACGGCAAGCGCGGCCTGAACGATGGTGGCACCGGAGCCGAGTGTCGTGATCAGGATGATCTGCGCCGGTCCCGCCCAGACAAAGGCAGTGCTGGCCAATGTCCAGGCCAGCGAGAATTGCGAGTCGTGGGCAAGCGCACCGATGCCGAGATAGGTCGCAAACAGCACCATCGCCAGCACGGTGGACGCGACCGAGCGCGCGCCCCACGCAAAGGCGCGGAGCCGGCTATTCCATTGCGGCGAGTCGAGCGGAGGCAGCGCCATCTCACGCTTAACGCCGATGGGCCAAGCCGCGTCAAGCGAACGCCGCTTCAGGGCAGTTATGCAAGCCGCCTTACACCCGGTTTCTCAGCACGAAACAGGCCCCGCCCGCCTTGCGGATGCGATTGCAGAGGTCGTCGGCTTCGGCGCGCGTGTCGGCGCCGAAACGCACCTGGTAGAACGCCGCCGGGCCGCGGCTGCGCAGGCGCGAGGTCAGGATGGAGGGATCGCGGTTGCCGATCACGGCTGCAAGTTTGGAAACCGCGCGGCCGTACATCGCCAAGGCCTTGTCGCGGGAGAAGCCGGCGGCGAGCTGCACGCCCCATTGCCGCGCGGCTGCCAGCGTCACCCGCTGTTCGAGCCCGGTGATGAATGGATTGGGTGCCTGCTTCAAGAGCGCCATCAGCTCGCGGCAGCTCGAGGCCGGCATGCGCTCCGGCTGCTTGCCGCCCTTGCCCGCCCTGGCCCACTCCTCCACCGACGAGCCGGTGATGGCATAGACGTAGTTGCGCGTTTCCGACGGCATCGGCCCGGTACCGGCCAGCCATTCCTGCACCCGGCGCGGTCCGGCATTGTAGGCGGCGGCCGCAAGCCCGAGATTGCCGAACTGTTCGCGCAGTTCAGCCAGGAATTCGGCGGACTTCGGCAGCGCCTGCACGGGATTGAGGGGATCGAGCAGGCCGCGCTCGCTGGCGGTGCCCGGCATGAACTGCGCAATGCCCTGCGCGCGCTGGCCGCTACGCGTCACCGGCCCGATCGCATCGGGCCGGAAGCGGCTCTCCTGCCAGATCACGCGGGCAAAGAACTCCAGCGGCAGGCTCGACTCCCGCGCCGCGGACTCGATCATCAGGCAGATCGACTCGCGCGTATCGGATTCGCGCTCCGCGGGCTTTTGCGGCTGGATGGCGAGCTCTTCGACGCTGGGGCGGACGAAGCGCGGCGGTTCGTCCTCCGCACGGCCGGGTGCCACCGGCAGCAACAGCACGGCCAACGCGACGACGCCGCAGGAAGGCAAACCCGTTCGCATCGCAATCCCGTTCCGGCAACTGATCTGACAGCAGGAACCACCGAACTCCCGGCGATGGGACAATGGGTGCCCGCATCCGTAACCGCAAGCCATCGCCCTGGTTCCGGCCGGGCAGTTTACGTTAACGCGACAAATCGCCGGCGACGCCCCTGCTCTTGGCATCGAAGGCGTCTAGAATTACCGTTCCATTGCCGGAGCTAACCATGCAGGACCGACGTCAGGGCGTACGCGACAAGGTGTTCCTTGGCGGCGTCGCCGAAATCAACGAGCGCGGCTCGACCATGGATTGCGTGGTGCGCAACATCAATGAGCGTGGCGCCTGCGTCGAGATCGACGAGACAGCAAAGCTCCCGGAAAAGCTCAGCCTGAGCATTCCGCGCAAGGGCCGCTCGTTCCTCGCCGAGATGATCTGGCGCCAGGCGGGCCGCGTCGGCCTTGCCTTCCGCACCATGGCGACGGACCCGCCGTCGAGCGACCTCGACGAACGGCTGCGCCGCAGCCAGATCAAGCAGCGCCAGCTCAAGCGCCGCATCAAGGAACTGATCGGCGAAGGCTGAGGCCTCCCTTGCCCCAAATGAAAAAGGCCGGCTCTTCAGCCGGCCTTTTTGTCTGTCTCCGAAAGTCCGTCAGGCCTTGACCAGCGGTCCCCGCGAGGGCGGCACCTTGGAGCCGCCGCCGCCACTGCCGCCCGGCGGCTTCGGCTTGCGCGGCGGGGTGTTGCGCTTGCGCGCGCCCGGCAGCTTCTCCGGCTTCGGCGTGACCGGGCCCTCGACGAACTCGAAGCCGATCTTGTCCTTGGCCGTCGCCTCGTCCTTGACCAGCACGACGCGCACATGGCCGCCGCCCTTGAGCTGGCCGAACAGCACTTCGTCGGCGAGCGGCTTCTTGATG
>JAKFVP010000483.1 GCA_021732175.1 Bradyrhizobium sp.
CGCTGGCGGTGCTGGTACATGCGCTGCGCATGCCAGCCGGCAGCGAGCTGGCGCTGTTTGCCATGGCCCGCAGCGTCGGCTGGATCGCTCATGCCAGCGAACAATTGCAGCATGGCAGACTGATCCGGCCGCGGGCGCGCTATGTCGGGCCAGCGCCGCGCGGCGCCATCGCCAAATAACTATTCGATGATCCGGTCGGCGCGCCCGAGCAAGGAAAGCGGGACGTTGATGCCAAGCGCCTTGGCCGTCTTCAGATTGACGATCAACTCGACCTTTGTCGATTGCTGTACGGGAAGATCGCCGGGCTTTTCGCCCTTGAGAATACGGCCGGCGTAGAGTCCCGCCGTGTGGTAGGCGTCCTTGATGCTGCCGCCATAGCTCATCAGGCCGCCATTGTCGGCGAATTCGTCGTATTGATAGATGGCTGGAACGCCGTGGCGAACGGAGAGGCCGGCGAGCTGCGCCGTCTTGCCGTTGAAGAAGGCGTCGGTCCCGATGACGAGAACGCCGGCTCCCGACCCGGCGAAGTCGGTAAAGGCTCTTTCCAGCTCGGAATCGGTACCGGCCTTCAACACCCGGACGTCGAGACCAAGCTTGGCGGCCGCAACCTGCGCCGACTTGCTTACCGCGTCGCCTTGCGGATTGCCGGGATTTACAAGCAGTGCGACGGCCCGGATGGCTGGCAAGAGTTCGCGCGCCAGCTCCAGCCGCTTCGGCCCGACTTCAACGTTCAACTGGCTCACGCCGGTGACATTGCCGCCCGGCCGGTTGAGATTGGGCACCAGGCCGGCGTTTACCGGATCGCTGCTTGTGGTGAATACGATGGGAACGGTGCTGGTTGCGGCCTTTGCAGCCAGGTTCGCCGGCGTGTTCGCGACGATGACGGCGACCGGGCGACGAACGAGTTCGGCCGCCATGTCGGCGAGCCTGTCATAATGCCCGCCTGCCCAGCGATACTCGATCGCCACGTTTTGGCCTTCGCCGTAGCCGGCTTCCTTCAAGCCCGCCTTGAACGCGAGAACCATGGGAGCATAGCCCTCCGCCGAGGAGCCATTCAGGAAGCCGACAGTAGGGATGGATTGAGCTCGCGCCGGCAGCGGCAGAACCGCCACGGTCGCGCTGAGGGTCGCGATGAAACGCCGGCGTGCAATCATCGGCATCTTCCGTACACGGAATTACGTCCTCTCATTCGATCACCTCATCTGCACGTCCGAGCATGGTAAGCGGCACGGTGATGCCGAGCGCTTTGGCAGTCTTGACGTTGACGACCATTTCGACCTTGGTGACCTGCACGACGGGCAAGTCGCCGGGCTTCTCACCCTTGAGAATCCGCCCGACATAGATGCCCGCTTGGCCATGCGATTCGGCGACACTGCCGCCGTAGCTCATCAGCCCGCCCGCAACCGCGAATTCGCGCGACTGGTGCACGGCAGCAATAGCGTAGCGGCGCGCCAGCGCGGCGAGCTGGTCGCTGCGATTGGCGAAGAACGTCTCATTGGCGATGACGAGCCCGCCCACCTGCAACTTGTTCAGGCCCGCAAAGGCGCCGTCCAGCTCGCTCTCGGCGCTTGCGGTCACGACGTGAAGCTCGCAGCCAAGGGTTCTGGCCGCGACCTGAAGATCCGCCGTTGAGGCTTCGGCGTTCTTCGGATTGGAAGGGTTGACCAGGAGCGCAAAGCGGCGCGCATTCGGCAACAGCTCGTGCAACAGCTCCAGCCGTTTGCCGCCGACGGCGGCGTTCAGCGAAGTGACGCCGGTGACGTTGCCGCCCGGCTGTCGCATGCCGGTGACGAGGCCGGTCGCGATCGGATCGGCGCCGGTTTCGAACACGACGGGGATGGTGCCGGTCGCGCGTTTCGCGGCCAGTGCGGCCGCAAGGCTGCCGGGGGTCGCCAGCACGGCAATGCCGCGGCCAACCAGTTCGCTCGCAAGCGCAGGCAGACGCTCATTGTCGCCCTCGGCCCAACGATACTCTATGGCGAGGTTGCGTCCCTCGGTGAACCCGAGGGTGGCGAGGCCAGTGTGGAAAGCCTTCAGCCGGCTTGCGAACAGGACGGGCGATTCCGCGCCGAGATATCCGATGACAGGTCGCGCGCCCGGCTGCGCCAATGCCCTGAGCGGCAATGCCGCGGCCACGCCGCCGAGCAGTCGTATCAACCTGCGCCGCCCGATCATCCGGCTGCCCCAGAGGAAGACAGGGGAAGGCTAGCATACCGGCCGAGGCGCTGCAGGCCGCCGGGCGCGGCTATTTGGCCGGGCTCGCTGCTTCAGCGCGGCGGCGCACGAACCAGATCGCCAGTCCTACGATGATGGCGCCGATCACGACGGCGTAGATCCACAGATGCTTGCCGATATGCTGGTGATGCGGCATCCCGGCATATTGATGCAGCGCCGAGACCGCGAGCACGCCGGGCAGGGTGTGCGCCAGGGCCCACATCAGGATTGCGGCGACGTTGACGCTGTAGAACTTCCACGGCTCCATGCCGAGCGAGCCCGCGGTGAGCGGCACGAAGGCGCGGATCGGCGGCACGAAGCGCGCGAAGAATACCGCGAGCGTTCCCCAGCGACGGAAGAAGGCCTCGCTTTCCTCGATCAGACGCGGATAATTCTTGATCGGCCAGGCATTGAGGATTTCGCGCTGGCTGCGGTGGCCGATCCAGAACGCGGCGCCATCGCCGATCAGCGCGCCGGCAACCGCGGCCGCCAGTACGCCCTCGTATCGCAACTCGCCGCCGGGAACGAGCGCGCTCAGCGCCAGGATCACGGTCGAGCCCGGAACCACGGCGCCGACCACAGGCACGGCTTCCAGCAGCGCGGCCAGGAACAGCGTCAGATAGGCCAGCCAGGGATGGGCTGAGACGAAGGCGATCAGGGGGTCGAGGAAGGAGGTCACGAAATTCCCGTTTCGGCAGCGCAGCGATGCAAGACCTAACAACTGGCACCGGCGCGAGAAAGAGCCCCGCCGCGGCACCGTTCCGGCAAAAGTGCGGCGTGATTCGCAGGGCAGCCTTCCAAAATGTGCGATTAGCCACTATCTCAATGAAAAGGCTGTGGAACTTATGTTGCGCGCCGGGCTTCTGCCGGCCCGCGACCTCTGGTAGGCTTCCATGTAGCCCCCAATCCGCAGCCATCAGAGAATCTGGTTTCGGAAACGAGTCCGAGGCCTCGGAGGATTTATGACGACCGCCGCCACGTCCAAGAACCAAGAAATCACGGGATTGCCCGACATGAAGGTGTCGGTCCGGCAGGTGTTCGGTATCGACAGCGATATGGAAGTGCCGGCCTATTCCGAAGTGGACCCGCATGTCCCGGAGGTCGACACGGATTACCGCTTCGACCGCGCGACCACGCTGGCCATCCTCGCCGGCTTCGCCAAGAACCGCCGCGTCATGGTCACCGGCTATCACGGCACCGGCAAGTCGACCCATATCGAGCAGGTCGCCGCGCGGCTGAACTGGCCGTGCGTGCGCGTCAATCTCGACAGCCACATCAGCCGTATCGACCTCGTCGGCAAGGACGCCATCGTGGTCAAGGACGGCAAGCAGGTCACGGAATTCCGTGACGGCATCCTGCCATGGGCGCTTCAGCACAACATC
>JAKFVP010000585.1 GCA_021732175.1 Bradyrhizobium sp.
GGCGAGCGGCGCGCATTTCGGCAAGGTGGCGATCGCGATCGGGTGAGACTAGTTGCTTGAGCATGATCTTTTCGGAAAACCGCTGCACACTTTTCCGGATCATGCTCCGGGGGCGCGTGCAGCCGGCGCCGTTTAGCTGTATGATCCCGGGAGCGGGGGCTCGAGCCGCAACGGAGGTCCTCCATGAAGGTCAAGGACGTGATGCACAAGGGAGTCGACTGGGTGAGCCCCGACACCCCGGTCGCCGAAATCGCCAAGCTGATGCGGGCGCACGACATCGGCTGTATTCCGATCGGCGAGGACGATCATCTGATCGGCATGGTGACGGATCGCGACATCGTCTGCAAAGGCCTCGCACGCAAGGAGTTCGATGCTGCCCGGACGACCGCGCGGGATGTGATGAGCGATGGCATTCACTGCTGCCGCGAGGACGACGATCTGGCGAAAGCGATCCATCACATGGAGACGCTGAAGGTCCGCAGGCTACCCGTGATCAACAAGAGCAAGCGGATGGTCGGCATGATCAGCCTCGGCGACGTCAGCCAGTTCGCCACGGCCGAGTTGGCGGCCCATTATGTGAAGAGCGTGTCGGCGCATCACTAGATGCGGCAGTGGCTCTGCCGGAGCTACCGGCAGAGCCGCTGCATCCTTGCGCCGCCGTCAGGCGCGACCTTCCGCTACGGCAGCGCGCCATGGGCGCCGAGCACGCCCGCAGCGATCGCGATGGCCGAAAGCGTCAGCGCCACGAGATGCAGCCGCGCCGCCAGCGCAAACGCGCCCGCCGCATCGCGCGATGCGAGCTCGCGAAACCGGCGGTGCGCAAACAGCGGCTCGATCACATAGACCATCAGCGCGAACATGCACCATACCGCGACCATGAGATGGAGCCACCAGAAGGACGCGTGGCGAAAGCGATCCCAGGCATCGAGGGCATACAGCATGTAGAGCCCGGAGAGGCCGGCGAGCGCGATGGAGATGCGGACCTGGCGGACAAAGCGGCGCTCAAAGGATTCGAATAATTCGACGGCCGCATCGGTATCGGCCAGCCGCCTCGCCTGCGGCAGCACGATGGTGGTGACGGCGCAGACGCCGCCGATCCAGTGCACGATCGCCAGCACATGAACGGCACGGGCGAGGGTCAGGGCATCGGGAATCATGGTTTGCCGCTGGCGAGAAGAGCTGCGCTACGATCCCGTGCGAGGCCGGCGCAGACCTTCGAGCCAGCGGGCGATATCGTCCATATCATCGGAAAGCTCGACGGCGAATTCGCCGGCAAAGCGGCGAAAGGCTTCGAGATTGCCTTTGGGCACGCCGATGACCGAGGGAATGCCGCGGTCGAGCGCGCTCGCCATCAGATCGAGCACGCCGCCGCCGCTGCACTCGGCTTTGCCGAACTTGTTGAGCACCAGCAGATCGCTGCCAACGAGATTGCCCTCGACCCGCGCCGTGGCCTCGGCCAGCGCGCCTTCATCGAGACGGCAGCCGGCCGCGCCGGCGCCGCGGTCTTCGAAGATCGCGGTGCGATGGCCCGATGTCAGGTCCTCCAGCACGACGTCGCAGCGGCGATCCGGCGCCGAGCAGATCTGATGCTGCAACACGCCTGACAACGCGAGACGCCTGTCGCGGCAGAGGCTGACCAGCGCCTCGAAGAGGCGAGCCGGAAAGGCATTGTCGGGATAGACGATGGCCGCGACCTGCCGCGCCGGCGGGGCTATTCGCGCATCCTTCGGGGCGAGCTGCGGGGCAGACATCGGCAATACCTCGGTTGGCATGGGCGGATTATCCTAGGCGGAAGGCGCCGCACCCAGTTTGCGCGAGCGCAAAGCCATTTCCGTAAAATTCGAGCATTCGCGGTCACCGCTCGCACACCACGACCTGACCACACCTACAGCGATTAACAGAGTAGAAGCGCGCGCAAGGCAGTCTCTCGCGGCCAATTCCGGGAGAGCCATCATGCGCATCTTCATTATCGCCGGCGCCGCCATCGCGGTGGTTTGCGTGGCTGCGGTACAGGTCGCCAATTCGAAACTGGATCAGACGCGGGCGGCCGAGGCCAACAGGGCCGTGCCGCAATCGGCCGACGACCGCCGCGTCGTCAGCGACAATGTCGTCGCCTACACGACGAAGAACGCAGAGCTGCTGGAGGCGCGGCAGAAGGCGCGGGAAACCTTGCCGCGCTTCGTCAGCCTGCTGAAGTCAGGCATGCCGGCCACCTACACGATCAAATTCCCGCTGCGGCAGAACGGGCAGACCGAACACATCTGGCTGCAGGTTGCCGATATCAAGGGGGACAGCGCCTTCATCGGCCGCCTCGCCAACAAGCCGGTGAACGGAAACCAGTACCAGATCGGACAGGTCATGACTGTCCCAATCGCCGACGTCGAGGACTGGATGGTCCGCACGTCAGATGCGATCTACGGCGGATACACCACGCGCCATGCGTTGAAGGACATGCCGAAGCCGCAGCAGGAAAAGCTGGCGGCCATGTTCAAGGATTGACGGCGGACGGGCGCTCGCCTCAGCGCCCGTCATATTCGGCCCAGCAGTCCGCCGTCTCGTAGACGCGAACCGCGGACATCGGCTTGAAGTCCGGCTTGAGGCGATCCCAGATCCAGATCGCAATATTTTCGGCGGTCGGATTGGGAAGCCCCTCGACCTCGTTGAGGCAACGATGGTCGAGCGCTTCCAGGATGCCGACAAAGCTCTTTTCCAGATCGAAGAAGTCGACGACGAATCCCGTCTTGGCATCGACCGGACCATCGAGCTGGACTTCGACACGGTAGGAATGGCCGTGCAGCCGGCTGCAGCGATGCGTGGCAGGTACGCCCGGAAGAAAGTGTGCCGCCTCGAATTTGAACGCCTGAGATATCTTCATCCACTCAACTGACCAAGCGAGGCCGATCCCGGGCCAGCGTCCAGATGCACTGTTGTCAGGACCGGTGTCGGAAAATGGCGCGCCATTCAGAACAAAACTGCGAACTCATATGTGCTTGAAATTGCTATGTAATTTTATTATACCTGAGCCGCTGCTGAGAAGCCATGGCGCCTCGTCAACATGGGACTCAAGTTAATGCAAGGTCGATCCAGACGCGAGCGCGGGGTTGACACGTCCGTGAACTGCCCCAGCGTCAACGCGGTCTGAGCCTGTGCAGTCCGCCGCGAGCTGTCTGGCCAATCGAGTACCGCATCCTGGAACCATGCATTTCGAAAGTTTGCGTGCCTGCTGGCGATAACCTTGAAACCCGGCGCATCCTTCTCGACAAAGCGTGGAAGGAGTTCAAACAGTCGGCGCACCGCCTCGGATCCGCTCCTTTTCGACTTTTGATTGATCCGGAGGCTTCGGCGTAGACCATTTCCGAAGGGAAATAGGCTGGGTGGGTTAGCCGATAAGAAAAGGGGATCGACTGGCCATGGTTCGGTGCGAACCGGTGCAGAGCGAGCAAAACCGAAAGATGATAAGCGAGTCCGTCTGTCCACCGCGGCTCAGGTGGCGCCCACTGGCGATGGGAACGCCGGGTGGCATGGCTGAGCACCAGCATCACAGGGAGAAAGATGAAGCGACAGGCTATCGGAGCCTGATCGTGATCTTGT
>JAKFVP010000105.1 GCA_021732175.1 Bradyrhizobium sp.
GGTCACCACGGCCTACCTCAAGACCGAGGCGATCCAGACTGCGATCTTCGGCTTCATCTTTCTTGGCGATCACCTGACCGGGCTGAAAGTACTGGCAATCGTCATTGCCACGATCGGCGTCGTCATCACGGCGCTGCGCCCCGGTGGCGAAAAGGGATTTGCGGAGTTGCGGCCGACCATCATCGGTCTCGTCGCGGCGGCGTGCTTTGCGCTGTCGGCCGTCGGTTTCCGCGGCGCCGTGATCGTGGTGCCTGATGTCTCCTTTGTGACGGCGGCGTCCTACACGCTGGTGTGGGGCTTGTTCGTGCAGACGCTGGTACTGACGATCTATCTGCTTGCCCGCGCGCCGCAGATTCTGAAAGCGATCTTCGGCCTGTGGAAGCCCTCGATGCTCGCGGGCTTCATGGGCGCCTTCGCCTCGCAGTTCTGGTTCCTGGCGTTCGCGCTGACGGCGGCCGCCAACGTGCGCACGCTGGCGCTGGTCGAGGTGCTGTTCGCGCAGGCCGTGTCGTACTATTCGTTCAAGCAGCCGATATCGACGCGCGAGGCGATCGGAATTGCGCTGATCGTGATCGGTGTGGCGCTATTGGTGGCGGCGTAACAGCCGTCATTGCGCTCGCAATGACGGGGAGAGACCTAGTTCCGGTCTTCCGGCAGCGTCGGCAGCGGCGAGACCTCGACGCCTTCGTCGATCAGGGAGCGGGCCTCCTCGGGCGAGGCTTCGCCGTAGATCGGGCGATGCTCCTTGTCGCCGTAATGCATCGCGCGGGCTTCGTTCGGAAACTTCTCGCCGACATTGTCGGCGTTCTTGACGATGTGGTCGCGCAATTCCTTGATCTTGGCGCGCAGCTCGCGTTCCTGCGCCATCATCAGCGACGTCGACTCGCTCACCGGCGCTTCCACAGGGGCCGCCTCGAGCGGCGCCTTGTCGCGGCCCTTCTTGCCGACGATGCGCGGCGCCATGATCGCCTTCTCGACCTTGGTCGAGCTGCACACCGGACATGTGACGAGCTTGCGCTTCACCTGCGAATCGTAGGCGGCCGAGTTCTGGAACCAGCTCTCGAAGGAGTGATCCTGCTCGCAGCGCAAGGTGTAACGGATCATGCCGAGCCCCGCACCAGGTGCAGATGTTCGGGGCCGGCCTTGGGATCGGCGATGCCGAAGCGGCGGCCGTGCTGCAGCGAGGGAATGGTCTGGCGCGCGGTCGTGACCTTGGCGGGATCGATCTCGGCGAGGAACACGCCGGGCTCCATGCCGCCCTCGGCGATGACGACGCCCCAGGGATCGACGATCAGCGAGTGCCCATAGGTCTCGCGCTTGTTCTCATGCATGCCGGCCTGCGCCGCCGCGAACACGAAGCAGCCGGTCTCGATCGCGCGCGAACGCAGCAGCACATGCCAGTGCGCCTCGCCGGTCTTGCGCGTGAAGGCGGAAGGCACCGTGAGGAACGAAGCGCCGGCTTCCGCGAGCGCGCGGTACAGCGCCGGGAAGCGCACGTCGTAGCAGATGGTGAGCCCGATGCGGCCCCAGGGCAGGTCGGTTATCACGGCCGTCTCGCCCGGCTGGTAGTTCGCGGACTCGCGGTAGCTCTCGCCGCCCGGCAGGTCGATGTCGAACATGTGGATCTTGTCGTAACTCGCCAGCACCGCGCCCTCGGGCGAAATCAGGAACGAGCGGTTGACCGCCTTCTCCGGCGAGAATTTCAGCGCCAGCGAACCGACATGGAGATGGACCTTCAATTCCTTCGCCAGCGCGCGATACGCCTTCAGCGACTTGTCGTCTTCCTCGGTCGCCAGATGCTCGAACAGCGCCTTGCGGTTCAGTTGCATCATGTTGCTGACTTCGGGCGTCTGCACATAATCGGCGCCCTGCTTCTTCGCCTCGCGGATCAGCTTGGTCGCCTGCTCGAGGCTCGGCTCGGGCAACAGGCCGGTGCGCATCTGCACCATCGCAGCGGTGAATTTGTCGCCTGTTGCCATCAGAGGACGCCTTCGCTTGTGAGCAGGGAGTCGAGCTTGCCTTCGCGGTCGAGCGCATAGAGCTCGTCGCAGCCGCCGACATGGATCTTGCCGATGAATATCTGCGGGAAGGTCACGCCCGCGCCGGCGCGCTGATACATCTGCTCGCGATAGGCAGGATCGGCCGAGGTGCTGAGCTCCGTGAACGGCGCGTTCTTGCGCGTCAGCAGCGATTTCGCAGCGGTGCAATAGCCGCAGCCGGGACGGGTGTAGATTTCAATGCCAGCCATACCGCGCTCGATTTGTTCGAATAAGTCACGATTATATGTGGGCTTTATGGCTGTCCACAACCCGGGCAAACACCAGTACGTCGACCTGTGCGGCTTTGGCGCGCAGCAGCGACCGGGCGCAGGCGTCCGTGGTCGCACCGGAGGTTAAGACGTCGTCGACCAGCACCACGCAGCGGCCCTGGATATCAGCCATGCGATCGGCGGCCACCTTGAACGCGCCCTGCACATTGCTGGCGCGTTGCGCCCGCGACAGACCGATCTGCTGCTCGGTCGCCCGCACCCGCTGCAAGGCCTCGGCGGCGACTTTCACCCCGCTTTGCCGGCCGATCGCCTGCGCCAGCGCGCCGGACTGGTTGTAGCGGCGGCTCCAGCCCCGCCGCCAGTGCAAGGGAACCGGCACCAGCACGTCGGCCTCGGCGAGAATCTCGCGGCCGGCCCGCGCCATCCAGCGGCCCATGGTCGGGGCGAGGTCCGTGCGGTCATGGTATTTCAGTGCGTGCACCAGCGTGCGCGCCACGTCGTCATAGCGCACCGCAGCTCGCGCGCGCTGATAGGCCGGCGGGTTGGCGATCGCCTCCATCGACAGCAGCTCCGGTCCGGGATCGTAGACAAAGGGAATGCCGAGCCGCGGGCAGTAGGGCGGCTCGATGAACGACAGCTTTGCCCAGCATTCGGCGCACACGCCCTCGCCGTCGACCGGCTCGCGGCAGGCGACGCACAGCGTCGGCAGCGCGATGTCGAGCGCGAACTTTGCGGCCGTTGCCCACGCGCCGCGCAAATGGCCGACAATCGAGCGGGAAGGGACCTTGGCATCCATGGGCCGAAGGCTAGCGCCGGCTGGTATCCCGCTCAAGCCGGCGATTGCCATCATGGGGCCGCCCGGCGTACCAACCGGCCATGGCCACGCCCGGTACCGCCGCCCCCGTCCTGTTCGATCGCGCGCTGCTGCGCGCGCGGCAGGCGCGTGCGCGCAGGCAGGGCGAGGTGACATTCCTGCTCGACCGCGTCGCCGAGGACATGGTTGACCGCATCGCCGCGGTGAAGCGCGAGTTCGCCGATGTCGCCGACATCTGGACGCCCGGCGAGGTGCTGCGCCCGCCGGTGGCCGACCGGTTCAAGTCGGTGATGCGGATCGCGATTAATTCCGGCGGTGAGATTTTGCCGTTGCAGCCGGAGTCGGTCGATCTTGCCGTCTCCGGGCTTGCATTCCAGTTCGTCAACGATCTGCCCGGCGTGCTCGCGCAAATCCGCCGCGCGCTGCGGCCCGACGGCTTGCTGTTGGCGGCGTTCGACGAGGATGTGGCTG
>JAKFVP010000019.1 GCA_021732175.1 Bradyrhizobium sp.
CGCGAGGAGGCCGAGAAGCGCGGCAAGCTGATCAAGGCGGCCAGCGAGCGCAAGGCGCCGCCGGACGAAGCCTGCAAGCTGATCGCCAATTTCGGCCAGGCCGAGGTCAAGATGATCAAATACATCGAGGCCAACGCCTCGAAGTGCGGAATCCCGCCGCAGATCGGCGATCAGCTCAAGGCGGGCCACAAGAACACCGAGCAATTGCAGGCGAAAGTCTGCAACGCCGCGCAGCAGATGAGTCAGCAGAAGGCTGCCGCCGCGCCCAGCCTCAGCGAGGCGCTCGGCTCGGTGCAGGCGCCTGAGGCACTGGCCACCAAGAAGGGCGGCTCCACCTTCGACACGTTGAACGGCAACGTGCTGTCGCGATGAGCGACGTCACCGCCCGCGTTGCCGATTCCACCGGCAACTGGGTCGACACCCGCGCGCCATCCTGGTCGCGGCCGTATCTCAGGCTCTCGCGATTCGATCGTCCGATCGGATCATGGCTGCTGCTGATGCCGTGCTGGTGGTCGGCCTCGCTTGCTGCCGGCATGTCCGGCCATATCGCCTCGCTGCCGCTGACGGTCGCGCTGTTCTTCATCGGCGCCTTCGTGATGCGCGGGGCGGGCTGCACCTGGAACGACATCACCGACCGCGATCTCGACGCCAAGGTGGAGCGCACGCGCTCGCGGCCAATCCCGGCAGGACAGGTCAGCGTCACACAGGCGCTGATCTTCCTGGTGCTGCAGGCGCTGATCGGACTTGCCGTGCTGCTGCAGTTCAACCGCTTTGCGATAGCGACCGGCATCGCCTCGTTGTTGATCGTCGCGATCTATCCCTTCATGAAGCGCATCACCTGGTGGCCGCAGGTCGTGCTGGGCCTTGCCTTCTCCTGGGGCGCGCTGATGGGCTTTGCGGCGGAGTTTTCCCGCATCGATGCGGTGGCGCTCGTGCTCTATGCCGGCTCGATTTCCTGGGTGATCGGCTACGATACCATCTACGCGCATCAGGACGCCGAGGATGACGCGCTGATCGGCATCAAGTCGACCGCGCTGCTGTTCGGGCAAAAGACGAAGCCCGCGCTCGCGATCTTCTATGGCCTTGCGGTGGTGCTGATTGGTGCCACGCTGTGGCTTGCCGCGGCGCGCTGGCCGGCGTGGATCGGCCTTGCTGCCTTTGCCGCGCATCTGGCCTGGCAGATCAGGAGACTGGATACAGGCGATCCCGCGCTGTGCCTGCGCCTGTTCAAGTCGAACCGCGATGCGGGGCTGTTATTGTTTGCGGGATTGTTGGCCGACGCGGCGTTGCGCGCGACGGGCTAGGTGTTCCGCAGGCGCTTGTCTGGCGCCCGCGTTGTCAGTCAGTTCCGGGCGATGATCTCGCGCTCGCCACGGTGGTTGGAAAGCTCGCGCAGCGTGTCGCCGGCCCGGCGGCGCACCAGGAAACGCGGACGGCGTTTGGCGATGACATTGCAGCGGCGGCGCCGTGCGGCGGGCTCGGCCCGCTTTTCTTCTGGCAGCACCGGCAGGGAAAAAATCTCGCTCCACATCGCCGACGCCGCATCGAGCTCGGCGCGGTCGGCGCTGATGGCGAGCGGAATGGTCAGCGAGGGATCGCGGTGGATCAGCGCCAGCATCTGCGCGTCGCTGTCGAGGCCGCGCAGGCCGATGCCGAGAAAGTCGCAGACGCGAACGTTGACGGCCATCCGCATCCCGGCAACCCGCCGGCGCAGCACGACACGTTCGCGATGAAGTTCGACCTGGCGCACGCCGCCATCGGCACGCACGTCGCGCGCATCGAAGCGGATCGGAAGGGAAAGAGGGTCGAGCCGCATGGCGCGGCTCGACCCAGCCGCGGGATTGATCCCGCTTGTTTGTGTTTGACGCCTCACGGCTTCGGTTCTCCCCGCCGGAATTATGTTCCCGGTCGATGCGTGAGAGCTTGCCATGCCGGCGCGCGAAAGCGCTTAAAAAGGCTGGTTAATCGCGCCTCAATCGCCGCGCTTCCTTCCGCATGATTGACAACCCCTTGGCACGGATGATTGACGGGACCTTGCGGCGCTAAGCGAAATTGATGGCTTTTGCCGCCGCAAAATGCTTGAAGTCCCTGAGAATCCTGCACATCTGGTGGGTTCGCGGCGCTGCCCGCCTAACCCCTAAAATCCCGGGAATTTCATTCGTGATCTCTTCACCATCCGCCGCTTCGAAATCATCCGCTGCTTCGAAGCTTTCGCCTGATGCCGCAGCAAACGGCCTGTTCGATCAATCCGCGCTCGCAGCGCTGGCCCGGCGTCTGGTCGAGGCCGCCAAAAAAGCCGGCGCCGATGCGGCGGACGCGGTTGCGGTGCGCGGCGTCTCGCAGGGCGTCGAGGTGCGCGACGGCCGTGTCGAGGAATCCGAACGCTCCGAAGGCGACGATGTCGGCCTGCGCGTCCTCGTCGGCAACCGCCAGGCGGTGGTTTCCACCAACGATGTCGGCGGCGACGGCATTGCCAAACTCGCCGAGCGCGCGGTGGCGATGGCGCGCGTCGCGCCGGAAGATAAATTTGTCGGCCTCGCCGATCCCGCGCTGCTTGCGCGCGACTTCCCCGCGCTCGACCTGCTCGACCCCGTCATTCCCACCACCGCCGAGCTCGAGCGCCGCGCCCAGGAGGCCGAGGCCGCAGGCCTCGCGGTGAAAGGCGTCAGCAAATCCGGCGGCGCTTCGGCCTCCGCCGGCATCGGCGGCATGGTGCTGGTGACCTCGACCGGCTTCGAAGGTTCGTACCTCCGTTCCAGCCAGGGCATCGCGATGACCGCGATCTCCGGCGAAGGCACCGGCATGGAGCGCGACTACGACTATACGTCGGCGCTGCATGCGAGCGATCTCGCTTCGCCCGCCAGCGTCGGCCGCAAGGCCGGCGAGCGCGCGGTGGCCCGCACCAATCCGCGCAAGGTCGAGACCTGCAAGGTTCCTGTCGTGTACGATCCGCGCGTTTCCAATTCGCTGGTCGGCCATCTCGTCGGCGCGGTCAACGGCGCATCGATCGCGCGCAAGACCAGCTTCCTGAAGGACAAGCTCGGCCAGAAGCTGTTCGCGGACAACATCCGCATCATCGACGATCCCCTGCGCGTGCGCGGCCTGCGCTCGCAGAATTTCGATGCCGAGGGCGTCAAGGTGAAGCAGCTCGCCATCATCGATCAGGGCGTGCTGACTTCGTGGCTGCTCGATTGCGCCACCGCGCGCGAACTCGGCATGACCACGACCGGCCACGCCCATCGCGGCGTGTCGTCGGCGCCGTCGCCCGGCGCCTACAATCTGCATATGGAAGCGGGCAGCGTCTCGCCGGCCGATCTGATCGCCGACATCAAGCAGGGATTCTACGTCACCGACCTGATCGGCTCCGGAGTCAACGGCGTCACCGGCGATTACAGCCGCGGCGCTTCCGGCTTCTGGATCGAGAACGGCAAGCTCACCTATCCCGTCAGCGAGGTGACGATCGCAGGTCACCTGCTCGACATGTTCAAATCGCTGACGCCGGCAAGCGATCTCGAGT
>JAKFVP010000027.1 GCA_021732175.1 Bradyrhizobium sp.
TTTCCGATCCGACGCCCGACATCGCCGTTCCCCAGCCTTTCCGTCCGGCCTATGTCGACGAGTACAAGGTTTCGTGGTTCTCACTCGGTCACTCCCTCGGCGAGATCCTCTACAGCCTCCCGCTGGCGCCCGGCGAGAACGTCAAGCTCGCCGTCATCGACTGGTCCTGGGACAGCCTGACCAAGCGCGACGAGACAACCAAGCTTACCGAAGACATCCTGCACCAGACGCATCGCGACCGCACGATCACCGAAACGGTCAAGGCGGGCCTGAAGGAATTCCAGCATGGCTCGTCCTTCATGGGCGGCGTGGCGACCTCCGCCGGCGCCTCCGGCAGCTACGGGGCGGGCGGAACCGGGATAGGTGGTGCCATCGGCAACGCCTGGAGCCTCGGAGGCTCGACGGCTTCGAGCGAGGGAAGCCGCGAACTGGCGGCGGAGAACGTGCAGCGGCTCAGCGACAGCTTTGCCCAGGCCAGTTCCTCGCAGCGCGAGCTCAATTCGACTGTGGTAATCCAGGCCCGCCAGGAGGAAAAGGAGGCCATCCAGACCCGGACGTTCGCCAATTACAATCACAGCCATACGCTGACGATCCTCTATTACGAGGTTCTCCGTCACTTCCGCATGACGGTGGAATGGGTACGTCGCCGCCATGCCGTGCTGGTGAAGCTGCCGGCCCGGGTCGATAATTTCGACACCGCGTTCCTGCTGAGCAACCGGCAGCTGTTCGAGCCGGTCCTGCTGGACCCCGCATTGAAGCCCGCGTTCGCGACCTTGGCGAAGCTGGAGACGATTCGCGAGTTTCAGAACCTGCACGGCATCGTTCCCAACGACCACCCCGCCCCCCCGTTCTGGGAAGGCGATCTACAGTTTCTCACCTTCGAAATCGGTATCAGGACCAAGGACAGCGACGAAAGCTCGTCCCCTGTCGTGGTTTACGTGATGACTGCGGACCAGTTACCGACGGCCAAACGGTTCGAGCTGCACTATGTCTACAAGGGCGGCCACATGGGGGAGGACGAGAACCAGCTGCACAACATCAACAGCGGCGAGCGCTTCAACATCGACTCCGGACAGTGGACCTTCACGCGCATCTTCGACCAGGAAACCGGTCAATACGTTTCGATCAAGTGGAAGGACATCGTCGGCTTCCAGTTCGAGAAATGGGGCAGCAACGACTGGCGCATCGACTTCATGACCATCAATGCATTCGGGCTCGACGGCGTGTTCGTGCCATTGACCGAAGGCGAGCGGGATGTTGATCTCTACTTTCTGAGCGAGGAGCCTTCGTCGCAAACCTTCACCTGGATCAAACGGCCGGGCCCCCGCCCTGCGCCGCCCCCGCCGGTGCTGTCACCCGAAAAAAGCCTCACCGCGGAAGAGAACCATCTCGTCAAGGCGCTGTTCGCTCATTTCGACAAGAACAAGGACTACTATAACAGCGTGCTCATGATTGCGGCGGACACCAACTCCATCGCGATCGCATTCGAGTCGACGGCATGGACCGGCGGGAAAACGCTGGCCGACGTCGCGGAACCGGTACCGCTCGACGTCTTCGGCAGTTATGTGGCCTATCCCCTGGCCAAGCAGAACAAGATCGACGGCGCCAAGATCGTTGCGCTGTCGACGGCGATCAACGGCTCCGATCCGGCGCAGCAGCAATGGGCGATCCAGCAGCTCGCCAAACTGTCCGACACCGAACTGGCGCAGGTGCTCGATCAGCTGCAACTCGTGCAGGCCAAGTCGGAGCGGCTGGTCAGCCTGCCGACCCGTGGCATCTTCGCGGAAGGCAAGCTCGGCCATTGCAACCTGTCGGAAGAGATCGACAACACCCGTTTCTGGAAGTGGGAGGAGCACCCGATCCCGCTGGAAGCCGCGGCGATCAATCCGGTGACACCGGTCACGCCGAGCCCGCAACCGGTCTCGGCGAGCCCGACACCGTTCCCGCAGTCGCTGCTTAATATCGTGAACCCGTCGCCGGCGCCGGATCCGAGCGGTCTCGCGGCGGCCTTGACCGCTATATCCACGCCGAACATCTTCCGCGACATGTCGGGCCGGCAGGAGGTCGCCGACCTCCTCAAGAAGCTGTCCGACAACACGATCGCCATTGCGGAAGCCGCCAACCGGGCGCGAGATATCCAGGCCAAATACGGCTCCGCCTCCGCCGCGGTCGCGCCGGCCGGCGCAGGCGCAGGCGCCGCGCCATCCACCCCCGGCTCAGGAGGAGCCGTGCGAACGCCAACGCCACAGCCAAGTCCCAGCCAGCAGCAGGACCAGCTCCAGCTCTGGCGCAGCGCGGCGAGAAATGGCGACATCACGGACGAGCAGCGCAAGGATTACGCCGGCAGGTATCTGCAGAACGCGTCGCTGCCCGGCGGCGGCAGCGATCTCCCGATCGGCTATGGTACCGACGGTCAGGGGCTGGTCGGCCTGTCGGATCTCGGCACCGGCATCGTCCGCGTTATCCAGCATCTCGATGCCAAGCTCGCCGAGACCGGCGTCGCCCTGTCAGCGACCGTTCGCAGCCGGATCGAGGCGCTTCGTCAGGAAGCGATCCTGCTCGCCGGCAACAACCAGTTCATGGGCGAAACCGTGACCAACGAGGTCAATTCCGGCGCCCAGGCGATAGACAAGGCGGCGGCCGATCTCAAGGTCCAGCTGGCGGTGCCCATCGTCGTCGCCGGCGTTGCCGTAACGGCAGCAGAGGCAGCCCTGCTGCTGGCCATCGCCGCGCTTGCCGCGATCCTGGTTCTCGTCATCGTCTCGCCGGAAGCGCGCGCCAAGGCGACGATCCTGAAATCCAAGATCCTCGATCTCGCCGGAGAGGTCGTCGCCGGGTCGACCGTGGAGGTCGATGCGCTCCGCGAGAGAGTGCGGCGCTGCCGCGAACAGCCTGGACCGAAGTCGCAGGCCTGCCTCGATGCGCTCGCGGAGTTCGACAAGGCCAGCGCGACCTACAACACGTTGCGCCAGGACTTGATGGATGCCGTCCGCCGCGTGGTCGGGGACCTGACGCAGATTGCCGACATCGCACTGATCAAGAAGCTCGTCGAAGATATCCGCAACCTCGTGTCGCAGATGCATACGCTGGCCGACAACGTTCGCACGGCCTGCAATTGCGTCTGGGGCTGAGCGATCAGTTCTGCGCCGGCGCCGGCGGGCGCTGCGGCGGGCTGGCGACCTGCGGAGTCAATGCCATCGGCGGCTTCGGCTTCGGTTTTGCCACGGCGCCCGGCGCGGGCCTGACCTCGATCGGCGCCGGCAGCGGCGCGACCTGCTGCTGGTGGGCCGCTGGCGGTGGCGCGGCCGCACTCGGCGGGGCAGGAGCGCGCGGCGGCGCAGCGGCCTTCGGCGGCGGCTGCTTGGCGCGGCGCGGATCGCGGCCGGGCAGCGGCACGTTCTTCAGCGGCTCGACCGGCGGGCTGAGATCTTCCGACGCTTCTTTCGGGATCGAGATCGGCGTCGGCGGCGGTGGCGGCGGTTCGCCCTTCTCGATCGCGTCGAG
>JAKFVP010000294.1 GCA_021732175.1 Bradyrhizobium sp.
TTGGGTTTTCGGCCGACCGCGAGCTGCCGATCGTCGGCAGGATTGCCGTCGGCTCGCTGCGCAACAAGCTTTTCCTTCTGCTCCCCGCAACACTGGCCATCAGCTATTTCCTTCCCGGACTGCTCACGCCGCTTCTCATGCTGGGTGGCGTCTATCTCTGCTATGAGGGCACCGAAAAAATTGTGGAAGCCATCGTGCCGCACAAGGCGCACGATCATGAAGCCGGCGCCGGCACGGTTGCGCTGCATGCGCAGGCGCTCGAGGACGAGAAGGTCGCGAGCGCCGTCAAGACCGATTTCATTCTCTCGGCCGAGATCATGGCGATCACACTGGCGGCCGTGGCCGAGGCGAGCTTCTGGATGCAGGCAATGGTGCTGGGCGTCGTCGGGATCGCCATCACGATCGGCGTCTATGGCGTCGTCGCGTTGATCGTGAAGGCGGACGACATGGGTGTTGCCCTTGCGCGAAACGATGGCAGTTCGCTTGCCGGCGCCATCAGCCGCGCGCTCGGACGTGCAATTGTTCTCGGTATGCCCGGCTTCCTGACGTTCCTCGGAGCCGTCGGCACCGCAGCCATGGTCTGGGTCGGGGGCAGCATCATCGTCCACGGTCTCGAGGCCTATGATCTGCATGCCCTCGGTCACGCCATTGATGCCGCTGCACAAGCCGCGTCTCGCGCACTGCCTTCCGCGGCCGCAGCGATGAAGTGGGCCGTCGAAACCGTGCTGTCGGGCATCGTCGGGCTGTTGGCCGGCGGAATATCGATCCCGGCGATCAACCTTGCGATCGCTCCTGCATGGAAGCTTTCAAGCAGGCTCTGGCAAACCGGGAAGGACTGACGCGCCTGAAATTCAGGCCGCCGCCCTGTTCTTGATGGCGCCGATGATCGCGGTCAGGACGGCGCCACCGGCTCCGCCGGCGACCACGTGCGAAATGATGCCGCTCGCGCTCATGTCTCCGGATTGTGCGGCCGCCAGCACTGAGGGCAGCAGCAAGGTCGCGATCTGACCCAGCAGGCCGCCTCCCACCAGACCCGAAATGAGGTTTCCGGCTGTACCAAGATCGAATGTGGAAGATGACTTGCCCGCCCCAAGGCCGCCAAGGGCGCCCGCAACGAGATTGATCAGAACCTGCTCCATGTTGATCCCCTTGGTGCTGTTGCACGAACGTGCTGGCGAGCCCTGCGGCTGGCTCAGTTGCATTCCGGTGATCGGCGATTCCTGACTCGGCACAATCGAGTTGCTACTCTGCGATTGGCTACGGAGGGTTGCTTGACACAGATCAAAGGTCCAATCGACGGGCAAGGCTGCGCCTCGACAGGGATCAAGCCCGCGCTCGCCGCCGACCTCGGCCTCCACAGGCATGCTGCTGGTCCCCGTGATCGGCGTCGTCTCGGCCGCCTTCATCCTCGGCGAGCCGTTGGGCCTGCGCGAGATCGCCGCGATGGCGCTGACGCTCGGCGGCGTCACGCTGGCGCTGCAGAGGGCGTGACGGGCGTCTGCCGGCGTTTCGCGTAAGCACCTGATATCATTAATTATTTCACCATCCTCGCGGCCTGTCGTCGGCCTGTCCTGCGCGCCAGACTTGCAATTTGCGGCTATTAGCTATACGTGGTGTGCATTCGATTAGCCGCCGTGCCTTTCTGAATGCGCCCGCGGGCTATTTCCCAAAGACATCCGACCAGTTGAATTAGAGCGCGTGAATGGTCACGCGCGTGATGCTTTGGAGCAAAATATGCCGACCGGTACAGTTAAGTGGTTCAATGGCACGAAGGGCTTTGGCTTTATCGCGCCGAACGATGGTGGAAACGATGTGTTCGTGCACATCAGCGCCGTCGAGCGCGCGGGCCTCACCGGCCTCGCCGAGGGCCAGAAGGTCAACTTCGAAATCAAGGCCGACAAGATGCGGGGCAAGAGCAGCGCGGAAAACCTGTCGCTGGCTTGATCCGACCGCACCATTTCACGGATGTACTGGAATGGTGATGTTGCCCGCTCGATCTCCGATTGAGCGGGCTTTGTCTTTTTAGCGGAGCTGCATGGTGAGCAAGAAACTGGCCGAGCCTTCCGCCGAAAGCGTTGCGCGCGCCGACCGTCAGCGCCTGGCGCGGGAAGAGGGCGTACGCGCCATGGAAGACGTCGCGCGCGATGCGGCCTCCATCCGCAAGAACATGGAGCGGCTGCGCGCGCTGCGGCTGGCGAGAGAAGCCGAGCAGGCGTTGCTGCCCCCGGTGGAATCCGTAGCGCCGCCGAAGAAGCGCGCAGGCAGGCCTTCGAAAAGCAAGATCTCGACCTGACGCGCTCAGCCGCCCTCAGGCTTCCTGACCGGTCCGACGATCAGCCGATAGCTCGCCACCCAGGCTGAATTCCACGACTCCATCGTCACGCCGCAGGTCACGCATTCGAAACTCTCGATCTCGCGTGACGCGGCGAGCGATTCCGTGCGGCGATAGACGGCCCCGCAGGTACAGGTGCGGTTGGTGACGCTCATGCCGTTCCCTTCCTTCGCCTGCAGCGCAGGCAAGCCGCGGTTCGCATGCGACGCATTCAGCGGATGCCGGACGTCTGATTGTCGGGGAAGCGCTTGGAGCGGTGTCAGCCTATACGGGAAACGACAGCATGCAAACGAATACGCCGTGAGACGGCGTGCTCAACGCCCGCGCCGAAAAAAAGAAGGGCGCAACCGGCATCACCACGGTTGCGCCCTCTGTAGCCGGTCAATGGGGCAGGGGGGATAACCGGCTGTTTAGATGACTCCCGGGCTCAAAAGTCGTTCCAGCTCGTTCCGAAAAAATCTGCCGGTCCCCCAAAAAAAAGTCCGGATGGAACCCGCGTGGAACGCACGGGCGTTGGACACGCTTAATTTACTGCTCGGGCCAGGAAACCGGCTCGGTACGGCCGCGTTGTTCCCGCAATCGCCACGGGGCTCACGCTCATGCCACAGAAATCCAAGGTTATTTTTGCCGCGCTGGCCGCCGCTGCGACGCTCGGTGCGGCCCAGATTGCCGCAGGCGAAGCCTTTTCCAGCGCCAGCCTCGCCGACCGGTTTGAAGCCGTCGGGGAGCCCGCGGGCGCCGCCGGGATCAACCGCGCCGCCAAGGGCGACCGCGAGGCGAAAGCCGCGCCGGCCGAGGCCACCCGCACCGTGCTGCTGAAGGTGGAAAGCCTTGCCGACACCTCGGTGCTGCTCCGCATCCCCCTGCAGAAGGATGCCAAGGGCCTGACGCCGGTTAGCAAGCCGGCCGCGGACAAGACGAAGAAGATGACGGTCGCCTGCGAGCCGCCGGTGAGCGTGCTGACCGAGGTCGCCAAGCTGCTGCAGCCGGGCCGGTGCGTGACCTGATGTCGCGGACGCATCCCGACGCAAGTTCGTAGATGGGGTAACGGGCCCCGAGGTCTCCCAAGCCAACCGCGCTAGCTACGGCGCTGGTGATGGCGTGCGTCGCGCGGTTGGCTAGGGAGGCGGTCGTCCCTCACACTGATGGTGTAACGGAGTC
>JAKFVP010000482.1 GCA_021732175.1 Bradyrhizobium sp.
CTTCCCATGCGGCGCGCTGCCCACGATCGGCGGCAGCGCTAACGCCGAGACCGCCGCTCATCCGGTTGGCAGCCGCGCCGCGCATGGCGGTCGCAACGCCGCCGAGGCCCGCGCCGACGCTGGTCGAGCCCGAGGTTTCCTGCCCGAGCTTGTAGGCAGTGGATGCGGCAGACCCCATCGATGTACCGGCGCGGATCGCGCCGAGACCGGCCCCCGCGAGACCGCGTGCCGCGCCGACGGCGCCAGCGCCTGCCATCGCAAGACCTCCGCCGGCAAGCACGGTAGTGGCGATCACCGATCCGGCGCCGAGCTGCGGCGCGCCGGCGACGAGGCCGGATGCGATTCCCGGGCCGAAGATGGAGAGGCCAAAGATCGCGAGGCTCGCGAGCATCAGCGACACGGCCTGTTCGATCGACACCTCGTCGCCGGTGATCGCACTGGTGAAGTCGGCGAAATAGTTAGAGCCGATGCCGACGATGACCGCGAGCACCATGACCTTGATGCCCGAACTGACGACGTTCCCGAGCACCCGTTCGGCGAGGAACGACGTGCGGTTCCACAGCGCAAAGGGCACGAGCACGAAGCCGGCGAGCGAAGTAAGCTTGAATTCGAGGATTGTGATGAAAAGCTGGATCGCGAGGATGAAAAAGGCGGCGATGACGACGACCCAGGCGATCACCAGCACGGCGATCTCGATGAAATTGTCGAAGAAGGCGATCGGGCCAACCAACTCCTTCGCCTGCTCGAGGAGCGGCCATGCTGCCTCGAAGCCGGTCCCGGCCAGCTTGCCGGGTCGCAATAAATCGTCAGCCGTAATCGCGCTGCCCCCTGCGGTGAGGCCGAGGCCGGCGAAGCTGCGAAAGATGATATCGGACAGTGTCGAGAAGCTGTTGAGGATCAGGGCGAAGACGCCGACATAGAGGATCTTCTTGAGGAACTTGGCGATGACGTCGTCTTCGCCGCCGAGCGCCCAGAACAGCCCGGCGAGCGTGATGTCGATGCCGATCAGGATCGTGGTCAGGAAACCGACGTCACCGCCCAACAGGCCGAACCCGCTGTCGATGTAGGAGGCGAAGGCCTCCATGAACTGATCGATGACATTCAGGTCATCCATATGGGCGGGTTCCTGCTTGAAGTTGAAAGGTGTCGCGGGGACCGGCGGCCATGAGAGGGGCAAGCCCTACGGCCCCCGCGACGAGACAGGTTCGGACCCGGGGGGAGCTGGGGGCGCGGTCCTCGCCTGCCTCAGCTCATTGGCGTGGCGTGTAAGCCTTGCCGTCGCCGAGGAAGCGGCGCGTCGACTCGCGTGCCTCGCGCGCGATCTGGCCCCGCTGCGCCTGCTCGACCGATTCCGCCCGGAACTGCGCCGCCATCATTTGCTGAAGCTGGAGCTGCTGCTTGGCGGTGAGCGCGAGAAGCTGGTTCGTGGCCTGCTGCGCCTGAAGCGAGCCTTCCGCGCCCTGGCTGCGCGCGACGATGTCGGCGAGCGCCTGCGTGTCGCTCCGTACGTTGTCGACGATGCGGTTCTGGACCCCCATCGTCTGGCGAAACGCGGACATCGCGGTATCGAGTTGATCGCGTGCGCGAGCCACACGCTGATCGCGGCGGAACACCTGATCGAACTCCTGCGGGTAGAGCTGGCGGAAGCGCTCGTCGAGCTGATCGATGCGGAAGTCGACGCCCTGCGCCTGGCCCATGAGCTGGTCGATCTGCTGGAGGCGCTGGCGAAGCTCCTGAAGTTGCGGGAAATCGATCCGGGACAGGTTCTTGCCCTGGTTGATCAGCATCTGCGCTTCGTTCTGGAGACTCTGGATCTGGTTGTTGATCTGGGCAAGCGTGCGCGCGGCGGTGAGCAGGTTTTGCGAATAGTTCGATGGATCGAACACACTGAGCTGGGCCGCGACGGGCGTCGAGGTCAACGCGATGCCGATACCGAGCGAGCCGACGGCGCCGAGCGCGAGAGCGGAGAGGCACGCATATTTGCGGATAGGGATACGGGGCACGGGAAATTACTCCTTGTCTTCTGGGGGGCGGGCGGCAGGGTGACGCCCAAGCAGGTCGGCCGCCCAATCGAGGCCGGCTTGGGAGAGAAAGGTCGCGGCGAAGTCGGCCTGGCCCTTTTCGGCCAGCACCGCGTCTATGCGCTTCTGGCTGTCGGGATCGGACGCGCCGCACAGCGCCAGCGCGATCGGGCCTAGCCCAAGCTCGAACAGCCGGTTGCCGCGCGTTGATTGCAGATAATATTGCCGCTTGGGCGTCGCGCGGCTGACCAGTTCGATCTGGCGCGCGTTGAGACCGAAGCGGACGTAGGCCGTCTGGCCCTGCGGCTCGATCGCCCGATCGTTCGGCAGCAAGATGCGCTGCGGACAGCTTTCGATGATGGCCGGCGCGATCGTGCTGTCGGCGATATCGGCTAGGCTCTGTGTCGCGAACACGACGCTGACGTTCTTCTTGCGCAGCACCTTCAGCCACTCACGGATGCGCGCGGCGAACAGCGGGTGGTCGAGGAACACCCAGGCTTCATCCAGTACGAGAAGCGTCGGCCGCCCGGTGAAGCGCTCTTCGAGCCGGTGGAACAGGTAGGTCAGCACGGGCGCGACGACGCCCGCCTGCCCCATCAGCGCTTCAGTCTCGAAGCACTGCACGTCGGCGATCGCTAGATCGTCTTCGGCGGCGTCGAGCAGGCGGCCGAACGGTCCTTCGAGCGTATAGGGCGCGAGCGCCGATCGCAGCGGTGCCGATTGCAGCAGCAGGGATAGGCCGGTGAGCGTGCGTTCCTCGATCGGGGTGGTCGCGAGATTGGTGAGCGCCGACCAGACGGCCTCCTTGATCTCGGGTGTGACCAGTACTTTCTCATGGGCGAGCAGCGCGCCGATCCATTCGGCCGCCCAGGCGCGTTCGTTGGAGCGATCGATGTGGCGCAGCGGCTGGAAGGCGATCGTTCGCCCGCCCTCGTCATCGGCATGACCGCTCTCGCCGCCAAGCCCGAGCGCGTGATGCGCGCCGCCCATCGCCAGAGCGGCCGCGCGCGCCGAAAATCCCTTGTCGAAGACATAGACCTGGGAGTCTGGATATCGCCGGAACTGAAGCGCGAGCATTGCGAGCAGCACCGACTTTCCGGCCCCGGTGGGTCCGACGATCAGCATATGACCGACGTCGCCGACATGCGTGCTGAGACGGAACGGCGTCGAGCCGCTGGTTTCCGCATAAAGCAAGGGCGGCCCACCGAGATGCGCGTTCCGCACTGGCCCGGCCCATACGCTCGACAGCGGCATGAGATGCGCGAGGTTCAGCGTGTGGACGATCGGTTGCCGGACGTTCGCATAGACATGGCCCGGCAGGCTCGACAGCCACGCCTCCACGGCGTTCATGCCTTCGCGAATGCAGGTGAAGCCGAGCCCGTTGACGATGCGCTCGACGGCGCGGACCTTTTCCTCGACGCGCGCGCGGTCGGTATCGGCGACGGTGATCGTTGTCGTCAGATAGCCG
>JAKFVP010000563.1 GCA_021732175.1 Bradyrhizobium sp.
GATCTGTTTGAGATATTCCGTCGGCTTCTTCTTCAGCTTGATCTCGGGATTGCAGCCCTTCGGTCCGACCAGACAGGCATGGTCGGAACGGTCGGCATAGGACGGCAGATAACCGCCGCCATGCGCGGCGATCACCTTCAACCCCGGGAAGCGGTCGAAGGTGCCCTCGAAGATCAGATGCGACAGCGCGATCGTGGTCTCCAGCGGATTGCCGATGGTGTTGCCGAGCCAGCCATTGCCGGCGAGGCGTTTTGACAATTCCGCAACGCCCTGCGGATGGATGAACAACGGCACGCCGAGCTCTTCCGCCTTCGCCCAGACCGGATGGAATTTTGGGTCGGAGAATTCGACGCCATTGACCATGCCGCCGATCGCAGCGCCCTTCAGGCCCTGCTTCTTCACGGCGGTCTCGAGTTCCTGCACCGCCAGATCAGGCGCCTGCAACGTCAGCGAGGCAAAGGCGGCAAAGCGATCCGGCTTCGACGCGCTGAGCTCGGCGAGCTTTTCGTTCTGGATCTTCACGATGGTGCCGGCGATCTCGCGATCCCGGCCGTACCAGAACGGGTTGATCGACAGCACCTCCATGTCGATGGCCTGCGAATCCATCGCGGCGAGGCGCTTCTCGATCTCGATGAAGGCACTTTCCGCATTGTTGACCGGCGGCAGCTGCACGCGGGCGGCCTCGTCGCCCAGCACCGCGCCGGCTTCGCGGAAA
The DNA here is from genome assembly GCA_021732175.1 of Bradyrhizobium sp. GTDB lineage: Bacteria > Pseudomonadota > Alphaproteobacteria > Rhizobiales > Xanthobacteraceae > Bradyrhizobium. Next base: position 716 of record JAKFVP010000563.1, read on the forward strand.
TGGCAATGCGCATGCACGTCGATGGTCTTGACGCGCTTGCCGCCAACGCTCACCGGGAGTTTTTGCCGCGGCGCCTGGGCGTGAGCCCCGTGAACCATGCCGCAGCCGCAAAACACGATGCCGGCGGCGGCGCCTTTGAGAAAATCGCGACGCGTGGTCATGCATTCCTCCCTGGTTGTCTTCTTTATTATTGCCGCCAGCGTAAGGCAGCCGCGGCCGATGCCGCAAGGTGGAACACCAACTCGGTGCCGACATTCCTTGATTGCGGCACTCTCTCCCCGTCAAGCCCGGGCATGACGAGTTCGGTTACATCCCGAACACCGCCACCGCGCGGATCGGCGAGGCCGTGCCCTCGCGCATCTTCAGCGGCAGGCCGATGAAGGTGAACGGTCCCGCGCCCAGCAGCGCCTCGAGATTGCACAGGCTTTCGATATGGGTGATGTCGAGATCGAGGCAGGCCTTGTGCACCAGCGAATTGACCCTGCCCTCCGGTCCCGGCCGCATCGAGTCGATGCCGAAATGCACCACGCCCTTGGCCGCAAGCCATTCCGTCGCCGCGACATTCACCCCGGAATTGTCGGTCGCATATTCCTTGCGGGGAAAAGTTTTGGCGTGATGGCCGGTGCAGAGCAGCACGGTGCCGCCCTTGGGAACCGCGTGACCGGTGTTGGCCACGGCCGCCTGGAGATCGGCAGGCGTAATCTCCGCCCGCGGCGCGATGTGGCGCAAATCGAGACAGATGCCGGGCACGATGCATTTCTCCAGCGGATATCGGTCGATCGGAATGCCGCCGGGGCCGAAGTGCCGGGGCGCATCGATATGGGTGCCGCCATGGTCGGGCATCGAGATGAACATCGAGGCCAGCCCCCACACGCTGCCGGAGTCCACGAAGGATTCCTCGTGGGTCTTCCAGACGCCGTGCATGATGGGCGGATGTCCGGGATAGGTCGGCGTGCGGTGATAGAGTTCGCGGCTGAGATCGACGATCTTCAAAATGGCGTCTCCCTTTTGGTCGAGCGGCTCGGCGGCCCTCGTTGGGGCGATGCTGGCGGCTTTTTCCGCACGGCGCAACTCGCGCCGATGTTGCAATGCAGCCGCTTCACCGCGCCGCAAGCAATAGCGGTTGACCCGCCGCCCGTGCGCCGCTTCAATCCCGTCAACCAAAGACAAGAAAAGGACACGACACAGCACCGATCCCGGGAGGATGCCGATGCCAGCGCCCATCGATCGCCGCCAAATGCTCTCATTCATCGGCGGTGCGGCCGCCGCGCCGTTCGTCATTCCATCCGCCGCCCGCGCGCAGGAAGCGTACTGGCCGGCGCGCTCGGTGCGTTATGTCAACGGCTTCCCGGCCGGCGGCGCCACCGACGTGCTGTCGCGCATTTTGTGCCAGCGCTTGAGCGAAATCTCCGGACAGTCCTTCGTGGTCGAGAACAAGGGCGGCGCCGGCGGCGTGCTGGGCGCCGATGCGATCGCGAAGTCGCAGTCCGACGGCTACACGGTGGGCCTCGGCGGCATCGCCTCCAACGTGCTCGCGATCGGCAATTACGCAAAACTGCCCTACGACCCCGTCAAGGACTTCACCTTCATCTCCGGCATGTGGCAATTGCCGAACATCCTAACCGCGCGAAAGGATTTCTTCTCGCAGGACGCCAGGGAGCTGTTCGCCGCCTTCAAGAAGGAGCCGAAGAAATACACCTACGCCTCCGCCGGCTTCGGCACGACGCTGCATCTTTCCGGCGAGATGATGAACTCGATGGCCGGCGTCGAGGTGATGCATGTGCCCTACAAGGGCGCCGGCCCCGCGCTGAACGATCTGCTCGGCGGCCGCGTCGACATGCTGTTCGACAATCTGCCGGGCTCGCTGCCCTCGGTGAAGGCCGGCCTGATCCGCCCCATCGCGGTCACAGCGAGGACGCGCCTTCCAGAACTGCCCGACGTGCCGGCGATGGCGGAGTTCCTGCCGGGCTACGAAATGACCTCCTGGGCCTGCATGGTCGGCCCGGCCGGCATCCGCGGCGACGTCATCGAGCGCGCCAATGCGCTGACGGTGACGGCGCTGAAAGACGACTTCGTCAAGAAGCGCTATGCCGACCTCGGCGCCACGGTCTGGCCGACCACGCCGGATGAGTGCAGGGCCTATCGCGACAGCGAGGAAAAGCGGCTGCTGCCGATCATCAAGGCCGCGGGGATCAAGCCCGAGTAATCTTCAATGCGGGGGAGGGACTGATGATGACGATGCCGACAGTTGCGCAAATGATCGTATGGATCGTCGTCGGCCTGATCGGCGGCGGACTGGCCTCGCGCCTGATCACCTGGGACCGCGAAGGCTTTGGCAGCTTCCGCAATCTGGGCCTCGGCCTTGTCGGCGCGCTGATCGGCGGGGTGCTGTTCCGCTGGCTCGATTTGCTGCCGAGCCTCGACAAGATATCGGTCTCGCTGCGCGACATCGTCGCCGCGGTCGTCGGGTCGCTGATTGTGCTGGCCGCGATCTGGGCTTTCAGACGTTACGCGAAACGAGCATGATCCGGAAAAGTGGGAACCGGTTTTCCGATAAGATCATGCTCAAACAAAAACGGAGCGGGATGACGCGTCATCCCGCGCTACTGCACGACGTCGAGCTTCACCGGCGCCACGCCGCGGCCGATCATGCCGAGCTCCTGCGCCGCTGAATAGGACACGTCGACCACCCGGCCCGGCACGTAAGGTCCGCGGTCGTTGACGCGGACGGTCACCGAGCGGCCGGTGTGCTGATTGGTGACTGTCT
>JAKFVP010000211.1 GCA_021732175.1 Bradyrhizobium sp.
GCTTCGTCGCATAAAGACCCATCGCCTTGGTGGACATGTAGTCCTCCCGGGAACGGACAGACCCTAGATATTGTGTCGGCACTGCGCCGAATCGCTATTATATATCAATGACTTGCTAAAGTGTTCTTAATTCGTTCTACTACCCTCAATTATTGTCGCCCCGGCGAAGGCCGGGGCCCATAACCACCGCTGGGAGTAGTTGGGCAGACTGCGCGAACGAGCCGATGAGCTACTTCGTCTACATCCTGGCCAGCGGGAAACATGGGACGCTGTACATCGGCGTCTGCAACGACATGCGCGCCCGGCTGGAGCTACATCGCACGGGCAAGGGGTCAAAATTCGTCAAGAAGTACGGCGTGATGCGCCTCGTCTACATGGAGGAGTATGCAACGGCGCTCGAAGCCATCCAGCGCGAGAAGCAAATGAAGGAATGGCGGCGCGATTGGAAAATCCGGCGGATTGAAGAAAACAATCCGGACTGGAGGGATCTGTCCCACCTGCTATGAATATTCGTGGTTATGGGCCCCGGCCTTCGCCGGGGCGACCCGAGTTTTCGCACTAGTGCGGCGTCGAACTGGAAAACAGGTTGATCACCACCACGCCTGACACGATCAGGCCCATGCCGCAGAGCGCGGCGGTATCGAGCTTCTGGCTCTGGAAGACCCAGGCGATGGTGGCGATGAGGACGACGCCGACGCCCGACCACACGGCATAGACAAGCCCGGTCGGCAGGCTGCGCAAGGTCAGCGACAGGAAATAGAACGCGATCGCATAGCCGAGCACGGTCACGATGGATGGCAGCGGCTTGCTGAATCCATCCGACAGTTTCAGGAACGTCGTCGCAGCGACTTCCGCGACGATGGCGAGCGCAAGGTAGAGATACGTCATGCGACCTGCATCAGCAGAGGATGGTCGTCAGACCCGCCCTCTATGCTGATTTGATTGCAGCGGCGTGACAGGCGCTTTTTGCGCCCGAAGCGGCGAAGGTCAGTTCGCGACCAGCTTGTCGCCGCAATAGTTCGCGTAGAACTTGCCGCCGCATTGCCGCTTGATGGCGGCGCAGCGCGCTGCGGGCGAGGCTCCCTTGGGGGCGCTGAAGGAACAGGTCAGGCCGTCGGCGGTTGGTCCGGCGAAAGCGGCGCTGGACACGCTGATGCAGACGATCAGGAGTGCGGCGGCGGCGATTTCGATCAGCAATCTCATGGCCATATCCTCCTCTGTCCCTGCTTCCGGGCCCATCCTAACACCAAAATCAGGACGCGCGGAGGCCGCCGGATCGGCCCGTTCCTTGCATATTTTTCCGGCAGTTCCATGCACCGCTGAGGCCCGGTGGTTTCGGCGGCGGCGCAAGGGGCATATCTTTCGCGTGATTCGAACGGGGATGTAGCGGCGTGTCAGACCAACCCCTCCAGCATTATCCGGCGCCCGGCCAGCCGATCGACGAGCTGCAGCTCGCCGAGATCAAGGGCGCGATCCTTGCCAAGCTCCGGCTTGCCATCGGCAAGGATTCCGGCATGGCAACCAAGCGCGACTGGTACATGGCCGCGGCGCTGGCGCTGCGCGACCGCATCGTGCACCGCTGGCTGATGGCGGAGAAGCAGAGCTACGACGCCGGCCGCAAGCGGGTCTATTACCTCTCACTCGAATTCCTGATCGGCCGGCTCTTCACCGACGCGCTCAACAATATGGGCCTGCTGCCGGTGTTCGAGACGGCGCTCGGCGATCTCGGCGTCGGCCTGCCGGAATTGCGCAGGCTGGAGCCGGATGCGGCGCTGGGCAATGGCGGCCTCGGGCGGCTCGCCGCCTGCTTCATGGAAAGCATGTCGACCCTGGCGATCCCCGCGGTGGGCTACGGCATCCGTTACGATTTCGGCCTGTTCCGCCAGATCATCCAGCAGGGATGGCAACACGAATATCCGGACGAATGGCTCTCCTTTGGCAACCCCTGGGAATTCCAGCGGCCGGAGGTGATCTATCACGTCCATTTCGGCGGCCATGTCGATCACGTCGACGAGCGCGGCCGCGACCGCGCCACCTGGCGCCCGGGCGAGACCATCGAGGCAATGGCCTATGATACGCCGATCGTCGGCTGGCGCGGCCAGCACGTCAACGCGCTGCGGCTGTGGTCGGCGCGCGCGCCGGACCCGCTCGATCTCGATGTATTCAACAAGGGCGACTACACCTCAGCCAATGCCGAGCAGGCGCGCGCGGAGGCGATCTGCAAATTCCTCTATCCCAACGACGAGAGCCCGGCGGGACGCGAGTTGCGGCTGCGCCAGGAATATTTCTTCGTCTCAGCAAGCCTGCAGGATCTCGTGAAACGGCACCTTGGCGCCGACGGGCAATTGCGCAGCCTCGCGCAGAAGGTCGCCGTGCAGCTCAACGACACCCATCCGAGCCTTGCCGTCACCGAGCTTATGCGCATCCTCGTCGATCTGCATAATTTCCGCTGGGAAGAAGCCTGGAAGATCACGGTCGCGACCTTCTCCTACACCAACCACACGCTGCTGCCGGAAGCGCTGGAAACCTGGCCGGTGGAGCTGTTCGAGCGGCTGCTGCCGCGGCATCTGGAGATCATCTACCGCATCAACGTGCATCATCTGGCGCAGGCCGAAGCGCGCTGCCCCGGCGATATCGATTTCCGCGCCTCGGTGTCGCTGATCGACGAGCGCGGCGGCCGCAAGGTGCGCATGGGCCAGCTCGCTTTTGTCGGCTCGCATCGCATCAACGGCGTCTCGGCGATGCATTCCGACCTGATGAAGGAGACCGTGTTCCACGATCTCAACCATCTCTATCCCTCGCGCATCACCAACAAGACCAACGGCATCACCTTCCGCCGCTGGCTGATGCTGGCCAATCCCAGGCTGACGGCGCTCTTGCGCGAAACCTGCGGCGAGGCCGTGCTCGATGATTTTTCGCTGCTGGAAAATCTCGAGGACAAGGCCAGCGACAACGCCTTCCAGCAGCGCTTCCGCGACGTCAAGCATCACAACAAGCTGGCGCTGGCGCGTCTGATCGGCGAGCGGCTCCACACCAAGGTCGATCCGACGGCGCTGTTCGACGTGCAGATCAAGCGCATCCACGAATACAAGCGGCAATTGCTCAACATCGTCGAGGCGGTCGCGCTGTACCAGGCGATGAAGGACGAGCCGGACAGAAACTGGGTGCCGCGCGTGAAGATATTCGCCGGCAAGGCGGCGGCGAGCTATCACTACGCCAAGCTGATCATCAAGCTGATCAACGACGTTGCCGAGGTCGTCAACCACGATCCCGACCTGAAGGGCCGGCTGAAGGTCGCCTTCCTGCCGGACTACAATGTGAGTCTCGCGGAAGTCATCATCCCCGCCGCCGATCTCTCCGAGCAGATTTCCACCGCCGGCATGGAAGCTTCCGGCACCGGCAACATGAAGCTGGCGCTGAACGGCGCGCTGACCATCGGCACGCTCGACGGCGCCAATATCGAGATTCGCGACCATG
>JAKFVP010000354.1 GCA_021732175.1 Bradyrhizobium sp.
TGCCCGTCGTGACCACCCTGCCCGCCTTCAGATTGATGCCGAGCTGGCGCAGTTCGTTGGCAAGCCAGGTCAGCGCGACGCGGGGATCGCCGAGCACGTTCTTGCCGTGGCCGACGAAGCTTTCGCCGCGCATGGCGATGACCGGGCGGTGCTCGATCAGATCCATGGCGCGCCAGTCGGCCGTCGTCGCCGGGCCCAGCACGAACAGATGCGCGCAGGCATTGTCGGCGATGAGCTGCGCTTCGCCGGCGCCGACGAAATCGGCAAAGCGCGAGTCCGGGATTTCGATCGCGGGATGCAGCGTGTCGACGGCATCGAGCACCTGTTGCACGCTGTAGGGCGTCGATCGCGCCGGCAGGTCGACGGCCATGCGGAAGGCGAACTCCGGTTCGGCAACGGCCATCTTGTTGCCTTCCATCGACGCCGTGCCGCCATCCGCGATCACGGTCTCCGCGAGAATGCGGCCCGCCATGGGCCCTCCGACATTGATGTGCTTCTGCCCGGCTTCGCTGGTGGCGGCGATCTTCCAGCCGAACAGATGAGTCGTCGAGTAGCGCTCGATCGCGGCCTGGATGGCGTAGCCGTCCGCGCGGTTCCCTGGACGCTGTGCATCTGCGAGCGCGCCGATCTTCGTGCCCGCGCGCCAGTTGTCATGCAGCGTCTGCGACGCCGCCGCGATCTGATTCCTGTCCATAATACGCTGTCCCCGAAATGTGCTTCATCCAATCACGATCCGCGTCCGCGGACCCATCCTTCGCAATAGTCGCAACATGTCCGATCGCGTCATCGAAACACATCCTGCGGTCGGGGAAAAGTTGGAACGCGCCAGATGCAGGAACACGGCGCTGCCGCGCCCGGCAATGCGTGGAACCCTGTTGTGGTCGATCTCGACAATGAAATCGTAGAGATGATCCTCGCGGGTCAGGCGATCGCCGCTCTCGCCGCGGGCGCGTCGCATCGGCCGGTTGTAGTGACGATCCGCCGGATCTTCGCACCAGGCGTCTTCAGGACGGATCGCGCGGGTGGGCAGAAACGTTCGCGGGCGGAGGTGCCGGTCCGCGCGCCACCACAGCAGCCGGGGATGAAAGATGCCGCGAGGGGTACCGCCGTCGCCTTCGCGCTTGTTGGCCATGATCCCGCCACGTCCGAGCGCGACCGGTACGGACCAGCCGTCAGCGGTGAGCCAGCCTCGCCTGGGGTTACCGGCGGCGGGGCGAATGCTGATCATCGACAACGGGCGATCACGCACGACTGTCTTATAAGTGATTGAAATATCGGCACTTCCCATGCGAATCGACAAATCCCCGGTTGCCATGCAGCGGCAAATTGCTCTATTTCACGCCGCCCGGACACAATGATCAGTCAGGGGCTGAGAATCTGGGGTAGAGTGACCGGTAGCTTGAGAATCTGTAACAGCCCCTTACCTCAGGACGAACGGGTCTTTGACCGGCCCGCGCTTTCAGTTGCGTAACGGCTCAGGCGTCCCCGCTTGTGACCGCCGCCTGTGCTTCTTAAGGATCGTACCGATGGCCAATGCCCGCAAGATATTGATTGTGGATGACGACACGGATTTGCGCGACACGCTGGTCGAGCAATTGTCGCTGCATGACGAGTTCGAAGCTTCCGCCGTCGATACCGGCGCCAAGGGGGCCACTGCAGCCAAGAACGATTCGCCTGACCTCGTGCTGATGGATGTAGGCTTGCCCGATACCGACGGGCGCGAGGTGGTGCGATCCCTGCGCAAGGGCGGCTTCAAGGCGCCGATCATCATGCTGACCGGGCATGACACGGATTCCGACACCATCCTGGGTCTCGAATCCGGCGCCAATGACTATGTCGCAAAGCCGTTCCGCTTTGCCGTGCTGCTGGCGCGGATCCGCGCCCAGCTCCGCCAGCACGAGGCGAGCGAGGACGCGGTGTTCTCGGTCGGCCCCTACAGTTTCCGGCCCGGCTCGAAGATGCTGACCGCGGCGAACGCGCGCAAGGTGCGGCTCACGGAGAAAGAGACCGCGATCCTGCGGTTCCTCTATCGCGCCGGCCAGCAGCCGGTCTCGCGCGAGACGCTGTTGCAGGAAGTCTGGGGCTACAACTCAGGCGTCACCACCCACACGCTGGAGACCCACATTTACCGGCTACGCCAGAAGATCGAAAAAGATGCGGCTAACCCCGAGATACTGGTGACGGAAGCGGGTGGCTACAAGCTGGTGCCGTGATACGATTCGGCTCGATACGATTCTTGTTTTTCGTTTGAGCATGATTTCGCCCGAGCCGCCGCTGGCCCTCCATGTCGATCGAAGATGATGTAGCTCTGCTGGAGCGCGTGCCGACCCTGAAACTTCTGGGTGCGGCCTCCTTGCGCATGCTCGCGATCGGCTCGGAGTTGCGCAATTATGGCCATGGCGACGTGCTGTTCAATGCCGGCGATGACGCCGATGCCGGCTTTGTCGTGCAGCGCGGTTCCTTCCGCATCGATGACGGCATCTCCGCCGAGATCATCGCAGGGCCTGCCACGCTGATCGGCGAGTTGGCGCTGGTGGTCGTGATGAAGCGGCCGTCGACGGCGGTCGCACTCGACAACTCCACCGTGCTCCGCATTCCGCGCAGCCTGTTCGCCCGCGTGCTGGAAAGCGATCCCGCCGCCGCGCGCCGCCTGCGCGACGAATTCGCCACCCGCACCAGCCAGATCGCCAGCGACATTCTGATGGCCGGCGCCAAGCTCAGCACGTAGCGTTCAGACGTCCAGCACCGCCGTGACCGGGACGTGATCCGACGGCCGCTCCCAACCGCGGGCATCGCGCAGGATGCGGAAATCGGCGACCTTGTCCTTCAGCGCGCGCGATACCCAGATGTGGTCGAGCCGGCGGCCGCGGTCGCCGACGGTCCAGTCGGCGGCGCGATAACTCCACCAGGTATAGATCTTCTCCGACTGCGGAATGCGCTCGCGCGCGACGTCGAACCATTCGCCATGGGTTTGTGCGGCCAGCAACTTTTCGGTCTCGATTGGCGTGTGCGAGACCACCTTCAGAAGCTGCTTGTGCGACCAGACGTCGTTCTCATGCGGCGCGACGTTGAGATCACCGACCAGGATGTGACGGTCGTCGCCGCGTGGATGCAGCGGCTCGCACGCCTTCATCTCGTCGAGAAATTGCAGCTTGTGCTCGAACTTCGGATTGAGCGCGGGATCGGGAATGTCGCCGCCGGCCGGCACGTAGAAATTATGCAGCACCAGCGGTTTCGAAAGTTGCGCCTTGTCGCCAAACGAAACCGAGATATGGCGGGAATCGACCTTGTCGCAGAAGGTCCGGATATCGCTCGACTCGAACGGCAGTTTCGAGACGATGGCGACGCCGTGATATCCCTTCTGGCCGTTCAGCGCGATGTGCTCGTAGCCGAGCCGCTTGAAGCGCTTGCGCGGAAAGGCATCGTCAATGCATTTCGTCTCCTGCAGGCA
>JAKFVP010000479.1 GCA_021732175.1 Bradyrhizobium sp.
GGGGCCGACGATGCCGACGCGGTCGCCGCGCTGCACGCGGATCGAAAAGCCGTCAACGATCTTGCGGCCGTCCCAGGATTTTTCGATGTTCTTGGCCTCGATGACGAGCCGGCCGGATTTTTCCGCTTCGGATGCGACAAGGTTGGCGCTGCCCGTGCTGCCCTTGTAGGTGCGCCGCTGGTCGCGCAGCGCATGCAGATTGCCGAGCCGCTTGACGTTGCGCTTGCGCCGGCCGGAGACACCGTAGCGCAGCCAGTGTTCCTCGTTGACGATCTTGCGGTCGAGCTTGTGCTGCTCGCGCTCTTCCTCGGCCAGCACCTCGTCGCGCCAGGCCTCGAAGGCGGCAAAGCCGCGGTCGATCTGCCTGATCTGGCCGCGGTCGAGCCAGGCGGTGGCCTGCGTAAGATCAGTGAGGAAGCGCCGGTCATGGCTGATCAGCACCAGCGCGGAACGGCGGCCCTCGAGTTCGGCCTCCAGCCATTCGATGGTGGGAAGGTCGAGGTGGTTGGTCGGCTCGTCCAGGAGGAGAATGTCGGGCGAGGGCGCCAGCACCCGCGCCAGCGCCGCGCGGCGCGCCTCGCCGCCGGAGATGTGCGCCGGGTCTTCCTCGCCGGTGAGGCCAAGCTGCTCGAGCAGATAGCGCGGCTGGTAATGGTCGTCGCCGGGACCGAGGCCGGCCTCGACATAGGCAAGCGTCGTCTTGTGCTCGCCGAAATCAGGCTCCTGCGGCAGATAGCGGATGGTGGCGCCGGGTTGCACGAAGCGGGTGCCGCCGTCGGGCTCGACGAGGCCGGCGGCGATCTTGAGCAAGGTCGACTTGCCGGAGCCGTTGCGGCCGATCAGGCAGACGCGCTCATTGGCGGACACGTTGAGCTCGACGCCTGACAGCAGCGGCGCGCCGCCGAAGGTCAGCCGGATATCCTTCAGTTGAATGAGCGGGGGCGCCATCAGCGTGGGCCTGCCGCGGGCTGTTCAGCCGCGCGACGCAAAATGCGCCGGATGGTCTGGTCGAGCGCGGAAAGGAAATTCGAGCGGTCTCGCGGGCCGGGCGGCTTGGGGCCGCCGGTGATCTCGCCGGACGAGCGCAGATCCGTCATCAGATTGCGCACCGCGAGCGTCATGCCGATGGACTGTTCGGTGAACGGCTTGCCATTCGGTGCAATCACCTCCGCGCCGGCCTTCACGCAGCGGCTTGCCAGCGGAATGTCAGCGGTGACGACGACATCCCCGGGGCCGGCGCGCTCGGCGATCCAGTTGTCGGCAGCATCCATGCCGTCGCCCGCCGCGATGCGCTCGATCAGCGGGTCCTGGGGTACGCGGATGAATTTGCCCGCGACGATGGAGACGGGCACGCCGAGCCTGACAGCGACGCGATAAATCTCGTCCTTTACCGGGCAGGCGTCGGCGTCGACATAGATGCGGGTGGTGTGGGTCATTGCCGGCGCGTGGTACCCCATCGGCTGCGGAATTGCGAGCAAAACCGCCTCCCGGAACACGCTTGCGCAGGGCCCTTGTTTGCGTACCATGCGCCCCACAAGAACGCCTGAGAACAAGGGAAACGCGCAATGTCCGGCCGGCTCGAAACCTGGCGCCTCCAAGCCTACAACACCGCCAAGCAATCCGAAAACAAGATGCACGACGACACCGTCGCCAAGCGCTTCGGCTTCACGGGTGGCCTCGTGCCCGGTGTCGATGTCATGGCCTACATGATGCACATGCCGGTCAAGCGCTGGGGCCGTGCGTTCCTCGAGCACGGGCTGATCGATGCGCGCTTCCTCAAGCCGGTCTACGACGGCGAAATGACCGACGTCACGGCAGACGAAAACAACGGCGTGCTTGCGATCGAGGTGAGGAGCCGCGGCGATCTCTGCGCGACCGGCAGCGCGTCACTGCCGGCGTCGGCGCCGTCGTTTTCGCTTGCTGATTATCGCGAGGTGCCCGCGGTCGCCGAACGCAAGCCGGTCAATGCGACCTCCTATGAAATCGGCAAATGGCTCGGCACCGCGCCGCGGCGCTGGGCCGGCGCGGCGGCCAGCGAATATCTCGCCGATATCAGGGAAACCGATCCGATCTATGCCCGCGAAGGCCTCGGCCATCCCGGCCTGATCCAGAAGGTGATGAACCGCGTGCTGGTCGACAATGCGATCCTGGGGCCGTGGATCCATGTCGGCAGCAAGATGCAGTTGCTGTCGGCCGCGAAGGCCGGCGACGAGATCACCGCCCGCGCCAAGGTCACCGCGAACTACGACAAGAAGGGGCACCGTTTCGTCGAGGTCGATGCGCTCGCCGTCGCCAACGGCACCACGCCCCTTGCGCATTGCTGGCACATCGCAATTTATCAGCCGCGCGAACAGGCTGCGGCATAACCAAGAAGGCTGCAAAATGCCCGTCACGATCGATTACTACATTTCGCTCAATTCGCCCTGGACCTATATGGGCAGCGCGCTGCTGGCCGAAGTCGCCAGACGCAACGGCGCCACCGTCAACGTCAAGCCGGCAAAGTTCCACGCGATCTTCGAGCAGACCGGCGGATTGCCGCTGCCCAAGCGCTCGCCACAGCGGCGCGCCTACCGGCTGATGGAGCTGAAGCGCTGGCGCGAGGTGCGGGACATTCCGTTGATCCTGCAGCCGAAGAATTCGCCGAGCGACGACCTGGCGGCGACGCGCCTCGTCATCGCGGCCAAGCTGCAAGGCAAGGACGCGCATCGCCTCGCGACCGAATTCGGCCGCGCGATCTGGGAGCGTGACGAGCCGCTCGGTGATCCCGATGTGATGGCGGCGGCTGGCAAGCGTGCAGGCGTCGATCTCGCGGCGGTGAAGGCAAGCGCGCCGCCGGATGCCGAGCTTGACCGGCTCTACGAGCAGTACACCCAGGAAGGGCTGGCGGCCAACGTGTTCGGCGCGCCAAGCTACGTGCTGCCGTCGGGCGAATTCTTCTGGGGCCAGGACCGGCTGGAACTGCTGGAGCGGGCGCTGAAGATGCTGCGCCAGCCAGAGAAGGCGTCGGCGTAGCCCGCCCCTATTCGTCATTGCGAGCGAAGCGAAGCAATCCAGCTTTGCCGCAACAAGAAAGCTGGATTGCTTCGTCGCTTGCGCTCCTCGCAATGACGATCGGTGATCGAGCCTAAATCACCAAGCCCTAGATCGTAAAAATCCGCCCGGGATTGAGGATGTGATGCGGGTCCAGCGCGCGCTTCAGCGTGCGCATGGTCTCGATCTCCTCCTCGGTGCGGCTGAGCTTCAGATACGGCCGCTTCAGGATGCCGATGCCGTGTTCGGCCGAGATCGAGCCCGCGAACTCGCCGGTGATGCCGTAGACGAGTTTGGTGATCTCCTCGTTGCGGTCGGTTCCGGCAGGATATTTGACGTTGACGTGCAGATTGCCGTCGCCGGCATGGCCGAACACGATCGCGTAGGCGCTCTGGTCGATCTTCCTGGCT
>JAKFVP010000235.1 GCA_021732175.1 Bradyrhizobium sp.
GCGCGCTGCATTAATCCTAACATCGCGGGTTGCTCCCGGCTCTGGGTCATTCCATGAAGATCAATACGCGCGTCGATCTCCTGCTTGCCGCGCGACAGCCGCGTGCGTTCGCGGCGGCCGATCGGCGCCAGCGGCGGCGCGTGGGGTTTTGGCGGCGGCGCAATCTTCACCGGTGACGGCGGCCGCGACGGAACGGCGGGCGCGACACCCGGCGCTTCCGCCTCGACCGCATGCGGCCGCACCACACGCGGGCTCTTGCGCAGCGGCTTGACCTGTTTCGCCACGCTCTCCCACAGCCTGTGCTCTTCCTCGCTCAGATGGCGCTTGCGCCGTGAGCCTGCCGACAGATCGGGGATTTCCGGGGGCCGGCGTTTCATCGGTCGCGTGACGAACGGCGCCGCTTGATCTCGCGCACCGGCGCTTCCTTTGGCCGGGCCGCCGGCAGCGGGATCGAGGCCTGCGCGCCAACCGTGGCCGTCGTTGCCGGCGCAGCCGCGGCCGCTGATGGCACCGGCTTCGCCGGTTCGGGGTTCGGAAACAGTCTTGCGATCTTCGCCGACGGACGCTCGTCCGGCACCGGCAGCTTGCGGCCGCGCTCGACGGGATCGAGGCCCTTCGGCACCAGCATGACAAAGCGCGCGTTGTTCTTCAGGCGTCCGGCCACCCTGCCCGCCTCGGCGCCGGCACCGAAATAAAGGTCGGCGCGCGCAGGCCCCACGATGGCCGAGCCCGTGTCCTGCGCGATCATCAGGCGGCGGAACGGCGTCTTCGAGCGCTCCGATTCGATCGGCAGTTCGCCCTCGATGAAGAACGGCGTGCCATAGACATGCAGCGCCTTGTCGACCGCAATCGAACGTCCCGCCGTCAGCGGCACGCCCTGCGCGCCGACCGCCTCGTCCTTCTCGGAGAGATTCACCTCGCGGAAGAAGATGTAGGAGCGGTTCTGCCGGCGCAGCTCGTCGGCGCCATCGGGGTTCTGCTCCATCCACTCCCGGATTTTCTGCATCGACATCTGGTCGCGCGGAACGATGCCGCGCTCGATCAGGATGCGCCCCACCGGCGTATAGGGATAGCCGTTGTGGGCATCGTAGTTGATCCGCACCATCGAGCCATCAGGGAGTTCGACGCGCGCCGAGCCCTGGATCTGCGCGAACAACAGGTCCGTCTGGTTCTTCAGATACGCGATCTCGAGCCCGCGGCCCTCGATCTTGCCGTCCTCGATCTCGGCGCGGTCATAATACGGCACCAGCTTGCGGCGGCCGATCTTGCGATAGACGGCGCCCTTGTTTGGCAATCCGACCGAGGCCTGGGTCTGCCCCTTCACGAACAGGTTGGACGGGCGGCGATAGATCGGAACCTTGTAGATCTCGTTTTGCGTGAGCGAGCCTTCGAGGATCGGCTCGTAATAGCCGGTGACAAAACCCTCGCCCTCGCCGAGGCGCGAGATGCGAAGGGGGAGGAAATTCTCCTCGAAGAAGGCCTTGGCCCTGGCGCTGTCGGCAAGTTCGGCCGCCCTGGCGATGCGGCAGGGATCGCGCAGCGAGGTGCCGAGCGCCTTGGAGTCCGCCGGCGGCCCGCTTTGCGCTGCGATCGGCTGGCAGCTGGTGCGGAACGCCTTGTAGGCGGCGAGATGATCGTCATCGCGCCAGCCGGTGACATCGCTCCAGGCGAGCGGCACATACTGGCTGTTCGGAACTTCCAGCGGCAGTTCGAGCGCCGGATAAGGCAGCGCCCGCGGCTTCGGTTGCGGCTCGACGGTGCGGTGATGGCGGGAATGCACGGCGCGCGAATCGGCGCTCGCCGGCAGCAGCGCCAGAACAAGCGCGATCAAGCAACCCGCAGCGGCACGATATCGATGGCCGTGCGGATCAGCTGGCGCTTCCGGTGCCAACCAGTTTCCAGTTCGGGTCGCGTGAAGTGGTGTCGCGGGCGAACGTCCAGACATCGGTGATATCGGCGACCTTGTCGGGATTGCCATCGACGACGGTGCCGTTCTTGTCGCGGGTCACGGAGATCATCTGCGACACAAAGCGCACAGTGAGCTGGGCGGCGCGGTCGCGCGCCTCGGCGGCGACGATCTCCGCCTTGTCGATCGAGACGAAGCGCGTCTCGGTCTTCTGGTCGTGCTTCTCGCGGTCGCGGATCACGGTGTCGAAGCTCTCATAGACTTCACTCGACAGCAGATCGCGCAGCGCGCGGCGGTCGCCATTGGCAAAAGCCAGCACGATCATCTCGTAGGCGCTCTTGGCGCCGGTGACGAAGTGCCGGGGATCGAACGAGGAGTCCTGTGCGACGATGGCGTCGAGGCCCTTGGCCAGCGCCGAGCCCGGCTCGGCAATGCCCTTCCAGCGGTCGGACGGGCTGACATCGGCGGTCGGCGCCAGCGGCGCCTGGTCGATCACGCTGCCCGGAATCGGCACGACATTATCGGGCGCGCCCGGCGCGACATTGCGCGGCGAGCGCTCGAACGGCGGCCGCTCGCTTCCGGTTCGTTGCCCGAGAACGCTGCGCAGGCGCAGGAAGATGAACACGGCCAGCGCCAGGAAGATGATGGTGTAGATATCCACGTCGCAATTCGCTTTCTTCTTCTCCTGCCGGCAACGGGCCCGGCAGCGGAGCGTTCCCCGGAGCGGGAACGGCCTACATTACTTCACTGACTGAGTCCGGAGCATGTAGGCATGAAACTGTGCCCGGCCAATGGCGCGTTATGGCGCAGGCATTGTATCCCCTTTTGCCTGCAAGGGGAAACCCGCTTCTGCCCGGAAATCGCGCATCTTCAATAATTTACGGTAACCCTAGGGCTTCCGCCGGGCCCGTTTTGGTCTGGCCCCTCACCAATCTGCAGGGGTTCGCCATGCTCCTGCTTGTGGAGGGGCTCGGGCCTATGATAGCCACTCGCGCCGATCCGGGCATTTTCGCAACCGCTTGCGCGAATTGTGGCCTGAAACCGTCTCGGCCCCCGCCCGCTCCAGGAGAGATTTCATGACCAACGGCAACGGCGCCCCGCAGGAGGGAGCCCCTCCCCAGCTCAACGTGCTGGCGCAGTACACCAAGGACCTGTCGTTCGAGAACCCGAACGCGCCGGGCTCGCTGCAGCAGCAGCAACAGCAGCCGCAGATCAACATCCAGATCAACGTCTCCGCCAACAACCTTGCCCAGAACGAATTCGAAGTGACGCTGCACATCGACGGCAAGGCGGAGAACAGCGGCAAGGTGCTGTTTTCCTTCGATCTCGCCTATGCCGGCGTGTTCCGCATCGTCAATGTGCCGCAGGAAAACCTGCATCCGCTGGTCATGATCGAATGCCCGCGCCTGCTGTTCCCCTTCGCGCGCGAAATCATTGCCACCGCCGTGCGCGATGGCGGCTTCCCGCCTTTGATGCTGGATCCCGTGGATTTCGTCGGCCTCTACCGCCAGAACATGGAGCGG
>JAKFVP010000309.1 GCA_021732175.1 Bradyrhizobium sp.
GGCGGCGGCCGCACCGCGGTGACGCGCGCGAAACTGAATGACGGCAGCGGCCGGCTTGACGAGGTCAAGGTGATCTTCCGCCAGGAAGGCCCGCTGTCGTCGGGAAATCACAATGGCTGCCGCATCGCGCAAGCCGCCGACGGCAATCTGTTCGTGACGCTCGGCGATCACCAGAGCTATCGCGAGGAGGCTCAGAATCTCGCCAATCATCTCGGCAAGGTGGTCCGCATCACGCCGGATGGCACGGCGCCTGCAGACAATCCCTTTGTCGGGCGCGATGGCGTAAGGCCGGAGATCTGGAGTTACGGCCATCGTAACCAGCAGGGCCTTGCGATCAATCCGGCCAATGGCGAGCTCTGGGAATTCGAGCACGGCCCGCGCGGCGGCGACGAGGTCAATTTCATCGTCAAGGGCAAGAACTACGGCTGGCCGGTGATCGGCTTTGGCGTCGAGTATTCCGGCGCGAAGGCGCACGAGACGACCGCAAAGGACGGCATGGAGCAGCCGGCGAAATACTGGGTACCGTCGATCTCGCCGTCGGGCGCGACCTTCTACACCGCAAAGCTGTTTCCGAAATGGAATGGCAGCCTGTTCGCCGGCGCGCTGTCGGGCAAGATGCTGGTGCGGCTCACCATCAACGGCCATGCCGTAACCGGCGAAGAGCGGCTGCTGCAAAACCTCTATGAGCGCATCCGCGACGTCCGCCAGGGACCTGACGGCGCGCTGTGGCTGCTGACCGACAATTCGGCAGGCCGGATCTTGCGGGTGATCCCGGCCGGGAAGTGACACGGCCGTGACGGGAAGCGATTCACCGTGCTGCTTCGCGAGCTACGGGACATCCCGGTCCGGGGCATCGGCCTGAAGTTCCCGCGCCTCACCGACAGCCTTGTCAGCGGCGCCTGGAATGGCCTTCCTCAGGGTGGGACGCGGTTGCCGCTCGGTTTGCACGGCGCTCAGGCGCTCGATCCATGCGACAACGTGAATGACATCCGGAAAGAAAGTGAACTCCTGTTCGGCGTTCGCGACCCCCAGATGAGTGCGACTTCTTTCGTCGCGCATTATTCTCCGCACCCTGCGGGCAAAGAGAGCGAGCTGTTCGTTCGATGGTGCGGCCGGCGCCGGTCGCTCAACGGCGCGTCGATCGATGCCAGACCGCCGCTCACCGATGAGCGCTTTCTCTGCTTCCGACCGGCTGTCAATTCCAGACCTTCTGTCACCGATCATTGTCAGCCTCCACCCTCACACGAACGTGATGCCCATCCGGTATGCCTTCCGCCAGACGACGCGGCTCGGAAGCTTCAGGCTGTCTTCGGGTACGATTAGCGTGAACGTTTCGGGAATCCTCGAGCTCAAGTCGGAAAGCTCGATAGCGGCCCCGGTCTCGGAGAGATCACGAATGATGCAAGGCGTCTTGTCGCCCCCGTGGTCGATCTGAGCAGCCTTCGAAGCGCGATACCGGGGCGCAATGCGGGTTTCGACCATTGCAATCTTCCGTTGGGACTTGCTTCCGCGGCAGTTCCAAATTCGTCTGCCGATTTTGCTTAATCCCTTATGTTGCAGGCAGAAGAGTTAAGATTTTCTTCGGATCGCCGGCTTGAACGCGTCTTCCGGACGCCGCGTCCAAGGGGGCATGGACCGGCGCAACTTCATCCTGGCATTATCGGCTGGCGCGGCACTGCTCGGCGCACCCCCTGCCCGCGCCGAATGCGGCGGGCCGAGCGCCCTCGATTACGTCGAGGAGCTTTACGAGAAGCAGGTCCGGCTGCAGGCGCAACAGACCCCGCTCGACCGGGAGGAATTCCTTGAGCTGTTTTCCAAGGGTATGCGCGCGCTGATGCGCTCGCCGCGGCGGCCCGCTCGCAACGTGACACTGGGTCCGGTGCTGAACGCGTTCTTCGGCTGGGGCGTGCTGCCCGGCATCGAAGTGACCACCGGCAAGCCCCGTCTCGTGTCCGGCCAGGACGAAGGGCCGGCGACGATCGGCGTTCCCTTGACCTATCGCGGCGAGACGCACAAGGTGCTGGTCCATGTCCTGCTCGAGGAGGACGGCTGGCGCGTCGCCAACATCATCTATGACAACGGCAAGAGCCTGCTCGACCATTATCGGGAGATGGCGGGTCGGTGAGGTTTGATTGCGTCATGGCCGGGCATGACGAACGCTTTGAGTCCGGTTGGACTTACTACCACTTGTGAAAAATCAGGAACGCACCGAACGCAATCGAGGCGAAGCCGAGCGCGTGATTCCAGCCGAGCGGCTCCTTCAGGTACAGCACCGAGAAGGCGGCAAACACGGTCAGCGTGATCACCTCCTGGATCGTCTTGAGCTGGGCTGCGCTATAGACCGCGCTGCCCCAGCGGTTGGCCGGCACTGCCAGCCAGTATTCGAAGAAGGCAATGCCCCAGCTCGCGAGGATCACCAGCACCAGCGAATGATCCTTGTATTTGAGATGGCCGTACCAGGCGAAGGTCATGAACACGTTGGAGGCAAACAGCATCAGCACCGGCAGCAGCGTCGGCGAAATCGTGGGCATGGTCGTCCTTTCGAAAATTCCCGCTTCAACCCGCCGGGCGGAACCGGGTTCCACCGGCCTTGCATATCATTTGATTACAACAATCGCGAAAGCCTGATGGTCGCGGCAGCCATGCCTTAAGGTTGAGATCGGAATCCCCTGCACGGTTGCGTGAATGCGGCAAACTAGGTGCCCCAGTTTTGGCTTGGATACGGCGTGACCATGCAGTTCGACTGGCGCACGATAATCGGTCCGGCAATGACGATCGCAGTGGCGCTGATCGCCTTCCTCGCCGACCGCACTTTCGTCACGGTGCCCAATCCGGCGCCGCTGTTCGTCTGCATCGTGGCGCTGGCAAGCTCGGTCAGCGGCACCGCCTCGGGCCTGATCAGCGCCGCGATCTCGGTGGTCTTTTCCGCCCTGCTCTTCCTGCATCATCGCACTGTCCCCGGCTACGATGCCCACGACGTCGCGCGGATGGTCCTGCTGGCGCTGACGGCGGGCGGCACCGCGCTGATCACCGGCGTGCTCCGGCAGAAATGGATCGATGCCTTCGCGGCCGAGCAGCAGCATCACGCGACATCGGCGCGGCTGGCGGCGGCGCTCGACGAAGTCGACATCGGCATTGTGCTGCTCGACGCCGATACGCGCGCCGAATTCATCAACCGCGCCTTCCGCGATTTCTTTGCGTTGCCAGACGAAGTCGCCGACAGCCGGCCGCCCTTCATCGCCTTGATGTATCATGGCCGCGACACCGGCGCTTACGAGCTGCCGGAGGAAGAGCTCGCCAACTTCATCGCGACGCGCACCGAGATGATGCGATCAGGGGATTCCACGCCGATCAATATCAACCTCGCCGACGGCCAGGTGCTGCGCTTCTCC
>JAKFVP010000310.1 GCA_021732175.1 Bradyrhizobium sp.
AATCGCGTAAGGGGTCGACCAGGCTTCCAGTCCCAGCGCACCGCCGAGGCCGAGCAGCACGGCGCCCCACACCGCGATCCGCTTGGCGATGCGCGGGGCATGGCGGCGCAGGATGCCTTCGGTGACGACGAGCCCACCCAGCGGCACCAATGCCGCCGGGATCAGCGAGATGCGATCGAGCGCGGTGCTTTCGTGCCACCAGGCGAGCCCGCGGATCAGGAACAGCGCGGCGACGACGCCGAGCAGGAACAGCAGACGCCGCGTCAGCGGGCCGCCGGGATCGCGCCGATGCAGCGCGAACATCGCCACCATTAGCCCGATGGCGCCGCAGAGATTGACGATGGAATCGGCGACCACGGACGGCGTCATCGCTCGCCTCCGCGCGGCCGCAGGATGCCGTAGGCTTTGCTGTCGTCCATCCAGTGCATGACGGGCAGCACCAGCCGTTGCAGCGCCAGCACGGCTGAGGTGGCGAGCAGCGCCGGCATCGAACCGGCCGGTACTTCGCTGGTGAGGTAGCGCCGCGCGGCGGCAAGGTCGATGCGGCCGATCTGCAGGAGATCATCGCCGCGGGCATAATCCAGCTCGCGGGCGCAGAAGGCGTTATATTGCTCGTCGCGGTGCTTCGGCGCAACGTCAAAGGTCTTCTTGAGTGCGTCGGAGCCGCCCGTATAGGCGTCGGTGATGACGAAGCGCGCTTCGTCAAAACCGGCTTCCGCGCCGACGCCGAACACGGCGCGGTGACGGCGCATGATATCGCGCGCCAGTTGCAGATGGGCAAAGCTGGCGCGGCTGCCAGCTTGCGGCGAGGGAAAGACGTCGGAGAACGTCTCGCACACCATGCCGCAGACGGCCGGCACCTGCGTGACGTTGGAAATCCATTTTTGTCGCAGGCCGCCGCGGATGAAGAGCACCAGCGTGGTGAGGCCGTAGAGCACCCAGGACAACCCCTGCCCCTGCACGTCAGGATCGACCATGACGAGGCCAAGATGGGTGACTTCGGTATGCACGCCGTCCAGCTCGACCGGCATCACCGACAGCGCGTTGAAGGCGACCGGACGGCCGCTCGCTTCCTCCGAGATCACGGTGACGATGGCGCGCGACAGGCGCTCGCGTTCGCCGGAGAAGATGCCGTAGGTGAGATCGCCTGCGGCAAGCGTCTTGCCGGCGACGATTCGAAGCTGGGCGACCAGCCGCGCCAGCTCTTCCTCCGGAAGCGTCCTGCCCGGGCTCTCGACGATCCGCGTGATCAGCCCTTCATGGGTCCGCAGCGAAAGATCGATGGTCGGCTGCGCAAACGCGTTGAGCCAGAAGGCTGCGTGGCTGCGCAGGGCTCCCACCGCCGATCGAATCCGTGTCGTGACAGACGCCATGCCGCGTGCCCGTGTTCCGGGAAGATGTGTGCACGGTCTATCTTAAGGAGGTTTGACGGCAGAGGAATGGGTGACGGGAGGGTAAAGGATGTTTGAACGGCGGTGCAGGGAGTGCCGGGAATGCACTGGCCCGGTCAGACCCGGGCACCACGATAATTGTGCGATAGCAATGAGCTCAGGCCCGTGGCGATGGCTCCTACGATCAGGAGTAAACTCAGCAGCCGTGGCGGCCAGAATCCCCTGAACCCCAGCAGTGCGGCCAGAAAGAAAAAGACGCCGACTGCGACAGCGGCCCCAACGATGGCGGTCAACGGCACCCGCAACCAGATCGGCGTGACACAAGCCAGAACGCCATCAACGGGACCGGTGACCGCACATACCATCAGGGTGACCAGGTATGACGGCGGGATTCCGTAAACGTCGGCATGTCCCCCGTTCGTGAGGGCTACCACTGACCATGAAGCGAGCGCGCCGATTACCGGACCCAGCAACATGAAGACAAGCGTTCTTCGCGGTGAAGTCGGTCCGCGGCCACTATCATCAGGCGGGTCCTCGGGACGCACCAGTTTTCTTTGCTTCAGCTTTGTCTTGTCCGGCAATTTGCCGCCGCCCAAGGCCCAGGCAAGCCAGACAGACAAACTGCGATCGCGGAAACCCCGATAGACTCTTCTCATCGGCCTGCCTTCCACTCAGTCCCGCAACAGGCTGTTTGCCCGCACTGCGGGGCCGTGACAGCTGTAATCGTTGGCAAGCAGCGAACACGTGCCCATGCAGGTTGCGCCGCCGATCGCAAATAGTTTCAAGGACGACGGCGATACGAGACAACCCAAAACGAGGTAGGCGAGGCCGGACGCAACAATCGCGCCGATCGCAGCGATCAGGGGAGCACGTAGCGGAATCGCGAAAGCGCGCTCAAGATAGACATCGAAGGAAGCGGCGAGCGAGGCCACCGGAAGGGCGAGGAAGAACAGCACGACCGCCAGAGATCCCGCGTATTCACGGACCGGCGCTCCGGCCGTCTGCACGATGATCACAATGGCGACGGTAAGAGACGCCAACAGTGGGCCCAGCACCAGGAAAATGAGAGCTCTGCGCATCGGACTATCCCTTCGTCGATGAGATTGCGGATTGGACCGGCAAGCCGCAGGCGGCGGGCATTTCCGCCCGCCGCGCCGCTGCTCACCTCCTTATCGTTCGTTACGCCGCGCGCTGGTTGCGCTCGACTTCCATCAGCAGGCGCTCGGCCTTGGCGTCCTCGATGCGGTTGACCAGCTTGCCGCTCTCATGGTTGTCGCGCATGGTCTTGGTCATGGTGATGCAGGACTGGATCAGCATCAGGAAGCCCATGGTGAGGTAGCCCTTGATCGACAGCTCCAGCGGCAGGAACCAGATGCCGATGCCGACCATGAAGGCGGAAGCGGCGAACGAGATGTAGGTGAAGGCGACCCAGGCGGGGCTGTGTTGGGCGGCAGTGTTGTTCATGGCAGTTCTCCTTGTGATGTGGTTTCAGATTTCAGTTTCGGTTCGACAGTTCAGTTCGACGGTTCAGTTCGACGGTGGCGTTTCAGTCTTCGTGCGTTTGGCGTTCAGCCGAGCGAGCACGTCGTCGGCAGTTGACTTGATGCGGGGCCCAAAGCCCTGCTCCGCCAGTTTCTCGGCGGTGGCGAGCGGGCCTGATGCCGCATCGAGTTCGATCAGCGCCTCGTCGGCGGCCGCCGCCTCGACCTGGCGTTCGCGCAGGCGCTTCAACGTCGCTTCCGCTTCCGGCAGCGTGGATTCGTAAGGCCGCGCCGCCTCGATGCCGCCGCGGCGCAGATTGCGCACGGCTTCCGAGGCGCGCGCGATGCGGCGGCCACGGTCGAGCTCGGTGATGCGGGCCTCGGCGCTCGAGACGTGGCGCTTCAGCCGGGTGATCTCCTGGGCGAACAGCGTGCGCGCGGTCATCGCGGCGTCGCGGTCGGCCTCGAGATTGGCGATCTGCTGCGCCGCCTCGCGGGCGAGATCCTCGCGGCCGCCGTC
>JAKFVP010000312.1 GCA_021732175.1 Bradyrhizobium sp.
TCTTCACTATTCTGTATTGCTCTACGGATTGCCTCTGTCGTGGTGGCGCTGCCGTGTAAAATCTGGCCCATAGTGCTTCCCTCCATTCCAAGGAAAAGATTGCACCATCAAAGCCCGGGATCAAACACCTAGGTCGTCTCGGCGAACTGACCGTCTCTGATGCACGTTCGAAGGCCACTGACTACGCAGTCGCGGCCCGGCACGGACGGGACATCGTTGCGGAGCACAAGGCTATCAGGCAGCCCGGCCTGTCGTTGGGGGACGCGTATTTGGCCTATACCGAAGCCTTGAACCGGCGCGGAGCATCACCCAACACTTTGAAACTCAACGCTCGCAACTGGAGCTTCTATCTCAGCCCATATCAGGCGCGTGAACTGAGTTCGATCAGTAAGCGCGATGTTCGGGACTGGCACGCCAAATGGGGTGAAAGCGGCCCTACCGTCGCCAATAAGGCTGCCCGCCTGCTAAGGGCAATCTTCAATTACGCACAGAAGAAGCTGACCGACGAACTGATCGCCAATCCCTGCTGCGCCTTCGAGTTCTTTCAGGAGCGGGGATTGCGTCGCTTGATCCCAACTGCGGGTCTCGGCGATTGGTGGAAGCGGGTGGAGAGCATCCCCAATCCGATCCGGCGGGGCTACTGGACGTTTCTGTTGTTCACCGGATTGCGCAAGGAAGATGCCGCCACGCTCAAATGGCAGGACGTTCACGAGTGCCACATCCACCGGCCGAACCCGAAGGGCGGTCGAACCAAGGCATTCGACGTGCCGATCACCGCGCAGGTCGCCGAACTCTTGGCAGAGGTGAAGGCGGCAGGGGCTCGTCTGCACCCAAACAGCCCCTATGTCTTTCCCTCAGGCGCGGCGCGCGGATATGTGACCAATGCTCGGGAAGACGCGCATATTCCAAATTGCTCCCCTCATGATGTCCGCAGGACCTACGCCACCGCTTGCGTCGAGGCCGGAATAGATCCGTACACCGTCAAAGCGCTTCTCAATCACGCGCCGGACCTTAGCGATGTCACCGCCCGATATGTGCTTCCAACAGGCGCTCGTAAGGCGGAGGCAGCCCAAAAGGTGGCTGACTATCTGACCAGCCAGATTGAGAATGCGAAGAATGCGCAGCCTCTCGTCGCATAGGGCGCTTCCCTGAGCTTCCTTGAACTTCCTTTGGCGCTAATCCGGCTCTAGGCGATTGACCCGCGCCCGCGCCGATTCCCATGCCGGTGGACGCCGTGGCTTCCCTACCGTTTTCCCTGTGGTAGGCTTGACCCTCAGAGTCGTAGGCGGTGGGAGCGCCTGCCAAACCTATGTCGCAAGCCATTGATATCGCTCGTGATTATTTGCGAAACCATTCACCTCATTGGCGAAATTCCCGCATTCGCGCGCAACAGGCTACGCCGGCGGGCATGGCTGGGGCACGACGGGGCACCCGACGCGCGACACCCGCGCGACCAAACAGGGGCTAGAATACGCCCCCAACCAAGTCACGAACCGGTGCATTGATCATGGAGCACGCAATCGGGAAGCGTTGAATTATCTGAGGACAACTGTCGTTGCCGCTGAAGAAGCAGCCGATTTGGTCCTTAAGCAAAAGCTTCCCGATAATCGCGGGGCGAAAGCCCTATCTGCTGGCGGAAGTGGTGGCGCATGGTCCCGACGCTGCCGAAGCCGGCGCGCAAAGCCACATCCTCGATGGCGATCGGGGCAGCTTCGAGCAGGCGCTTGGCCTCCTCGACCCTGAGCTGCGTCACCCATTCGCCGGGCGGCAGCCCGGTCGTCTCAGAGAAGCGGCGGATGAATGTGCGCGTGCTCATCGCGGCATGCCGCGCCATCTCATCCACCGTCCACGGCCGGGATGGCTCGGCGCGGATAGCGTCGAGCAGACCTGACAGTTTGCCGACGCGTTCTTGCGGCACGGGCCGCTCAACGAACTGCGCCTGGCCGCCGGCGCGGTGCGGCGGCATGACGAGGCGGCGGGCGACCGAATTCGCGGCGGCGACGCCGAATTCCTGCCGGATGATGTGGAGCATCAAGTCGATGCCGGCGGCGCTGCCGGCCGAGGTGAAGACGCGATCCGACTCAACATAGAGCACGTCGGCGTCGACCTCGATCTCGGGATGGCGCTTGGAGAGGCTCTCGGCATACCGCCAATGCGTGGTGGAGCGCTGGCCTTGGAGCAGACCGGTCGCCGCCAGCACGAAAGCGCCGGAACAGATGGAGGCGAGGCGCGCGCCTCTCGCATGGGCGGCGCGAAGGCGCTCCGTCAGATCGGCCGGAACCTCCACGCCTGCACCTTTCCAGCCAGGCGCGACGATGAGGTCGGCCTGCTCCAACAACTCCAGCCCGCCGTCGCAAGCGACGGTCAGCCCTCCATGGGCGCGTAGGGAGCCGGGCTCGATCGCGGCGCTGGCGAAGCGATACCAACCGGGTCCCATCTCAGGGCGGGAGAGACCGAAGATCTCGGCGACGATCGCGAACTCGAAGGTGCAGAGCCCATCGTAAACCAGCGCCACGACGAGCGGGCCGAAAGGTGCCGCACGGGCGGGGGCCGCTCCGTTTGGATCAATTGGCATGTTTTGAACCATATCTGGCATATACGCCAATTGCGGAGCTTGGTGCAAGCCGGCATCTCCTTGGCCGCCACTTCACTTCCCCAGGAGATCACCCCATGCCCACCGCCATCAGCGCCACCCCCGCCGCGCCCTCCGCCGAAGCCGAAGCCCATTTCGCAGCCGAATTCACCTTCGAAACCGACTGCTGGGACGTTTGGGACTCGATGCGCCAGGGCGCCGACTTCGTGCTGCTCGATGTCAGGAGCCCCACGCTCTACGCCAAGGGCCATGTGCCCGGCGCGATCAACCTGCCGCACGGCAAGATCGTCGCGTCCAAGATGGAGCAGTGGCCGGCCGACACGCTCTTCGTCGTCTACTGCGCCGGCCCGCACTGCAACGGCGCGGCCAAGGGCGCGCTGCGCCTCGCCAGGCTCGGCCGGCCCGTTAAGCTGATGGCCGGCGGCGTGACCGGCTGGATCGACGAGGGCTTCGAGCTCAAGTCCGACGAGCCCGTCGCCGCGTGAGCACCGACAAGCGAATGTCTGCCTCCGGTGCCGAGTACGCTGGAGCCGGGCTGCAAGCTCCCCCTTCCAACAGAACTTCAGCCAAGGACGCCGTCCGTGACGCGTTTCGCTTATGACGACCAGTTGGCGTCCATGCCGGCCGTGGTGGCCGAGATCATTGCCCGCACCGAGTGGCCGAGGCTCGACATGGGCCAGCCGATCCTCTTCGCAGGCATCGGCAGCTCGCTGCATGCGGCGCGCGTCGCTGCGGACTGGGTGACGCAACTCACAAGCGGCAAAGTGCGCGCGCTCGGCGTCGATGCGCA
>JAKFVP010000156.1 GCA_021732175.1 Bradyrhizobium sp.
AGGCTCAACCTTACCTCCGCGGCGTCTAGGCCCCCAGCCGGTTCTTCTCGCTGGCGAGGTAGGTCTTGAGTTCGTCCATCGAGGCGAAGCTGTAGTCGCCCTCGGGCGTGCGCGCCTGGATCGACCCGTCGGCATAGATCGTGAAATGCGCGGTGCCGACCTGGTAGGCGCCGACGACGCCCTCCTCGGATGCGGCAGGAGCCGGCGGCGCGACGGATTCCTGCTCGGGCGCGGCGGCGGGTTCAGGCCTGGCGCGATAGACCGCCTGCGCTTCCGGCGCGGCGATCCGCGGCTCGGGCGCGACGGCAGAAGCAACGCGCAGCGGCGGCTGGGCCGGCGGCGCGGCCTCGCTCGGGCTGCCGCCGAGGCTTGCGGGCGCAAGGCTCGCGAGCGAAGCCTTCGCATTGACGATCACCGAGCGCGTGGCGTCGATGGAGAACAGGCCGACCACGGCCGCGATCGTGGTGGCGGCGAGCACGCCGGTCACGACATACGACGTCCGCGGCTTCTGCTGTTTGCTGCCGAAGGTGTATTGGGGCGACTCGTCGTCGTAGCGCTCGTCCTCGTACTGCTGCTCGTCGTAGTCCGAGAGGAACAGCGGAACCCGATCCTGCGGCAGCGGTTCCAGTTGCCTGGCTTCGCGACGCTCGTCGTACTGATACGCCGGATAGAGCTCTGGATCATTGATGGCTTCGTCAAAGCGGTCATACGGATCACTCGTCCGAACCTGCTTGTTACTCTCAGCCATGGCCTTGCTTCCCCGCTACTAAACACGCAACTACGGGAACGAAAGGGCAGCTATTTTCTTGTTCTTGCTTGCCCCGAGCACCCGCTTACCGGGTTCTGAATCTGCTCGCGATTAGGTTGAAAAAACGACGTTCGTCGGCGCGAATCAGGAAACATTTTGTTTTGATTGAGGCGTATTCGCCTAATTCAATCACATAAAAATGTGTCGTTAGCGCCGGGTTGATTTGAACCGGACGGCTTAACGCCTGCGGAATCCGTGTGTTCGCGCTTCGCGAATGCGCGCAGCGTTAACCATCTAGTGTGTTTCAAATTCGGCGGAATCCGTATTGCGCCGCAATGTCCCCGGGACACTACGGATGCAGGCGGAACCGCGCGCGATCTCCATCGAAAGGCCGCACTGGCCCGGTGCGGCTCCCATTTTGAGACGTCACGCGCCCGTCACAATGGTTTACGGGTGCAGGATCACCTTGCCCATCGCCTGGCGTCCGGCGAGGACCTTCAGCGCGTCGGCGGTCTGCGCCAGCGGGAAGGTGCGGTCGACGTGGGAGGAGATTTTTCCTTCCGCCGTCCACTTCACCAGCTTCTCGAGGTTGGCGCGGTTCTTCTGCGGATTGAGCCGCGTCCATGCGCCCCAGAATACGCCGCGGATGTCGCAACCTTTCAATAGCGCGAGGTTGAGCGGCATCTTCGGAATGTCGCCCGCGGCAAAACCGATGACGAGGAAGCGGCCCTCCCACGCGATCGAGCGCAGCGCGGCCTCGGCATAGCTGCCGCCGACGGGATCGAAGATGATGTCGACGCCCTTGCCGCCGGTCAGCTTGCGCAGGCCCTCTTTCAAATCTTCCTTGGAATAGTTCAGCGTCAGTTCGGCGCCATGCTGCTTGGCGAACTCGAGTTTCTCGTCGGAGGAGGCGCAGGCGATCACCTTCAACCCCAGCAGCTTGCCGAGTTCGCATGCGGCAAGGCCGGTGCCACCGGCCGCGCCCAGCACCGCGAGCGTCTCGCCCGGCTTGGGGCTGGCGCGATCTTCCAGCGCATGCAGCGCCGTGCCGTAGATGATGATGATGCCGGCAGCGCGGTCGTAATCGAGATTGTCGGGAATCTTGACGATCGTGTTCGCGGGCAGCGCGATCTTCTCGCGCGCGCCATTATGGCCGCATGACGCAACGACGCGGTCGCCGACCTTGAGGTCCGTGACGCCGGCGCCGACGCTTTCGATCACGCCGGCGACTTCCGCGGCCGGCGAGAACGGGAACGGCGGCTTGATCTGGTACTTGCCCTGGATCATCAGGATGTCGAAGAAATTCAGCGCCGCCGCCTTGATCGCAATGACGGCTTCGCCCGGGCCCGCCACCGGATCGGGCACATCCGCCAGCACGAGATCGTCGGGTTGGCAGTACTGCGAGCAGAGAATGGCTTTCATGGATACCCCTGGGCTTCCTGACTTGATTGTTTTGCCAGCTTCATGCCGGATTTGAAGCCGGGCTACAATCCGATTCCGCTGTTTTTGGCGGCTCGCAGGTCTAACCTGCGTCATTGCGAGCGAAGCGAAGCAATCCAGCTTTCTTCGCCGCGGCAACACAGCTGGATTGCTTCGTCGCTATCGCTCCTCGCAATGACGGGGCGGAGGGGAGGGATAAAACAATGTTTGAAAAAGGCCTGCTCAAGGGCAAGCGCATTCTCATCACCGGCGGCGGCTCGGGGCTGGGGGCGGCGATGGGACGGCGCTTTGCCGAACTTGGCGGCGAGCTGATCATCTGCGGCCGCAGGCTGGAATTGCTGGAGCAGACGGCGTCCGCGATGCGCAGCGATTTCGGTGCCAGTGTCAGCGTCGCCAGATGCGATATCCGCGACGGCGGTGCGGTCGAAGCGATGATG
Source organism: Bradyrhizobium sp. (assembly GCA_021732175.1). Taxonomy (GTDB): domain Bacteria; phylum Pseudomonadota; class Alphaproteobacteria; order Rhizobiales; family Xanthobacteraceae; genus Bradyrhizobium. Next base: position 2,626 of record JAKFVP010000156.1, read on the forward strand.
GACGAGGTATTCGCGGCAGCGCCAATCGACGTGCTGGTCAACAATGCTGCCGCAACCTTCATCGCGCAGACCGAGCACATGTCATACCGCGCGGCGGATGCGATCCTGGCGCCCACACTGCACGGTACGATGTATTGCACGCTCGCCGCCGGCAAGCGCTGGATCGCGCGCAAGCACAAGGGCGTGGTGCTCAGTATCCTCTCGACATCCACCATCACCGGCCGCGCCTTCACCGTTCCCTCGGCGATGGCGAAATCGGCGGTTCTGGCGATGACCAAGAGTCTGGCCGTGGAGTGGGGACCGAAAGGCATCCGCACCGTCGCGATCGCGCCCGGCGCGTTCCCGACACCGGGCGCCAGCGGCCAGCTCCGGCCCGAGGGCCGCGAGGAAAGCTGGTCGCATCGAAATCCGCTCGGCCGCCACGGCGAACATGCCGAGCTCGCCAATCTCGCCAGCTATCTGATTTCCGACCACGCCGGCTTCATCAATGGCGAGATGGTGGTGCAGGACGGCGGCGCCCACTTGCGCAGTTCCGGTGCGGAAGATCTGCTGCAATGGACCGAGGCGCAATGGGAGAAGCAGCGCGCCGCGCAGGCAAAAAGTTAAGGCAAGGATTTGGCGATGCGAAGTCGCAAAGCGCGGGCGATGCGCTGCTAACTGCCTTCCCAAACTCGCGTTTCCCGGTTATCCATCAGCGCGATGATGGCGCGGCGGGCCATCATCAGGTCACAATGATGAGGGAACGAGACCGGAT
>JAKFVP010000115.1:0-791 GCA_021732175.1 Bradyrhizobium sp.
CATCGCGAGAATTTTCCGGAGCGGATTGCTGCCGCGATAAAACCGGCGCGCGAGGCGGGGCTGTTGCCGTCATTCCCGTTCGGCAGCGATTTCACCGCGGACGAGCTGCGGCTGATCCCGGCGCTGCAATTGCTGCAGGCCGCCCAGCGCACGCCAATGCGGCTGCCGGGACTGCTGTGGCAGGGCTTTTCGCGCACGCCGAATGCCGCGGACGAGGAATGCCTCGCGCGGCTCGGCCTCGACCGGCCGAAGACGATCGCCGAGCGCTTCTATCGCGCGCTGGTCAGCGCCGCGCTGGCGCGCAGCCGCTAGCGGTTCTTGTTCACCGGCTTGCGCTTCTCGATGAAGGCGGCCATGCCTTCGGAGCGGTCTTCCAGAGCAAAGGTCGCGTGGAACAGATTGCGCTCGACGCTGAGGCCTTCCGACAGCGGTGTCTCGAAAGCGCGGTTGACGGCTTCCTTGGCCATTGCGGCTGCGGGGCGCGACATCGAGGCGACCTTTTCCGCCGCCGTCATCACTTCGCCCATGAGCTGATCCGCCGGCACCACGCGGCTGACCAGTCCCGAGCGTTCGGCCTCGGCCGCATCCATCATCCGCCCGGTGAGGCAGAGGTCCATCGCCTTGGATTTGCCGACCGCGCGGGTCAGGCGCTGGGTGCCGCCAATGCCGGGAATGGTGCCGAGCGTGATCTCGGGCTGGCCGAACTTGGCGGTGTCGGCGGCGATGATGATGTCGCACATCATGGCAAGCTCGCAGCCGCCGCCGAGCGCATAGCCGCTGACCGCCGCGAT
>JAKFVP010000115.1:801-3356 GCA_021732175.1 Bradyrhizobium sp.
GCCGCCGATCGCTGCGAAGTCGGATGAGAACATGTCGATAAAGCCTTTCGGCTGCATCTCCTTGATGTCGGCGCCGGCGGCAAAGGCCTTTTCGCTGCCGGTGATGACGATGCAGCCAATGGCATCGTCAGCCTCGAGGTCGTCGACGGCGGCCGCGATCTCGCGGAAGACTCCGAAGGAGAGGGCGTTGAGCATCTTCGGCCGGTTCAGCGTGATGACGCCGACCGCGCCTTTGGACTCAACGATGATGTGTTCGAACGTGCTCATGGGCCACCCCGGTTGGAAATTCGGGGCGACATTGCCCGCTGCAAAGCAGGGCTTCAAGGGGCCCGGACGCGCCCGGACATTGGCGCGCCGGGAGTTGGAGGGTAAGCGGTTACGCCATGAACATGCGCGCGGCCGAGGCCACCGTCAGCAGCGCGCCAAAGGCGATGAAGATCTTGCCGATCAGCGAGGTCTGGTCCCAGGTCGAGGTCTCGCTGGCCGCGGGCTTGGGGGCGGCTGTCGTGATCGGCCTGGTCGGCGCCACCGCGACCGTGTTCTGCGACGGCGGCGTTGTTTCCTGCAGCGTCTTGTCGGCGTCGTTGAGCTGGTCGGCCTCCACCATCTGCATGGTGGTGACGCTGCCCTGCTGGTCCGCCGGCGGATCGTTGCTCAGAAGCGCATTGGCGCGGGCGGTCATGGCCGGTGCTGCGTCACTCGCGAAGACGTCGCCGCCCATGCGGGCATTGGCGTTGGCGACGGAAACCGGAAGTTCGCTGGCTGCGCCGGCTGCGGCGAGCTCGATCCCGGGCTTCTTCTCTTCGGAGGATTTTTGCGCCGTACGCACATACTTCCGGTGTGCATGGCGCTTGTAATAGCGCACCTGCTTCACCTTCTTCGACGTGCTGACTTGCTCGGACTTCTGTTCGGCCGCGCTGCAAGCCGCCACCGTCCAACTCACGCCTACCACACACGCAAGCAGCCCCGTGGCCGCTATCAACGCCACGCGCCCGCCGGCTTTGATGGTCATTGCCAGTCTCCCCAATTGCCCCGCGCCCGGAACGAAGTGAGACCTTTGCTGCGTGTTCGCAGCGCGGCGGAAAATGGGAATCTTCGGGCAACACCGGGCGAAATCGCGGCAGTGGCCCTGCCGTATCGGGTGGGAAGCGGCGCGCTTGTGCCGACCCACAAGAGCCGGGTTCCCCGACCCGGTGCTAACAGTCGCAATCGATGTTATGAGCCTGCTTGGCGGCCTGACGGCAGCTCGCCGATTCCCTTGGCCGGCCGCTGCCTTCCCGCGCGTCTTCGACCTACGATCACGAGTTCGTGATCTGAGGTCGACGGCGTAACAAATTGAAAGATCGACCGAAATGTCTGGTGGAGCGCGGGTTGCGCGAACGTGAGGACGAGTGGACCGGCCTGATGCGGCTGGCCATTTCAGGCGACGATGGGGCTTATCATCGCCTGCTCAGGAGCGTCACGCCTGTGCTGCGGGCCGCGGCGCGCCGCGGCCTGTCGCGAGCAGGGCAACCGGTCGATCAGGCCGAGGACATCGTGCAGGACATTTTGCTGGCAGTGCATTTGAAGCGTCACACCTGGGACACCAACGCCCCGTTCGCGCCCTGGCTGTTCGCCATTGCCCGCAACAAGCTGATCGATTCGCTGCGCCGCCGCGGCCGCCGCATCTTCGTCGACATCGACGATTTCGCCGAATCGCTGGCTGGCGAGGCGCCGCCTGAGACGGTGCCCGCGGGCGAGGTGACCGCCCAGTTGCAGACGCTGCCGGCGCGCCAGCGCGACGTGCTGCAGTCGATTGCGGTCGAGAGCGCCTCGATCAAGGACACCGCCAAGCGGCTGTCGATGAGCGAGGGCGCGGTGCGGGTGGCGCTGCATCGCGGGCTGGCAAGCCTGACGGCCAGGCTGAAGGAACAGTGAGAATGGACACCGAACAGCTCATTCGCAGCCTTGCGGCCGACAATTCGCAACCGGTCCGCTCCGTTCGCCAGGTGCTGATGCTGGCGCTGCTGGCGGCGGCTCCGGTGTCGCTGCTGATCTTCTTCGCCGAGCTCGGCGTGCGCCCGGATGTCATGACGGCGATGCGCAATCCGTTCTTCGACCTGAAATTCGCGGTGACGCTGGCGCTGGCGATCTCGGCCGTTGCGGTCGCCCTGCATCTGTCGCGGCCGGAAGCCTCGCTGCGCGGGTTCGGCTGGTACCTGCTGATCCCGGCGGGCCTGCTGGTCGCCGGCATCGGCGGCGAGATGATGATGCCGCAGCGCGCGCCGATGATGACGCGCCTGATCGGCAACAATTCGCGATACTGCATGGTCTCGATCCCGGTGCTGTCGCTGCCGCTCCTGATCGCCGCCCTGATGGGCCTGCGCCATGGCGCGCCGTCGCGGCCTGCGCTGTCGGGGGCGATCGCGGGCTTGTTGTCGGCGGGGCTCGCTGCGACGCTTTACGCCTCGCACTGTACCGATGACTCGCCGCTGTTCGTCGCGACCTGGTACACGCTGGCGACCGCGCTCGTTGCGGCGCTCGGCGCGCTGATCGGCGCGCGGGTGCTGAAGTAC
>JAKFVP010000214.1 GCA_021732175.1 Bradyrhizobium sp.
CGGCAGCAACAGCGGCGCCGGCAAGATCGTGCTCGCCACCGTCAAGGGCGACGTCCACGACATCGGCAAGAACATCGTCGGCATCGTCCTGCAGTGCAACAATTTCGAGGTGATCGACCTCGGCGTGATGGTGCCGGCTGCGAAGATCATTGAGACGGCGAAGGCGGAGAATGCCGACATCATCGGCCTGTCCGGCCTGATCACGCCGTCGCTGGACGAGATGAGCTTCCTGGCCGGCGAGATGGAGCGCCACGGCATGAAGATGCCGCTCTTGATCGGCGGCGCCACCACCAGCCGTGTGCACACGGCCGTGAAGATCGACCCGAACTACAAGGGCGGGCCTGTCGTGCATGTCAACGACGCCAGCCGCGCGGTCGGCGTCGCGTCCGCTCTGCTCTCGCCCGAGAAGAAGGATGCGTTTGCGGCCGACATCCGCACCGAATACGCAAAAATCTCCGCGGCGCATTTCCGCGCCCAGGCCGACAAGAAGCGGCTCACGCTTTCGGCGGCTCGCGCCAATGCGGTGCCGGTCGATTTTTCGAAGGCGCCGCCGAAGAAGCCGTCCTTCCTCGGTATCAAGAGCTTTGACGACTACGATCTCGCGGAACTGGCCCAGTACATCGACTGGACGCCGTTCTTCCAGACCTGGGAACTGACCGGGCGTTTCCCGGCCATCCTTGGCGATCCCAAGGTCGGCGAAGTCGCCCGCTCGCTTTATGACGATGCGCGCAAGATGCTGGACCTGATCATCCAGGAGAAATGGTTCAAGGCGCGCGCCACCATCGGCTTCTGGCCGGCCAACGCCAAAGGCGACGACATCGTGCTTTACGCAGACGAGGCGCGCAAGCAAGAGATCGCGACCCTGCACACGCTGCGCCAGCAGCTGGAGAAGCGCGAGGGCCGTTTCAACGCTGCGCTCTCGGATTTCATCGCGCCGACGTCGAGCGGCGTGCCCGATTATATCGGCGGCTTCGTGGTGACAGCAGGAATCGGCGAGGACGCCGTGGCCGACCGCTTCAAGAACGCCAATGACGATTATTCCTCGATCCTGTGCAAGGCGCTGGCCGACCGGCTGGCGGAAGCCTTTGCCGAGCGCATGCATCAGCGCGTGCGCAAGGAGTTCTGGGGTTATGCGCCTGACGAGGCGCTGCCGGCGGACGAGCTGATCCTGGAAAAGTATCAGGGCATCCGCCCGGCACCGGGCTATCCCGCGCAGCCCGATCATACCGAGAAGGCGACGCTGTTTGCGCTGCTCGATGCGGAAAACACCGCCGGCGTGAAGCTGACCGAGAGCTTTGCGATGTGGCCGGGCTCGTCGGTGTCGGGTCTCTACTTCTCCAGCCCCGAGAGCTTCTATTTCGGTGTCGGCAAGATCGAGCGCGACCAGGTCGAGGACTATGCCGCGCGCAAGGGCATGACGGTGGCCGAGGTCGAGCGCTGGCTGGCGCCGATCCTCAACTACATCCCCATACAGGATCAATCCGCGGCAGACCGCGCCGTCAAGGACGCCATGCCGACGCAGGCGCCGACGGCGGTGCCCGCCAACGATATCGCCTCGCATCCGCCCGGCTGCGGCTGTGCCGTGCATTTGGCCTGGCGCAAAAAGGCCGTCGGCGCGGGGTAGTACCTTCCTTCCCTTCTCCACTTTTGGGAGAAGGTGTCGCGCTTTGGAGGGCAATTGCGCTCCTGAGCGCGACGGCCAGTTGGAGTGTCGGAAGCATCGCTGCTATCGATAACTACACTAGGGCAGCGCCAACTGCTCGCTGATCGCATCAATTAGGTATCGCGCACCTTGCTCCGACAGGTGGACGGTATCGGTTGTTAATACGTCGCTTCCCGCCGGACCGACTCGCGTGAGGCATCCTTCGGACTTGCACAGTGTCTGCCACGCGGAGATGTATTCGATGCCCTCCGCTTTACTGAAGGCCATCAATTCGGCGTCCTCGGTTATGCCGAATGCACTGTTGGCAATCCGTTCGGGGATAGCCCGCTCCAAGCGGTAGTAGTGGACCAACGTTCGCGGCAATGGCCGCTTCCAAACGGGAACAGCGCCTAAGATTACAATACGGGGGACACCGATTGACTTTAGCTGAGCAATTGTCGTGCGCAGTTTCTTCAAATCTTTACTGCTCCCCCACTTCGCATGAAGCAGCACCACGGCAGGATGTGAGTTTACGAGAAAGTCGTAGGCGATACGGTTGGCGTCGTCGCATAGCCCGGTATCAAGTACTGGCGCACACCCACCGCTCGTGTATCGAGGAGCTATCGCCGAAAGTTGGTGACGGTGGGAATCGGAAAGGCGGCATATCGTGGGGGTGCTTGACGCCTCCACTTCTCCACCGAAGGAGCGATATGCCGTGTCCAAGGATAACATCATCAAGCTGATTCAGCCAGGAAACGTCGCTGATCAACTCACAGAAGTCTTGCGCAACGGGGCACGTGCCCTTCTCGCCCAGGCGGTCGAGGCCGAGGTCGCGGACTTTCTCGGCAAACATGCCGATTTGAAGACCGCGGACGGCCACCAGCGCGTCGTACGCCACGGTCACCTGCCGGAGCGCGAGGTGATGACCGGTATCGGTCCAGTCGCTGTCCGCCAGCCACGTGTGCGTGATCGCGAGGCGGACGCCATCGATCCCGACCGCATCCGGTTCTCTCCGTCGATCCTGCCACCCTACATGCGCCGTTCGAAGTCGATCGAGACGCTGCTGCCGATCCTTTACCTGAAGGGTATCTCGACCGGTGACTTCTCGGAGGCGCTGGCTGCGCTGCTCGGCAAGGATGCTGCCGGGTTGTCGGCATCCGCCATCGGTCGCCTGAAGGATGGCTGGCTCGACGAGCACACCGCGTGGCAGAGGCGCGATCTGTCGGCGAAGCGCTACGTCTACATCTGGGCCGATGGCATCCATCTGGAGGCGCGGCTCGAGGACGAAAAGCAGTGCATCCTCGTGCTGATCGGTGCGACGCCGGAAGGCCGCAAGGAACTGGTCGGCTTCACCGATGGTGCCCGCGAGAGCGCGCACGACTGGCGCGATCTGCTGCTTGATCTGAAGCGGCGCGGGCTCGACGTGCCTCCGCGGCTCGTCATCGCCGATGGCGCACTCGGCTTCTGGAAAGCCGCCGGCGAGGTCTGGCCGAAAACGCGCGAGCAGCGCTGCTGGGTGCACAAGACTGCAAACGTGCTCGCCAAGCTGCCGAAGAGCCAGCAGCCGAAAGCCAAACGCGCGTTGCAGGAGATCTGGATGGCTGAAACGAAGGTCGCCGCCGAGCTGGCGTTCGACGCCTTCATCGAGAGCTACGCGCTGAAATACGAGAAGGCGGCCGACTGCCTGAGCAAGGATCGAGAC
>JAKFVP010000034.1 GCA_021732175.1 Bradyrhizobium sp.
TGCCGGCTCGCTCTATATCGTGCGCGCGGTGGCAGCGCTGGCGAACGGCATGGGCATGGCCGCCACCGCCGAGGGCGTCGAGACCGCCGAACAGCTCGACAAGATCGCCGCCGTCGGCTGCACCGAGATGCAGGGATATCTGTTCTCGAAACCGCTGCCGGTTGCCGAGATCGAGCGGCTGTTTCTGTCGCGCCTGCCGCGCCGCGACGACAAGCGGGATTCTGCGGTGGCGCAAGGCGCCTTCCCTAATTCAACTCGTCATGCCCTGGCTTGTCCAGGACATCCACGCGCTTGTTCTCTGCCAGTCAAGAAAGACGTGGATGGCCGGGACAAGCCCGGCCATGACGCAGGTCATTTTGTCCGGCTCCTCAGGATGAGGGGATAACTTCAAAACTCCCGCGCGATCTTTGCCAGCATATCCAGCAGCGCCGCGCGACCCTCGGGACCGAGCAACTCGTTGAGCCGCGCCTCGTGCTTGCTGGCGACCAGCTTCTTGGCACGCGCCAGCACCGCGCGGCCCTTCTCGGTCAGCGCCAGGATGTGCGAGCGGCGGTCGTTGGTGGAGCGCATCCGCGCGCAAAGGTCGCGGCTCTCCAGCCCGTCCAGCATCGACACGAAATTCGGCCGGAGGATGCCGAGCGTGTTGGCGATCTCGGTCTGGTTGCGGCCGGGGTTGCGGTCGAGCAGCAGCAGCACGGAAAACTGGGCCGGCGTCAGCTGCAGCGGCGCGACGCAATTGAGGAAGTCCTCGAATACCTTGAGCTGCGCCCGCTTCAGGGAATAGCCCAGCAGTTCCGAGAGCTCGCCGAGCTGCAGGGCGGAAACCTCATCCGGGCCCTCGCCGTTCTCCTTGCGGGGCGGGCGGGCCGGCTTGGCGGCCTCGACGCCTGCAGTCTTGGAAACAGTCATCGCTCGCAGCTCGCAATCCCGCTAGAAATGGCCCCTGGGGACACAAGGGCCGTTCGGCCCTTGAGGTTATATTCGATAATTGTTATCCAATATATCAAATGCCGGTAAATTTCAACCGGCCAAATTTGGGATGGACGGGGCGCGCAGGCCGCGACCCGCCGGAGGCGTTGAGGGGGAGCGTCCGGTCTTGAATACGACAATCATGCTGTTCCTGATCCAGGACGGCATTACCAATGGCGCGATCTACGCGCTGCTCGGGCTGGCGCTGGTGCTGGTGTTCGCGGTGACCCGCGTCATCCTGATTCCGCAGGGCGAGTTCGTCACCTTCGGCGCGCTGAGCTACGCGATGATGTGCGCGGGCAATGTGCCGGGCACGGTGTGGCTGGCGTTGGCCATGGGCATTGCCGCCTTCGTCCTCGATCTGTTCGCCATGCGCCGCGCGCTGCATTTGAAGAAGATCGGCCGCAGCCTCGCCCTCAACGTCGTGTTCCCCGCGGCCCTGCTTGCGCTCACCTACCTCCTGGTCGGGCCGAAGACGCCGATCGCGGTCAACATCGTGCTGGCGCTGCTGATCGTTGCGGCGATCAGCCTCTATCTCTACCGCCTCGCCTTCCAGCCGCTGGCGCACACCTCCGTGCTGGTGCTGCTGATCGCTTCCGTCGGCTGCCATCTGGCGCTGCAGGGGCTTGGCCTCGTGTTCTTCGGCGCCGAGGGTTTACGAGGTCCGCCGCTGTCGACCGCGGCCTTTACGGTGGGCGATCTGCGTTTCACCGGCCAGAGCATCGCGGTCTATGTCGTCACCATCGCCTTCATCGTGGCGCTGTGGCTGTTCTTCGGCACCACGCTGATGGGCAAGGCGCTGCGCGCCACCGCCGTCAACCGGCTGGGCGCTCGGCTGGTCGGCATCCGCACCACGCTGTCGGGCCAGATCGCATTCCTGCTCGCCGCCGTGATCGGCGCCATCTCCGGCATCCTGATCGTGCCGATCACCACGCTCTATTACGACACCGGCTTCCTGATCGGGCTGAAGGGCTTTATCGCCGCGATCATCGGAGGTTTGGTCAGTTACCCCCTCACCGCCGTCGCGGCGCTGATCGTCGGCACCGTGGAATCGTTCTCCTCGTTCTACGCCTCCAATTTCAAGGAAGTCATCGTCTTCACCCTGATCATCCCGGTGCTGGTGCTGCGCTCGCTCGCCGCGCCCGCCGTCGAGGAGGAGGGAGACTGACGATGAACCGCTGGCCCCCCCTCGTCTTCGCCGCCGTGATGGCTGCGATCCCGCTGATCCCCGGCATGCCGCCGTTCTGGATCGTGCTGCTCGACAATATCGGCCTCGCCGCGCTGGTCGCGATGGGGCTGGTGCTCCTGACCGGCGTCGGCGGCCTCACCTCGTTCGGACAGGCCGCCTTCTGCGGTTTCGGCGCCTACACCACGGCCGTGCTGACGACCGCCTATGGCGTCTCGCCCTGGCTGACGCTGCCCGCTTCGCTGATCGTCAGCGGCATTGCCGCCGTGATCCTCGGCATCATCACCGTACGGCTGTCAGGGCATTACCTGCCGCTCGGAACCATCGCCTGGGGCATCGGCCTGTTCTATCTGTTCAGCAAGCTCGAATTCATCGGCCGCAATGACGGCATCTCCAACATCCCGCCACTGTCGATCGGATCGGTCAGGATGCTCGATCCCTACACGATCTATTTCGTGATCTGGACCGCGGTGCTGATCGCCGCCGTGCTGTCGATGAACCTGCTGGACTCCCGCACCGGCCGCGCCATCCGCGCGCTGCGCCGCGGCCATATTGCGGCGGAAGCGTTTGGGGTGCAGACGCCGCGCGCCAAGCTGCTGGTGTTCATTTATGCCGCCGTGCTCGCGGGCCTCTCCGGCTGGCTCTATGCGCATTTCCAGCGCGCGGTAACGCCGACGCCGTTCGGCGCCCATGCCGGCATCGAATATCTCTTCATCGCCGTGGTCGGCGGCGCCGGCTATGTCTGGGGCGCCGTGCTGGGCGCCGGCATTGTCGTGGTGCTGAAAGAAGTGCTGCAGAGCTACTTGCCGTATATTTTCGGCGGCAAGGCGCAGCTTGAGACCATCGTGTTCGGCATCCTGCTGGTGCTGCTATTGCAGCTTGCACCGACTGGCGTATGGCCATGGCTGATGTCCTGGTTGCCGTTCAAGTTCGGCCGCAAGCATCCCGACACGGCGCTGACGCTGCCGGCGCGCGTGCGCTCCCCGACCGAACCATCCGTGCTGCTGCATGTCGACAAGGCGCGCAAACAGTTCGGCGGCGTCATCGCGGTCAACGACGTCTCGTTCGACGTGCAGGCCCGCGAGATCGTCGCTTTGATCGGTCCCAACGGCGCCGGCAAGAGCACGACCTTCAACCTGATCACGGGCGTGCTGACCGCGACCGGCGGCGCCATCTC
>JAKFVP010000113.1 GCA_021732175.1 Bradyrhizobium sp.
TTTTGACGTCAGGGGATCGCGCACGCCGATGCCGTGGCGGATCGAGAAATCGACCGCGATGTCGGCGAGCAGCTCGAAACTGGTCAGGCTGCCGGCCGCTTCGTTCTGCGCGATCTCCAGAAGCTTCAGCGCCTGCGCCGGCGACTTCAGGCCGACATAGGCGGTCTCGACTGCGTTCGGCTTCGGAAACAACCTCAGGGTCGCCGCGGTGATGATGCCGAGCGTGCCTTCCGCGCCGATGAAGAGATTGCGCAGATCGTAACCGGTGTTGTCCTTTTTCAGTTTCGACAGCGCATTGAGCACGCGGCCGTCGGCGAGCACGACTTCGACGCCGAGCGCCATCTCGCGCGCCACGCCATAGGCGAGGGCTGCCGTGCCGCCGGCATTGGTGGAGAGATTGCCGCCGATGGTGCAGCTGCCTTCGGCGCCGAGCGACAGTGGGAACAGGCGGTCGACGGAAGCGGCGCGCTGCTGTGCCACCTGCAGGATCACGCCGGCTTCGCAGGTCATGGTGTTCGACGCGGTGTCGACGTCGCGGATCTTGTCGAGGCGGCGCAAGGAGACGACGACCTCGCCATTGTGCGGCGTCTGGCCGCCGACGAGGCCGGTGTTGCCGCCCTGCGGCACCAGCGCAATGCGATGCTCGTTGGCGAGTCTGCAGATGGCGGCGACTTCGGCGGTCGAGCCCGGACGCAGCACCAGCGGCGAGCGGCCGCGAAACAAATCGCGCTCTTCGGTCGTGTACGGCGCGATGTCGGCCTGATCGGTCACGGCGTATTTGTCGCCGACGATGGCGCGGAATTTCGCGATCAACTCTTTCGACAGCGGCGGCACGGTCTGCTGGACGATGTTCACGTCTTCTCTTCCTTGATCTCTTCAGTCTCTTCTTTTGAGCATGACCTTTTCCGAAAACCGGTTCCCACTTTGCGCTAACGCGGCCCTTCGGGTCGGCGTCATGCTCGTCCCACCGCCGCGCGGCGCAGCCGGTCGTTGATGGCTTCGCCCAATCCTTCGTTCGGGATCGGCATCACGGCGATGGTCCTGGCTCCCTTGGCATCGAGGCTGCGAAGATAACCGAAAAGGTTGGCGGCGGCTTCATCGAGATCGCTGCGCTCGGAGAGATTCAGCATTGCAACTGCGTTATCGGCTCCGTGCAATCGGTGCAATCCGAACGCCAGCAGCGCTTCGCCGCGCTCGACGCTGTCAGCTTGGAGCCGCACGCGCGTGCGCGGCGCGTAGTGCGAGGCGAGCATGCCGGGCGCGAGCGGCTGCGCGCTGTCGCTTTCGATCTCCTGCGGCGGCTGCGCCAGCGCGCGGCCGAGCGCGCGCTCGATCTCTTCGCGCGGCACGCCGCCGGGGCGCAGCAGCATCGGAGAATCGAAGCAGCCGACGATGGTGGATTCGACGCCGACCTCGACCGGGCCGCCATCGACGATCAGATCGATCCGTCCTGCGAGATCGCTGTCGACATGCGCCGCCGTCGTTGGCGAGACGTGACCGGAAAGATTGGCCGATGGCGCCACGACAGGTCCGCCGAACGCGCGCAGGATCTCGCGCGCCACCGCGTGGGCGGGGACGCGCACGGCCACGGTGTCGAGCCCTGCGGTGGCGAGATCGGCGACGACGCAGCCGTCCGCCTTCGGCAGCACCAGGGTCAGCGGCCCCGGCCAGAACGCATGTGCCAATTTCTCCGCAGCCGCATCGAAGCGCGCGATTTTCCGCGCCGCTGCGAGGTCGCTGACATGGGCAATCAGCGGGTTGAAGGCGGGCCGGCCCTTGGCCGCGTAGAGATGGGCGATCGCGGTGGGGTTGGCGGCGTCGGCCCCGAGGCCGTAGACGGTCTCGGTCGGGAAGGCGACGAGGCCGCCGGCCGCGAGCGTCCGCGCGGCCGCGGCCACCGCAGCCTCGCCGGCGGGCAAAATCCGGGTTTCAAGGGTCGGATTCACTAGGATAAAATTCCTCAATTCCGCTTCTTGCGGTGGCCAAAGCGCAAGGCTATAAGCCGCGTTCCTAGTCGGAGTGTGGCTCAGCCCGGTAGAGCACTGCTTTCGGGAAGCAGGGGTCGCAGGTTCGAATCCTGCCACTCCGACCATTAATCTTCAGATTTTGTCTTCTATCCGCGGCCCTTCCCGAGTCAACCGCCGATTCGGCAAGCCCGGCCCGAAACTGTCCAGGGATGGACAGGGCGTTTGTCCGCGTTACCCTCCCCGCCACAATCAAAAAGAGAATGCCGGAGGACGCATGACGAAAGTGCTCAGCGAGAGCGAGGTCAAGAATTACCAGCAGCGCGGCTATCATTTCCCGGTCGACGTCTTGACCCAGAGCGAGGTCGCCGATTTCCGCGGCAAGCTCGAGGAATACGAGGCGCGGACCGGCGGTCCGATCCAGGGCGAGATGCGCCACCGCAGCCACGTGCTGTTTCCCTGGATCGACGAGATGATCCGCCATCCCAAAATCCTCGACGCGATCGAGGACATATTGGGCCCGGATATCCTGTGCTGGAACACCAGCTTCTTCATCAAGGAGGCGCGCGATCCCGGTTTCGTGTCCTGGCATCAGGACGCGACCTATTGGGGGCTGGATTCCTCCGATGTCGCGACCGCGTGGGTGGCGATGTCGCCGGCCAACAAGGTGTCCGGCTGCATGAAGTTCGTGGCCGGCACTCACAAGCAGCAGGTCCAGCATGAGGACACGTTCGACCAGAACAACCTTTTGACCCGCGGCCAGGAGATCGCGGTCAAGGTCGACGAGTCGCAGGCGGTGTTCGCCGAGCTGAAGCCCGGCCAGGCCTCGCTGCATCACGTGCTGCTGTTCCACGGCTCGGAGCCCAACCGTTCCGACGAACGGCGCATCGGTCTCGCGATCCGTTACATCCCGACCCGGTTGAAGCAGGCGGTCGGACAACGCGACTGGGCGACGCTGGTGCGCGGCAAGGACACCTACAGGCACTTCGAGCCGTCCTATGTGCCGAAGCGCGAGCTCGAGCCCGAAGCGCTGGCCTTCCACAAGGCGGTCACCGACGAGCAGCTCAAGGTGCTCTATCGCGGCACCGACAGGACCGAATACCGGGCGTGAGCCTTAGTTCAGGATCCGGCCGCGCTTCATGAATCGAAGCGCGGCCGTAACGTTTGGTTCGGATCTGGCCCGGCAAGTGGTCAGTAGTCCCAGATCGCCGGCACCCAGCGGAAGGCGTCGCCGGCGACCGCTACATGGCCGATGGACGGGAACGGCATGTGAGTGGCGACCAGCAACTCGCCGTTCGCCGCAATCTCCCGCAAGAGATTGATGCGAACGCGGGCCGCTTCCTCGGGGTCGTGTTCGA
>JAKFVP010000181.1 GCA_021732175.1 Bradyrhizobium sp.
CACCCCGGTATGCGCGCCGCGCCTCGCCGCGCCCCTGAAGCGGCCGGGCGATCTGAAGGGGCCGAGCCTGCTGCGGGTGGCGCATTCGCCCGACGACTGGCCGCTGTGGCTGAAGGCGGCGCAGGTGCCGCGACTCACCGCGCGCGGGCCGGAATTCGAGTTCTACGGCCAGGCGCTGCAAGCCGCGATCGACGGGCTCGGCATTGCCATGGGCATCCGGCCCTATATCGACGACGACCTTGCCGCAGGAAGGCTGGTGGCGCCGTTCGGACTCAGCGTGCCCAAGGGCATGCGCTGGTACCTCGTCTATCGCCCTTTCCGCACCGAACAGCGCGATTTCGCCGCGTTCCGCCGCTGGATCATGCGCGCGGCCGCCGAACCCGCCGGGCGCCGCAAGGCGGCGCGCGCCGGCTGACAGGGCGAAAGTTACAATTTTAACGCGACTTTGTGAGCGGCTTCACAAGCAAATCCCGCGGCCCGTGTTCTCATGCGAATCCCAGAGAGCGCGGAGCCGGAGATGACCTGCTTGTATGACGGTTTTGACATCGAATCCTTCGAGGCCGGCAGAGGCCTGTGGCACGCGCGGATCCGCCGGTCCGACCAGCAGCCGCTCGTGATCGACGGCATCGCCTTTGCCGCCCTCGACGTCGGCTTTGCCTGGCACGACCGGGAAGCGGCGATTGCGGACGCCAAGAGCCATATCGACCGCTTCGGGCTGCGCAGCCAGGGGATTTCCAACGGAGCCTTGCATGCCGCGAATTGAAGCCGAGCCGAGCGCGAACGCCACCCCGGCGCTGTCAGCCTGTCCGCAATGCAGCGCCGGCCTCGTGGTGCTGAAGATCATCCCGGGCCGCATCGGGCGCGGCGGCTGCGAATACTGGACCCTGCGCTGCACCCGCTGCGGCGGCATCCATCTGGATATCGTCGAGCCGGCGGCCGCGCCCGTGGCGTGAGTCGCCCGGGCGGCACCGTTGCGCAGCGGCGCGGTACTGCCATCTGCTGACAGCATCGTGACGCCCGGCGGAACCCGCGGCGTTTGCCCTTTCCTGCATGGCGGAAGCATCCCATATTCGCCGCATGGCGAAGAAACCTGACGCTCCCAAAAAGCCCGGCAAGACCCCGAAATCCAAAGCACACCGCCCCGACGTTCAGCCGATCGGGCCGGCGCTGGCCGAACTGCTCAATCCCGCGATCAACCGCGGCGATGCGGGGCTCGGCTCGGGCACGGGCCTGCAGCCGCCGCCGGATAATTCCTGGGACCGCCGCTCCAGCGGCGAGGCCGCGGCGCACCGTGCGCGCGCTTCCACGCGCGGCACGCAGGAGGATGTCGGCAAACGCGATGCCGCGCGCGAAGGTTTTGAGGAAGCCCCGCAGGCCAATTACGGCACGGCGGCGACGATCCCGACGCTGGATCCGGAACTGGCGCGGCAATTGGGATTGCCGACCGCGGAGGATGACGAAGCCGAGCTGGCGCGCCCGCCGCGCAACAAGATGGAAGCGCTCGGCGTCAAGGCGACCGCCGAGGCGCTGGAGAATCTGATCCGCGACGGCCGCCCGGAATTCCGCAAGGACGACGGCTCGCTGAAAGTGTGGACGCCGCACCGCCCGCCGCGCCCGGAAAAATCCGAAGGCGGCGTGCGCTTCGAGATCAAATCGGAATACCAGCCCAAGGGCGACCAGCCGACCGCGATCGCCGAACTGGTGGAAGGCATAAACCGCAACGACCGCACCCAGGTGCTGCTCGGCGTCACCGGAAGCGGCAAGACCTACACCATGGCCAAGGTGATCGAGGCGACGCAGCGCCCGGCGCTGATCCTGGCGCCGAACAAGACGCTGGCCGCGCAGCTCTATGGCGAGTTCAAGAATTTCTTTCCCGACAACGCCGTCGAGTACTTCGTCTCTTATTACGACTACTACCAGCCGGAAGCCTACGTCCCCCGCACCGACACCTATATCGAGAAGGACTCCTCCATAAACGAGCAGATCGACCGCATGCGCCACTCGGCGACGCGCGCGCTGCTCGAGCGCGACGACGTCATCATCGTCGCGTCCGTATCCTGCATCTACGGTATCGGCTCGGTCGAGACCTACACCGCAATGACCTTCGCGCTGAAGAAGGGCGAACGCATCGACCAGCGGCAATTGATCGCCGACCTCGTGGCGCTGCAGTACAAGCGCACCCAAGCTGACTTTACTCGCGGCACCTTCCGCGTCCGCGGCGACGTCATCGACATCTTCCCGGCGCACTATGAGGACCGCGCCTGGCGCGTGAATTTGTTCGGCGACACCGTGGAGAATATCGAGGAATTCGATCCGCTCACCGGCCACAAGCAGGACGAGCTCGAATTCATCAAGATCTACGCCAATTCGCACTATGTGACGCCGCGTCCGACGCTTGTGCAGGCGATCAAGTCGATCAAGAGCGAATTGAAGCTGCGGCTCGACGAGCTGCATAACCAGGGACGCCTGCTGGAAGCGCAGCGGCTGGAGCAGCGCACCACCTTCGATCTGGAAATGATGGAAGCCACCGGAAGCTGCGCCGGCATCGAGAACTATTCGCGGTACCTCACGGGACGCCGCCCCGGCGAGCCGCCGCCAACCTTGTTCGAATATGTGCCGGATAATGCGCTGGTGTTCGCCGACGAGAGTCACGTCACCATCCCGCAGATCGGCGGCATGTTCCGCGGCGACTTCCGCCGCAAGGCGACGCTGGCCGAATACGGCTTCCGCCTGCCCTCCTGCATGGACAACCGCCCGCTGCGCTTCGAGGAATGGGACATGATGCGCCCGCAGACGGTCGCAGTCTCGGCGACGCCGAGCGGCTGGGAGCTGAACGAAAGCGGCGGCGTGTTCGTAGAGCAGGTCATCCGCCCGACCGGGCTGATCGATCCGCCCGTGGACATTCGCCCTGCCCGCACCCAGGTCGACGATCTCGTGGGCGAGGTACGCGCGACAGCGCAAGCCGGCTATCGCTCGCTGATCACGGTGCTGACCAAGCGGATGGCGGAGGACCTCACCGAATATCTGCATGAGCAGGGCATTCGCGTGCGCTACATGCACTCTGATATCGACACCATCGAGCGCATCGAGATCATCCGCGACCTTCGCCTCGGCGCCTTCGATGCGCTGGTCGGCATCAACCTCTTGCGCGAGGGCCTCGACATTCCCGAATGCGCGCTGGTCGCGATCCTCGACGCCGACAAGGAAGGTTTTCTGCGCAGCGAGACCTCGCTGATCCAGACCATCGGCCGCGCCGCGCGCAATGTCGACGGCAAGGTGGTGCTCTATGCCGACAGCGTCACCGGCTCG
>JAKFVP010000001.1 GCA_021732175.1 Bradyrhizobium sp.
GGTGGCGCCGCCGCCGATCGAGTTCAGCCCGAGCATCAGGCTGTCCGCCTTGCCCATCACGCCGTCAACGCGGGCCATGATGTTGTCGATCTTCTCCGAGTTGCGCGACAGCGCGCCGGTGAAGGTTTCGAGATTATGCAGCGAGTTCTTGATCGACTGCTGGTTGTCGGCGACGAGTCGGTTGACGTTCTGCAAGGTGGCGCGGATCGCCTCGGTGACGTCCTGCAGCGCGTTGGGATCGGCGGTCAGCACCGGCACGCCGTCCTCGTCCAGCGGCACCGGAGGCGCGGCTTCCTCGCCGCCCTTCAGCGAGATCGCGGCAACGCCGGTGAGGCCCTGGAACTCGAGACCCACCAGCGTGTCCTTGCGGATCGGGGCCTTGTTCTCGACCATGGCCAGCGCGACAACCCGTCGCGGGTTGTCGAGCTTCACGGAGATGACTTCCCCTATCCTGATACCGTTGAAATTGACACTGCCGCCATTGCGCAGGCCCGACGCCGGGCCCTCGAAAACCACGCGCAGCGGGCTGCGCTGCTTGGTGGTGTGCAGGCTCTGGAACCAGAGCACGAAGCCGAACGCAGCCGCGATCACCGCCAGCGTGAAGGCGCCGATCAGGACATAGTTCGCCCGGGTCTCCATCGAATGCTCCTAAACCACCACGGCGCGGCCACGCTTGCCGTTAAAGTACTGGTTCAACCAGGGATGCTGCGAGGCCTTCATGTCGGCAATCGACCCTGCGGCAATGATCTTCCCGTTCCCCAAAACGGCGATACGGTCACATGCCGTGTAAAGGCTGTCGAGGTCGTGGGTTACCATGAAAACGGTCAGGCCCAAAGTGCGCTGCAGGGTGCGCACCAGCTCGTCGAAATCGCCCGCGCCGATCGGATCGAGGCCCGAAGTCGGCTCGTCCAGGAACACCAGTTCCGGATCGAGCGCCAGCGCCCGCGCCAGCGCCACGCGCTTGATCATGCCGCCGGAGAGTTCCGACGGATAGCGGTCGGCGACCTCGGGCTTGAGGCCCACCATCACGAGCTTGGCGACCATGATCTCGTCGAGCAGTTGCTGCGAAACATCGAGATATTCGCGCACCGGAAACTGGATGTTCTGCCGCACGGTCAGCGAGGAGAACAGCGCGCCCTGCTGAAACAGGATACCCCAGCGCCGCTCCACGCCGCGGCGCTGATTGGCATCGGCCGCATCGAGATCGACGCCGAACACTTCGATCCGTCCCGCGATCTTCGGCACGAGGCCGATGATGGTGCGGGTCAGCACCGATTTGCCCGCGCCGGAAGGGCCAACGAAGCCGAGGATCTCGCCGCGCTTCACATCGAGATTGAGCCCGTCGAGGATCCGCGTATTGCCGAATTGGACCGTGATGTCGCGGACCCGGATGATGGCGTCGGAGGCTGGTTGAAGCGCCATGGTTACATCCCGATCGCGGCAAAGAAGATCGCGAACACGCCGTCCATCACGATCACGAAGAAGATGCCCTTCACGACAGACGACGTCGTGTGCTGGCCGAGCGACTCGGCGCTGCCCTGCACCGCGAGTCCCTCGACGCAGGCGACGATGCCGATGACGGCGGCCATGACCGGCGCCTTGATCAGGCCGACCACGAAATGATTGATCGAGATGGCGTCGCGCAGGCGCAAGAGAAAAGCTTCCGGATCGACGCCGCCATAGAGCCAGGCGACGAGGCCGCCGCCATAGAGCGCCGCCATCGCCCCCAGAAAGGCGAGGATCGGCAGCGCGATCACCAGCGCCAGCATGCGCGGCAGGATCAAAACCTCGATCGGATCGAAGCCCATGGTGCGCAGCGCGTCGATCTCCTCGCGCATCTTCATCGAGCCGAGCTCGGCGGTGTAGGCGCTGCCCGACCGGCCGGCGACCATGATCGCCACCAGGAGCACGCCGATCTCGCGCAGCACCAGCACGCCGAGCATGTCGACGACGAAGATGTCGGCGCCGAACTGGCGGAAATGGAAGATGCCCTGTTGGGAGATGATGCAGCCGATCAGGAAAGTGATCAGCACGATGATCGGCACCGCGCGCCAGCACACCTGCTCCAGGTGATGGATGGTCGAGGTCAGGCGGAAGCTGAGCGGATGGATCAGCACGTTGCCGGCGGCGGCGAGCACCGCGCCGAGCATGTCGATCAGGCTCAAGATCGTGCCGCCGATGCCAGCCACGCTGCGGCCGACGCCCTCGAGCATGCCCGAGATCGTCACCGGCTCGCCGTCGACGGGCGGCGCCGCCTTCACGCGGCGTACCTCGTTGACGAGGCTGGAATAGTTCGCCGAGAGCCCTGCGATCTGCGCCTCGGCGCCACCGCGCACGGTGAGGCTGCGGCGCAGCCGCTCGATCAGCCAGGCGCCGAAGGTGTCGAGCCGGGAGACCTGCGAGACATCGATGAAGATATTGGGCCGGCTGCCGCCGAGCTTCTCGGCATCGGTGACGATCGCCTCCAGCACCTGGGCATGGCGGGCAATCCAGGGACCGGCCGCGCAAAGCGCAAGCCCGTTGCCCCGTGCAATCCGCTCCAGTGTCGGGTCGCCGTTCACCGCTGCCATCTCCGGCGCCGCCGTCCGCGGGTTCCCCGCCAGACCGGTGGATGCCGCCCCTCGTCTTCCATCCGTCATGTACCAGCCCTTGTCGGTCAGGGCCAGCCGATGACGGGTTCAGAATCATCAGACTTTAAAATGACTTCCCGCCCGTTCACAAACCTCGGCGCGAGAATTGAACGGCGGCGGGCCGCAAGCCCTCCCGCCATCGGCCGGGGCCCCCGGTTCCGGCCGCCCTGCCCCTTGCTACGGGCCGCCGGACGCCTCGCTTTCGGCGTGAGCCGCGAGACGGCGGCGCGACAGAAACATGATGACGGCGGCGGTCAGCGCCATGGCGGCCATCAGGTAATAGACGCCCTCGCCAAAACTCTCATAGATCCGGCCCGAGGCGATTGCCGTTGTAGAGGTGACGATGCCGGTGCAGGCGACCAGATAGCCCTGCCCCCGCGCCATGACGTGGCCGGGCACGCGCTGCGCGACCAGGCCCATGGTGCCGACCTGGGTCAGGCCAAAACTCAGGCCATGCGCCAGCTGCACCACGGCGAGGACCGCAATCGGCGGCGACTGGGCCATGATCACCCAGCGCAGGGCGGCGCTCAGCGCTGCAATCACCACCAGCAGCGCGAACGGCAGGGTGAAGCGCGGCGAGAGCGCAAACAGCACGATCTCGGCGAGCACGCCGAGCACCCAGAGGCTTGCAATGGTGAGGCCGCTATAGCCCGCCTGCTGCCAGGCGATGGAGG
>JAKFVP010000004.1 GCA_021732175.1 Bradyrhizobium sp.
CCCCTCCCTGACCCTCCCCTTTGCAAGGGGAGGTGAGACAATGAGCTACGTCACCGGCGTCGGCCTCACATCCTACGGCAAGCATGAAGGCTCATCCTCGCTCGATCTCATGAGCAAGGCGGCCGCGTCTGCCATCGCCGATGCCGGGCTGAAGCGCTCGGAGATCGACGGCGTGCTCTGCGGCTACAGCACGGTGTCGCCGCACATCATGCTCGCCACCGTCTTTGCCGAGCATTTCGGCATCCGCCCGAGCTACGCCCATGCCGTGCAGGTCGGCGGCGCCACGGGGCTTGCCATGACCATGCTGGCGCACACCCTCGTCGATGCCGGCGTCGCGAAGCACGTGCTGGTCGTCTCCGGCGAGAACCGGCTGACCGGCCAGAGCCGCGACGCCTCGATCCAGGCGCTCGCCCAGGTCGGCCATCCCGACTACGAAGTCTCGCTCGGGCCTACCATTCCCGCCTATTACGGCCTCGTCGCCAGCAGATACATGCATGAATACGGGTTGACGGAGGAGGACCTCGCCGAATTCGCCGTACTGATGCGCGCGAATGCCTGCACCCATCCCGGCGCGCAGTTTCACGAGCCGATCACGGTTGCCGATGTGATGGCTTCGAAACCGGTGGCGAAGCCGCTGAAACTGCTGGACTGCTGCCCGGTCTCGGATGGCGGCGCCGCGGTTGTCATCAGCCGCGAGCCGACGGGCGCTGCCGGCATTCGCGTGCGCGGCTGCGCGCAGGCGCATACCCATCAGCATGTCACGGCAGCACCGGCGCTCAGTGAGCTCGGAGCCGAGATTTCGATCGCCAAGGCCAAGACCGCGTCGGGCCTTGCGATATCAGACGTGCGCTACGCCGCCGTCTACGATAGCTTCACCATCACGCTTGCCATGCTGCTGGAAGACCTCGGTCTCGCCAAACGGGGCGAGTCGGCTGCAAGGGTGCGCGCCGGTTACTTCAACCGCGACGGCGAGATGCCGCTCAACACCCATGGCGGCCTCCTCAGCTACGGCCATTGCGGCGTCGGCGGCGCCATGGCGCATCTGGTCGAAACCCATCTGCAGATGACAGGACGCGCTGATAATCGCCAGGTGCGCGACGCCTCGATCGCGCTGCTGCACGGAGATGGCGGCGTGCTGTCATCGCATGTCAGCATGTTCCTGGAGCGCGTGCGATGAGCGAAAAACTGGCGGACTGGACCAAGGGCGCGGAAGCCATCGTCTACCAGCAGTGCGCCGCCTGTGGCGCGCGGCAATACTTCCGCCGCAGTTTTTGCGCCGCCTGTGGTGCAGCAGACCCGCAGGACAAGCGCGCCAGCGGCGAGGGGACGGTCTACGCGGCCTCGCTGGTCTGCCGCGCCGCCACGCCCGATACGAAGGCGCACGTGCCCTACAACATCCTGCTGGTCGATACCTCAGAAGGTTTTCGCATGATGGCGCATGGCGACAACGATCTCGCCATCGGCGACAAGGTGACTGCGAGGTTTAAGCAATTCGCTGGAAGATTGGTCCCGTATTTTGAGAAAGCCCGATAAGTCCCGTCATTGCGAGGAGCGGAGCGACGAAGCAATCCAGCTTCCTTGCCGGCGGCGAAGGAAGCTGGATTGCTTCGCTTCGCTCGCAATGACGATGGGTAAACCATCACCGCACATAGAACACGACGCTGGCGATGACGAGCATCGCCGTCACCGCCAGCATCTGCGCGAACGCTTCCGAGGCCGCCCTCTTGGTGGCTTCCTTCATGTCTATCTCCCTAGACTTGGGCGCGATTCACCGTGGCGCACCAAGGCGCGCAGCGACGATCGTTATCGGTTACTCGGAACACCCCGCGACGATGATCCGCCCTTTGATGAGTCCCCACTCGGGCGAATATCGACCGTCTCAAGGTCAAACAGTATTGAGGCGGCAATTTGACTCGGTTGTGTTGCTCTGGAGTCGGCCGCCGGATATCGTTTGGGCCGGAAAATCCAAAAACATCAGGAAATCCAAGGACGGAGAGGCAAGACAATGGCCCGTATCGACTACAGCGACCCCGCCAAGCACAACGAGCGCACCAAGGAGCTGCTCGGCAAGAATCGCAACGCCAACATCTTCCGTATGATGGCGCATTCGCCGAGCTACCTCGAGCAATACTGCCGCCTCGGCGGCGCCATCCGCCACAAGGGCGAGCTCGATCCCATCGTGCGTGAGCTTGCGATCACCCGCACCGGCATCCTGTGCCAGGCGCCGTACGAGATCGTCGCCCACAAGCGGATCGGCAAGAATGTCGGCGTCACCGACGAGCAGAACGAGGCGCTGGAGAACTGGGAGAAGGCGACCTGCTTCAACGAAACCCAGCGCGCCGCGCTCGCCTTTACCGACGAGATCGTCCGGCTGCACAAGCCGACCGATTCGACCTTCAATGCGATCCGCGCCAAACTGTCGCCCGCTGCGCTGGTCGAACTGCAGCTCTCGGTCGGCTTCTACATCATGACGTCGAAATTCCTGGAGACGTTCGCCATCGATATGCAGCCGGTGACGGAAGTGGTGAGCTAAGCGGGACGATCGCCTTGCGTCCGCGCTTTTCAATCCACAGATTAAAATGTTTCCGCGGCCGCCTTGATCGGCCGCGCGGGGATGGTCCATAAGCGGCGTCCCCGCGGATGCGATGCGAATGCCGCGGTGAGTTGAAAGGTTTTTGCGTGGCAAACATTTTCGGCAAGATTGCGCAGGAACTCGGCGTCCGCGAGCAGCAGGTCGAGGCGACGGTGACGTTGCTCGACGGCGGGGCGACCGTGCCTTTCATCGCGCGGTACCGCAAGGAGATCACCGGCGCGCTCGACGACGCGCAATTGCGCACGCTGGAAGAGCGCTTGACCTATCTGCGCGAGCTCGAAGCGCGCCGCACGGCGATTCTCGATTCGATCCGCGAGCAGGGCAAGCTCGATGCCGCGCTGGAGGCTTCCATCCTTGCCGCCGACAGCAAGGGGCGGCTGGAAGACATTTATCTCCCATACAAGCCGAAGCGGCGGACCAAGGCCGAGATCGCCAAGGAAGCCGGGCTCGAACCGCTGGCCGAATTGCTGCTGACGAAGCCGGACACGGATCCAACGGCCGCCGCCGCGCCCTTCGTCAACGCGGAGAAGGAAGTAGCGGATAGCGCTGCTGCGCTCGAAGGCGCGCGCGCCATCCTGGTCGAGCGCTTTGCCGAAGATGCCGACCTGATCGGGCAACTCCGGGAGGAGATGTGGTCGGCCGGCCGGATGGTCTCCGCGGTGCGCAAGGGCAAGAAGACCGAGGGCGAGAAGTTCAAGGACTATTTCGA
>JAKFVP010000473.1 GCA_021732175.1 Bradyrhizobium sp.
CGACCTCGTCGGCAAGGACGCCATCGTGGTCAAGGACGGCAAGCAGGTCACCGAATTCCGTGACGGCATCCTGCCATGGGCGCTTCAGCACAACATCGCGCTGGTGTTCGACGAATACGACGCCGGCCGGCCCGACGTGATGTTCGTGATCCAGCGCGTGCTGGAAGTTTCGGGCCGCCTGACGCTGCTCGACCAGAACAAGGTGATCAAGCCGCATCCGGCGTTCCGCCTGTTCTCGACCGCCAACACGGTCGGCCTCGGCGACACCTCGGGCCTCTATCACGGCACCCAGCAGATCAACCAGGGCCAGATGGACCGCTGGTCGATCGTCACCACGCTCAACTATCTCGGTCATGACGAGGAAGTGGAGATCGTGCTGGCCAAGGCGAAGCACTATCGCACGACCGAAGGCCGCGACATCGTCAACAAGATGGTGCGTCTGGCGGACCTCACGCGCAATGCCTTCGCCAATGGCGACCTTTCCACGGTGATGAGCCCGCGTACCGTGATCACCTGGGCGGAAAACGCCGACATCTTCAGCGATATCGGCTTTGCCTTCCGCGTCACCTTCCTCAACAAGTGCGACGAGCTGGAACGGCCGCTGGTGGCCGAATTCTATCAGCGCTGCTTCAACGCGGAGCTGCCGGAATCCTCCGTCAACGTGGCGCTCAGCTAGGCCATGCCAAAGCTTTCCGTCGAGCGCACCATTGGCCAGGCCAAGAAGGCGGTGCTCGGCGGCCTCATCGGCTACAACACCGAGAAGATGGGGAAGCAGAAATACAAGCGCTTCGCGGTCACGCTCCGCGAGCGCGGCAAGATCGTCGGCGGCATTGTCGGCGAAGTCTGGACCACGGTGCTGTTCATCCAGGTTCTGGATCGAGCAGAAATATCGCGGCAAGGATTTCGGCACCCGGCTGATCAAGGCGATCGAGGACGAGGCAAGGAAGTTCGGGGCGAAACGGTCTTATGTGGATACGATGAGCTTTCAGGCGCCGGGCTTCTACCGCACTTGCGGCTATGAAGAGTACGGGTCGATCGATGGCTACCCTGAGGGCGTGACGCGGCACTGGTTGACGAAAGCGCTATGAGCATCTCCAACTCCAAATTCCGTAACAGCCGGGAAGCGCCGACCGAACCGTTCAAGCGGGCGGTGACCTCGTGCCTGAAGGCGATCGCCAAGTCGCCGGAGCTCGACGTTACCTTCGCCGCCGAACGGCCGGGCCTTGCGCCCGGCAAGGCGCGTCTCCCGGAGCCGGCGCGCAAGATGTCCAAGCGCGATGCGGCGATCATTCGCGGCCACGCCGATTCGATCGCGCTGAAGCTCGCCTGTCATGATCCAAAAGTTCACCGCAAGCTGATGCCGGGCAATCCGCAGGCGCGCGGCGTGTTCGAGGCGGTGGAGCAGGCGCGGGTCGAGGCGATCGGCGCGCGGCGTATGTCGGGCGTGGCGAAGAATCTCACCGCGATGCTCGACGATCATTTTCATCGCGGCAAGTTCGACGAAATCACCGATCGCGCCGATGCGCCGCTGTCGGATGCACTGGCCATGCTGGTGCGCGAGCGCCTGACCGGCCTTGCGCCGCCCACGGCCGCCAAGAAGATGGTCGACCTCTGGCGTCCGGTGCTGGAAGACAAGATCGGCAACCGGCTCGACCAGCTCTCGCGCTTCACCGAGGATCAGGCGCGCTTCGGCGACATGGTGCATGATCTGCTGTCGGCGCTCGACCTCGGCGACGACCGCAACATGGATTCGGACGACGACGAGAACGACGAGAACCAGGACGGCGAGAACGATCAGTCCGGCGCCGAGGGCGCACCCGACAGCGACGCCGCGCAGGAGATGAGCGCCGACCAGGCGCAGGCCTCCACCGACGAGATGAGCGAGAGCGCGATGGAAAGCGCGCAGGCCTCGACGTCGGATACGTTCGACGACGGCGAACTCGGCGACGACGAGACGCCGGGCGAGGCGACGCGTCCGAACTCGCACGGCAAGAACGAGCCGCGCGGGCCGGAATATCACGCCTTCGCACCGAAGTTCGATGAGGTGATCGCCGCCGAAGACCTCTGCGACCATGACGAGCTGGAGCGGCTGCGCTCTTATCTGGACAAGCAGCTGGCGCATCTGCAGGGCATCGTGGCGCGGCTCGCCAACCGCCTGCAGCGCCGCCTGATGGCGCAGCAGAACCGCGCCTGGGAGTTCGATCTCGAGGAAGGCATTCTGGATCCGGCGCGGCTGTCGCGCGTCGTCACCGATCCCTATCACCCGCTGTCCTTCATGCATGAGAAGGAGGCAACGTTCCGCGACACCGTGGTGACGCTGCTGCTGGACAATTCCGGCTCGATGCGCGGCCGACCCATTACGGTGGCGGCGACCTGCGCCGACATTCTTGCCCGCACACTGGAGCGTTGCGGCGTCAAGGTCGAAATCCTCGGCTTCACCACGCGGGCCTGGAAGGGCGGGCAGTCGCGCGAGGCGTGGCTTGCCGCCGGCAAGCCGGCCAATCCCGGCCGGCTCAACGATCTCCGTCACATCATCTACAAGTCCGCCGACGCCCCCTGGCGCCGTGCGCGGAAGAATCTCGGCCTGATGATGCGCGAGGGTCTTCTGAAGGAGAACATCGACGGTGAGGCGCTGGACTGGGCGCACAAGCGCCTCTTGGCCCGGCCCGAGCAGCGGCGCATCCTGATGATGATCTCGGACGGCGCGCCGGTGGATGACTCCACGCTGTCGGTCAATCCCGGCAATTATCTGGAGCGCCATTTGCGCCACATCATCGAGGAGATCGAGACCCGCTCGCCGGTCGAGCTGATCGCGATCGGCATCGGCCACGACGTCACGCGCTACTACCGCCGCGCCGTGACCATCGTCGACGCCGAGGAACTCGGCGGCGCCATCACCGAAAAGCTCGCCGAGCTGTTCAGCGAGACCAGCGCGGCGCCACCCTCCAGCGGCCGGCGGCGTCTGCACTCCTGATCCCATGATCGCGCGCGTCAACCGCCGTCGTTTCCTTGCAGGTGCGGCGGCGGGATTCTTCGCTGCGCCGATCCCGGCATTGGCGCAGACCGCGGTGCAAGCGCCGCCGAAGCGAGCCAGGACCGACGATTACTCCGTCACCGAGCCGGTCTCGATCGAGGTGAACGCGCGGCCGCTGGCGGGCTTTGACACCCGCGACCGCTCGCGGGTGCGCTTTGGCGAGCTGGAGTTCCGCAGCGGGTTGGTGCTCACCTCGAAATTCCGCGGTTTCGGTGGCCTGTCGGGCCTGCGGCTCGATGCCAAGGGCGAGCGCTTCATCGCCATCAGC
>JAKFVP010000194.1 GCA_021732175.1 Bradyrhizobium sp.
GCGCCGTGCGCGCGAGGGTGGGGAGCGGGAAAGCGCGAAGCATCATTACCTTGCGTTTAGACAATTGGGCCCAGTCGGCCCGAAGCTGCGATTTTGGCCAGGTTGAAGAACGAACACTGAACGCTTGATTGATTCTACCAGGACCGTTGCTGACCACCGACCTCGTAGATATCGGCTTCCATGGAGCAATTGTAGCTCTCTGCGATGTTGAACATCTCGGAGAGGAGGCTTTGGATTTCCTCATCAAGGGAAATGCCATCCGGATCGGGGTCATAGGCGACGGTCAGTTTGTAATCACAATTGCCGTTTTTTACCATGGCGTAGTCGCGTTCCAGCATCGCCTCAATCCGCTCCCGAGCGGGTTTTCTACCTCTTCCACGCTTGTTGAAGTTCTCGATAATCAGATGCAGGGCGATGCTGGCAGTGGGCGGCTTTTCCGGCAGTTTGGTCTGTGACGGAATAATGTCGAGCGCCCGATAGACGGTCATTCGTGAGACCTTCAGGTCGCGGGCAACGCGGGCCTTGCTGGCGCCGGCGGCAAGGCGACGGCGGATTTCATCGTCATCGACGTTCTTCTTCCGGCCTTTGTAAACGCCTTCGGCGCGCGCCGCTTCGATCCCGGCGCGCTGACGATCCTTGATGAACTTCAGCTCCATATCGGCGACCATGCCGAGTATGGTGATGACCATTCGCCCCATGTCGCCCGCCGTCGTCACCTCTGGCTCAAGGATGCGCAGCGAAGCTCCCTTTTCATCAAGCTCATGCACCAGGTTCAGGACATCGCGCGTGGAGCGGCCGAGCCGGTCGAGCCGCAGCACGACCAGCTCGTCGCCGGTGTGCATAAACTGCATGATCGTTTCCAGTTCCGTGCGCCCGCTCCGCGAGGCCCCCGATCCGGTCTCGGAACGGATAATTTCGCAACCTGCATTCTTGAGGCGGCCAATCTGGATATCCAGATCCTGGTCCGTGGTGCTGACGCGGGCATATCCGATACGAGCCAAGTGCAAAATCCGTCACATTAGGGTGGCTCTTGCAGTGTATCGTCACATTGAGCGCAAACCCACCCTTTTGTGACAGACGAATGGTGTCACTCGGCCCTATCACTCTGGGGTGTACCCAAATGTTATAGGCCGATCAGCCGCCTCACGCTGCAAGCCGTCCAAAATCAATCCGGTCGTTCAGGTCGAGGTCGAAGCGGCCATAAGGGTTCACATGACTGTAGATCAACGGCGTGAGACCACGATAATCTTCCGGCGTCATCCGCCCCGCCCACTTCGGCTCAACCAGTACGATCTGAAGCATGCGGGTGTTCACATACACCAGCGACGCTTGCAGGAGGTGTAGCGCCAGAACGGAGATTTCCTGCTCATGGATGCGGTTGGTGGCGATCTCGCCGCCCTTGCCGAAGAACACGAAACCATTAGCGCCGTTCCAGTTCTCAACCACATTCAGCCCTTCGTGGATCTCGCGGCGGAATGCCTCCTGACGCAAATACCGGCATAGGAAGATTGTTTTGACCGCGCGGCCGAGTTCACTCAGCGCCTTGTAGGTCGGGTGCATCACTTCGGCTCTGGCAAACCGGAGCAGGATCGCTTCCGGATCGGCGGTGCGCGATTGCATGGCAGCGGCATATTTGACCATTTCGTCATATTGTTGCTCGATCTCGTCCCAGTCGATCGGGCTGGAGAGGATCGGCAGTAAATTGGAAAGCCGCGTGCGCATGCCGGCTTGGGGAAGGGCCAGTTTCTGGCGTGCCACTGCTTTCAGCCGCGGGGCAAGCTCAAATCCAAGGAGTCGGCAGAACGCAAAGCCGACTGCGCTCTGGCCGTGGCTATCGACGTACTGGCGCTGGATTTCCATGTCGGTGCAATGGCGTAGCACGCCTTCGATCATGGAGGCGACCTCCGAGGAAGAGCACCGCTTGAGCTGGGAATAAACGCAGGTCGCGCGCTTCTCCACATGCCAGTAGATCATGACGCCACGGCCGCCATAGCGGGCGTGCCATTCCGTCATCAGGTTGCGGTCCCACGCGCCGAACTTCGTTGAATCGGACGCGCATGCCGTGCCCGCATCTCCCCATACTGCGGCATTGCGGATTGCCAGTGTCGCGTTTGCTACCCGCGCGCACGCCTCCCTCAGCGCTGGCGCGTGGATGAAACGGCGATGGACATGCAGCAATTCCTCGTAACTGACATCGGGTGTTGCGCCAGCGACCCGCTTGAGCCCGGCGTTCGTGCCCAAGCCATAGAGACACAGCAAAAGACGCTGAGCCAAGGCTGCTTTCGACAGGGTAACCCGCGAGGCCGACGTTTCGAAAGCATCCATCAATCCCGTGTCCAGAGCAGCCTCTTTCAACACGTCCAGCAGTCCGGTCATCGGCCAGCGCTGACCGATCTCGCTTTTGATCGAAGCGAGACCCTTCGGTTCGGGCAAGGGCTTGAACGGTGTAATCGATATCCGGTTGTCGCCGCGCCACAGGAGCCGGACCTTGTCGTTTTGTGGAATATTGGCATTGAGGAGCAACAGTTCCCGTTCAAGCTCCTCCCGGATCGAGGCGCAAAACGCCTGCGCATCTGGCGTCAGGCTGAGGCCGGAATAGTACGCATCTCGCCTGATCTCGAAGTCCTTGGGAAGATCGTCATCGGGATTGCGATAGCGATCCGCCCCGACCACCCAGATTTCTTTGGAGCGGATGCGGTCGCGCAGTTGCGTCAGGACGCAAAGCTCATAGCTGATCCGGTTTACCCGCCCATCGTCATCAATGACGGAACTGCGCCATCGCGCTGGAATCACCTCATCGATCGGAACATCCTGCAATGGCACGAAGCGGCATCCGCCATCCACCTTGCTCCTGATCCAGTCGAGGGCCGCCAGGACCGGCCGCCACACCGCGTTGTTCGACCGGAACTCAAGTACGGAAAGCAGGCTTGGCAGCATGCGCCGGTAATGATTGGCCCAGGAACCACGCATCACCTTGTAGATGCGCCGGTCCAGAGCGCCCTTCGCATGGCTCTCCTTGACGATCGCCGCCAGCTTGGCCTTACCGGCGATCGGGAAAATGACATCGCAGATGCGCCCCGATGGTTCATTGATCGAGGCGCTGGCGATCTCGACCAGCAGGCGCTCCTTTCCATAGACCCGCTCGATGTCTTTCGCGATATCGCCCACCACCTTGCGTTTCGAGCGCGATCCGATCTTATGGACCGTCTCGATCAGCAGGTCGACCATCGCATCCGTAAGCTGAGCTTCCCGCGCC
>JAKFVP010000288.1 GCA_021732175.1 Bradyrhizobium sp.
ATGCATTCCTGCGCGCGCAGGAATGCATCGACCATCGGCGTCCAGATCGCGATGCCTTCGGCAAACAGCGAATGGCCGTCCTCGCCGAACTCGTCCGCATCGATGAATTGTGCGCGTCCGCCGCCGCGGGTGAATGCAGCGTGCAAGCGGTGCGCCAGTTCAGGCCAGAAGAACTTGTCATTGTCGGCATAGATCCACAGCGTCGGGACCCGCGATGTCGTGCCGAACGCAGCGAGTGCGCGCACCAGCGCATCCTCGTCGCAGACGTCGTCCTCGGCGCGCGAGCCGCGCCCGCCGGCGAAGTTGATCACGGCGCCAAGTCCCGGCGGCGGATCGGCCGACAGCGCAATGCTGGCGAAGCCGCCCGCGGAAATGCCGACCGCGATGAAGCGGTCGGTCGTCACGTCACTGCGCTTCTGCATCGCTGCGACGGCGGCGCGCAGATCGTTGGCGGACTCCCGCCCGGTTCGCAAATAGTCGCGGCGCGCGCAGGGGCCGCTGTTCTCGGCATAGGTGCCCCCGGAGCTGCCGTAGCTGCGCCGCATCACGACAACAGCCGCAAAGCCACGGCGCGCGAACTCGACGGCCTGCCGGTAGAGCCGGTTCACCGTCATGGTCGCGCGGGCGGCGGCATCGCGCGGCGCGCCATGGCTGATCAGAGCGAGGGGATAGGGGCCACCGCCTGCGGGGCGGATCAGCAGCGCTTCAAGCCCGCTGGGGCTGGCTGCCGGCATCTCGATGCGGAGTTCTTCGCGGATGTAATTCTGGGCGGCGGCGGGCCGCATGGCGGCGATGGCGAGAGCGATGGCAAGCCATGCCGCGCGCATCATTGCCCGTCGCAGCCCCGCCTGAGCCAGCGCTGGAAATTCGTCCGGATTGAATCGGTTAGGGCGACAGGCTTACGCGTCTTCTGATCGACCAGAACGTTGACCGCGCGCGCTGACGCCACGCACTTGCCTTCGGAAAACACCACCTGGTCGAAGCTCACGGAGGTGCGCCCGATCTTGGCGACGCCGAGGCCGAGATCGATCGTGCCGGGCCAGTGCAACTCGGCGCGGAAGACGATGTCGAGCCGTACCATGACCCAGCCGAAGCCATCGGGTTGCAGCCCGTTGGCGGCATCCTTCATCAGCGTGACGCGGCTGGTCTCGAAATAGCTGGCGTAGCTCGCGTTGTTGACGTGCTGGTTGATGTCGAGGTCGGCAAACCTGACATTATCAGACAGGCGGTAGGGAAAATCCTCCAGAAGCGGCTCGGCATCGGCGCGGGTGGGGGCGTTCACGGACGTCACTTCTCCCAAAATCTGAACTCCCATACACCCCAGATGTTGAGTTGCCGCAAGGGGTTGCCTTGCAGGGCTCATATTATCGCTTTCCTGTTCCCTCTCCGTTGGCTAGGAAGGCAGCGCCCCCATCGCCGCCCGGTCTGAAAGGCCAGCGGTCCAACCGAAAAAGTAGCGACATGAGCGAAGTGATCAAAACCGATGTGCTGATTATTGGCGCGGGTCCGTGCGGACTGTTCGCCGTGTTCGAGCTGGGCCTCTTGGACATGAAGACGCATCTGGTCGACATCCTAGACAAGATCGGCGGCCAGTGCGCCGAGCTCTATCCGGAAAAGCCGATCTACGACATTCCCGGCATTCCCATGGTCACCGGCCAGGGCCTGACCGATGCGCTGATGGAGCAGGTCAAGCCGTTCGGCCCGACCTTCCATCTCAACGAGATGGTGGAGACGATCGAGAAGATCGGCGATCCCCTGTTCCGGGTGAAAACCGACGCCGGCCAGGTGTTCGAGGCCAAGGTGGTGGTGATCTCGGCGGGCGGCGGCTCGTTCCAGCCGAAGCGGCCGCCGGTGCCGGGCATCGAGGCCTATGAGGGCTCTTCGGTGTTCTACGCCGTGCGCAAGATGGAGCAGTTCCGCGACAAGCGCGTGCTGATCGTCGGCGGCGGCGATTCCGCGCTCGACTGGACGCTGAACCTGCATCCCGTCGCCAAGCGCATCACGCTGCTGCATCGTCGCGACGATTTCCGCGCCGCGCCGCACAGCGTCGAGCAGATGCGCAAGCTCGTCGCCGACGGCAAGATGGATTTGAAAATCGGCCAGGTCACCGGCCTTGAAGGCGCCAACGGCCAGCTCGCCGGCGCGCATGTGAAGGGCAACGACAATGCGATGAGCAAGGTCGATTGCGATACCATGCTGCCGTTCTTCGGCCTCACCATGAAGCTCGGTCCGGTCGCCAACTGGGGCGTTGCGCTCGAGAACAATCTCATCCCCGTCGACACGAGTTCGTTCGAGACCAACATTCCCGGCATCTTCGCCATCGGCGACATCAACACCTATCCGGGCAAGCTGAAGCTGATCCTCTCCGGCTTCCACGAGGGCGCGCTGATGGCGCAGAAGGCCCATCGATACGTCTATCCGGACAAGCGTCTGGTGTTCCAGTACACGACTTCGTCATCGAGCTTGCAGAAGAAGCTCGGAGTCAGCTGATTGAAGCCGGAATGTGGCCGCAGGCGTCGCGGACACGCAACGTAACGTGACTAGCCCACTGGAACCATTCGCGAAATGGCCGTAGTCTGCGGCCATTGAATTTGTCGATTGATCAAGGTGATGACGATGCGGAATACGCGCTCTCTCTTTCTTTCGATTGCGGCCGGCCTTGCGATGACGGCCGGCGCGGCACTCGCGCAAGCACCAGCGCCGGGCACGCCGGCGAAGCCGGCCGAACTGACGGCGGCCGGGCTGTGGCAGAAGATCGAGAAGGGCAAGACCGTCGGCATGTTCCTCGTGATCGAGCGCAACGGCGTGTTCGAGGGCATGATCGCGAAGATGTTTCCCGAACCCGGCGATCCGCCGAATCCGGTCTGCTCGAAATGCACCGACGATCGCAAGAACATGCCGTGGCTCGGCATCCCCTTCATCCGCGACATGAAGCGCAACGGGCTCGTCTATGAAAACGGCAACGTGCTCGATCCGCGCGACGGCAATGTCTACAAGGCCAAGATGACGCTCACGCCGGACGGCCAGACGCTGACCATGCGCGGCTTCGTCGGCATCTCGCTGTTCGGCATGGACGAGGTCTGGACGCGTTTGCCCGACAAGGAGATGGCGCAGCTCGATCCCGAGATCATCCAGAAATATCTGACACCCGCGCAGATCCAGGCGGCAGGCCTGAAGCTGCCGCCGCCGGCCAAAAAGGGACTGGCGCCCCCGCCCGGCAGCGCGATGGCGCCGGCCCGTCCGCCCGGC
>JAKFVP010000245.1 GCA_021732175.1 Bradyrhizobium sp.
CATGCATCCGGGCAATCTCTTCCTCGACGATGCCGGCCGGCTGGTCGCGGTCGATTTCGGCATCATGGGAAGGCTCGGCCTGAAGGAGCGCCGCTTCCTCGCGGAAATCCTGCTCGGGTTCATTACCCGCGACTATCGCAGGGTTGCCGAGGTGCATTTCGAAGCGGGCTATGTGCCCGGCCATCACTCCGTGGAGAATTTCGCGCAGGCGATCCGCGCCATCGGCGAGCCGATCCACAACCGCACCGCCGAAGAAATTTCCATGGCGAAGCTGCTGACCTTGCTGCTCGAGGTCACCGGCCTCTTCGACATGCAGACGCGGCCCGAACTGATCCTGCTGCAGAAGACCATGGTGGTGGTCGAGGGCGTGGCGCGCGGCTTCGATCCAAAACTCGACATCTGGAAGGTCGCCGATCCCGTGGTGCGCGAATGGATCGAGCGCAATCTCGGACCGATCGGCCGCATCCAGGGCGCGATGGCCGGCGCCGGCGAGCTCGGCAAGGTGGCGGCCAGCATCCCGATCCTGGCCAGCCGCGCGGTGACCGTGCTCGAGCACATGGAAAAGATGGTGCGCGAGGGCGTGACCCTGTCGCCGGAGACGATTGCCGCCTTCAGCCGGGCCGAAGCCAGAAAAGACCGCTGGCGGACGGTGGCGATCTGGATCATCGCCGCCACATTTATCGGGATTCTCTGGGCGGTCCGGCAGCTTTGATTGCAAAGCGGTCAGACGAATGCTAGCATTGCTAGCATGTTGCCTCCCGGAGGGCCAATCCCATGGCCAATCTCACCATCAGACGGCTCGACGATGCCATCCGCGACGAATTGCGGCTCCGCGCCGCCCGCAATGGCCGCTCGGTGGAGGACGAAGTTCGCGTGATCCTGCGCGAGGCCGCGCAGAACCGGGCCCCTGCCTCCTCCCTGCCCGCGCCGGCGGAGCGTCCGGCCGTCGACGTCAGTAATCGCCTCGCGGCGGTCACCCTCATCATTGGCGGCGGCATCGCCGCCTACAAATCGCTCGACCTGATCCGGCGCCTGAAGGAGCGGCGCATCGACGTGCGCTGCGTGCTGACCAAGGCGGCACAGCAGTTCGTCACGCCGCTCGCCGCGAGCGCGCTGTCACATGAGCGCGTCTACACGGATCTGTTCGATCCCGAGAGCGAGTTCGATGCCGGGCATATTCGCCTCGCGCGTGACTGCGACCTGATCGTGGTGGCACCCGCCACCGCCGACCTGATGGCCAAGATGGCGAACGGCCACGCCGACGATCTCGCCAGCGCCATTCTTCTCGCGGCCAACAAGCCGATCCTGCTGGCGCCGGCGATGAACCCGCTGATGTGGAACAACGCCGCCACAAGGCGCAACGTCATGCAACTGCGCCGCGACGGCATCCACACCATCGGTCCCAACTCCGGCGAGATGGCCGAAGCGGGCGAAGCCGGCATTGGCCGCATGTCGGAGCCGACGGAAATCGCCGCGGCCGCCGAGCATTTGCTGCGTCCACCGAAACCGCAGCCGCTCGCCGGCAAGCGCGTGCTGATCACCGCAGGGCCGACGCATGAGCCGATCGATCCCGTGCGCTATATCGCCAACCGCTCCTCGGGCAAGCAGGGCTTTGCGATTGCCGCCGCGGCGCAGGCGGCGGGGGCGGAGGTCGTGTTGGTGACCGGCCCCGTCGATCTCCGCGATCCCGCGGGAGTCACCGTGATTCACGTCGAATCCGCGCGCGACATGCTGCACAAGGTTGAAGCCGCGCTGCCTGCGGATATCGCGATTTTCGCGGCTGCGGTCGCCGACTGGCGCGTCGCCAATGAAGGCGAGCAGAAATTGAAGAAAACGTCCGCCGGCATGCCGCCGCTGCAACTGGTCGAAAACCCTGATATCCTCGCCACGGTCTCGAAGCTGAAAGACAAGCGGCCGCCTCTCGTCATCGGCTTTGCCGCCGAGACCGAACACCTCATCGACAACGCCAAGGCCAAGATCAAGCGCAAGGGCTGCGACTGGATCGTTGCGAACGACGTCTCGCCCGCGACCGGCGTGATGGGCGGCGACCGCAATACGGTCCATCTCCTGACGCGCGACGGCGCCGAGATCGGCGTTGACTCCTGGCCTGTCATGACCAAGGAGCAAGTCGCGACCCAATTGGTGTCGCGTATCGCGGCAGAGGTTGGAGCAAGCAGGTGAGCGGCACCGTGAAAGTCGACATTCGTCAGTTGCCGCACGGCAAAGGTCTCGCACTTCCTGCGTATCAAAGCGCCGATGCCGCCGGCCTCGATCTGCTGGCCGCCGTGCCGGAGGACGCGCCGCTCATTCTCGCGCCGGGCAAGCACGCGATGGTGCCGACGGGACTTGCCATCGCGCTGCCCTCAGGTTTCGAGGCGCAAGTGCGCCCGCGCTCGGGTCTAGCTGCGAAGCACGGCGTCACCGTGCTGAATTCGCCCGGCACTGTGGACGCCGATTATCGCGGCGAGATCAGCGTGATCCTGATCAACCACGGCGCGGCGCCGTTCACGATCCGCCGCGGCGAACGCATCGCGCAGATGGTGATCGCGCCGGTGGTCCAGGCGCAGCTTGTTGCCGTGACGGACCTCTCCGCCACCGACCGCGGCAGCGGCGGATTCGGCTCGACCGGGCGCTAGGACGATTGCGTCTAAGTTACGGAGAGTTTTCCAAAACTTCCGCGCAATTTTCCACGACCTGATTCACGTTCACGGTCTGGACTCTTACCCCTGGAGTCACGAAGGGACTATTCTCATTTGATTCGTGCACGGCGGGGGTAGCGCCGGGCCCAAATTGTTGCGTTCAAGCCGAGAGTTCTCGCGTTCCTCTGGGGCAAATCATGTCGGGCGTAGTCGCGGCGATGCGTCGAACCCTGCTGTCGTGCACCTCACTGGCGCGCAACGGCCTGATGGGACTCGCCTTTTCGGCTTTGTGGCCTGCAGGCTCCGCGCTCGCCAACGACAACGCGCTGACCGAAGCCATCGCCGACTGGCTCGACCTCAATCACCAGGAATTCGCCGTTCTCGCCACCGCGATGGCGCTGCTCGGCTTTTCCGTGGTGTCGGCGATCCTCCTGATGCGTAACCGCACCCGCGCCTCGCGCAACGAGAGCAAGCTGCGCACGGAGATCAACGAGCTGACCGCCCAGACCGACCGGCTGAGCGCGCTGCTGTTCGCCGAGCCGCAGGTGCTGATCTCCTGGCCGGCCGGCGGCGACCGGCCGGCCAGGAGATCAGCACCTGC
>JAKFVP010000139.1 GCA_021732175.1 Bradyrhizobium sp.
GCTTAACAGCAATCCGGACGATTCGGCAGCCCTTTACCGGCGTGGCCAGGTCTATGCCAGCAAGGGCGCCTATGACCTCGCCATCAAGGACTTCAACAATTCGCTGCGGCTGAACCCGAAGGACGTCGAGGCCTATAACAACCGCTGCTGGGCCCGTACCGTGATCGGCGACCTGCAGGCCGCATTGAAGGATTGCAACGAGGCGTTGCGGCTGCGGCCGAATTTCGTCGATGCGCTGGACAGCCGCGGGCTTTTGAACCTCAAGAGCGGCCAGACCAAGAACGCCATCGCCGATTTCGACGCGGCGCTGCGGATCAATCCGCGGCTGACCTCCTCCCTTTACGGACGGGGCCTCGCCAAGAAGCGAAACGGCTCGATTGCCGAGGGCGACCTCGATATCGCCAACGCCAAGGCGATGGACCCGAATATCGTCAAGGAATTCGCGGATTACGGGGTGCAGTGACGCGTTTTGAGGCGGCCCGGCTTCGAACCCCGAGGCGGGCCCAGAGACTAAAGACTATCAGCGCCGCGACCGATGGGGTCCGGCTGTCAATTTTGGCTTGTTGATTGGAACCGCGCGGGCAGCGCAGGAGGGACTGGCAATGGCAAAGCTTTCTGGAAGGCATACTCTCACCGCGTTCGCCGCGATTGTGACCGTCGGCACCGCACTTTCCTTTGGAATTGGCACGGCCCTGGCCGCTGACGAGGTCACCGAGGACCAGATTCTGAGGGCACTGACCCCGACCAAGAAGCCGCTGACCCGCGGCCTCTCCGTCGGCGGCGGCGATGCGGCGCCCGCCGCCAATCCCGCCGAGGCCAAGTTCGTCTCCAGCGTACGCGGCCGCACCACCCGTTCGCTGTCGCAGACCGAGCGCGAGGAAATCGCCGCCATCGTCAAGGACAAGCCGAAGATCGATCTGGAGATCACCTTCGACTACAATTCGGCCGATATCAGCGCCAAGTCGATCCCGTCGGTGCAGGCGCTGGGCCGCGCTTTGTCCAATGCCGAGCTGAAAGGCTCGACCTTCGTGGTGGCCGGCCACACCGATGCGGCGGGCGGCGAAGAGTATAACCAGAGCCTGTCCGAGCGCCGCGCCGATGCGATCAAGAAATACCTGGTCGAAAAGTTCGGCCTCAACGGCAGCGATCTCGTCACCGTCGGTTACGGCAAGAGCAAGCTGAAGGATCCGGCCCAGCCGCTCGCGGAAGCCAATCGCCGCGTGCAGGTGGTGAACATGGAAACCAAGCAAACCGCGCAGAAGTAAGCTCAAGCTGACCGGCGTGGTGTTTTCGGGCGTTTCAAGACAAGAGCCTCCGTCCGGGCCGATCCCGAACGGAGGCTTTTTGCTCAACTCCCCCGGCGGATTGCCGCGGCCGGAATGTATCCACAGCCCGGCAAAACGCGCTAAAATAGGCCGCCTGCCACGCGCTGCGGCGACGCTCCACACGAATCTGGTTCTGGAATGATCCGGCGATGAAGCCCCTCACCGAATATATCAAGCCTGCGCTCGGCACCCTCGCCTTCGTCGTCCTCGTCGGCGGCTACTATTATTGGGAACACCGCCCGCACCGTGAAAAGCCCGAGACCGCCGGCCAGGCGCTGGTCGTGGTCGCCAAGACGGTCAATGCCTGCTTCTCCGACATGGTGCGGGTCACCGGCTTCATCGTGCCGAAGCGCGAAGCGGTGGTTGGCGCCGATCAGGAAGGCTCCAAGGTCACCGACCTCTTCGTCCGCGAAGGCGACATCGTCACCGAGAACCAGGAACTGGCGCGCCTGTCGGCGCCGCAGCAGCAGCCGGGCCAACAGCAACAGGGCGGCAGCCGGGGACCGATCTCGCTGCGCGCGCCCGCCGCGGGTCTGGTGACGGAAGTGCGCACCATCGTCGGCGCGCCGGCCTCGCCGCAGGCCGGCCCGATGTTCCGCATCGCCATCAACAACGAAATCGAGCTCGATGCCGAAGTGCCGAGCGTTCACATCCTGAAACTCAATCCCGGCGCGACCGCCCGCATCAGCCGCGACGGCGCGCCCGATCTCGTCGGCCGCGTCCGCCTGGTGTCGCCGCAGATCGACCGCACCAGCCAGCTCGGCAAGGTGCGGATTGCGTTGACCGCCAATCCCTCGCTGAAGGTCGGAATGTTCGCGCGCGCCAATATCGACGCCAAGCGCTCTTGCGGCGTCGCCGTGCCCCACACCGCGATCGACCGCCTCACGGTGCAGGTGGTGAAGGGTGGCAACACGATCGAGACGCGCAAGGTCCGCGTCGGACTGTCGTCGGAAACCTCGACCGAAATCCTCGAAGGGCTCGACGTCGGCGAAGTCGTCGTCGCCGACGCCGGCACCTCGTTGCATGACGGCGACCAGGTCAAAACAATGTATGCTGATGAACTCGATCGTGTGCGGGTACGCTGATGGCTCTCAATATTTCCGCTTGGTCGATCCGCAATCCGCTTCCCTCCATCGTCTTCTCGATCATCCTGCTGGTGCTCGGCTGGGTGTCGTTCACCAAGCTCGCGATCACGCGGCTGCCGTCGGCCGATATTCCGGTGATTTCGGTCGCAGTGTCGCAATTCGGCGCCGCGCCATCCGAACTTGAATCGCAGGTCACGAAAACCATCGAAGACGGCGTTTCCGGCGTCGAAGGCGTGCGGCACATCTCCTCCTCGATCACCGACGGCCTGTCGGTGACCACCATCCAGTTCGCGCTGGAAACCAACACCGACCGCGCGCTCAACGACGTCAAGGACGCCGTCACCCGCGTGCGCGCCAACCTGCCGCAGAACGTCACCGAGCCGCTGATCCAGCGAGTCGATGTCATCGGCCTGCCGATCGTCACCTACGCCGCGATCTCGCCCGGCAAGACGCCCGAGCAGCTTTCCTATTTCGTGGACGACGTGGTCAAGCGCGCGCTGCAGGGCGTGCGTAACGTCGCCCAGGTCGAGCGGATCGGCGGTGTCGAGCGCGAGATCCTCGTCTCGCTCGATCCGGACCGCCTGCAGGCGGCGGGCCTGACCGCGGTCAACGTCAGCCAGATCCTGCGCGGCACCAATGTCGACGTCGCCGGCGGCCGCGCCGAAATCGGCAAGAACGACCAGGCGATCCGCACGCTGGCCGGCGCCAAGACGCTGAACGAACTCGCCGGCACCATGATCCCGTTGTTTTCCGGCGGCGAAGTCCGGCTCGCCGTTGAAGCGGGCAAAGGTGCGGCGGTCGGCGATGGTATCGGTGACGGTGC
>JAKFVP010000450.1 GCA_021732175.1 Bradyrhizobium sp.
GGATAGGCGCCGCCGCGGCGGGCAGCAATCTCGGACATCGATCCCGCCCGCGATGCGACCGCGCTCCTGATCGGCCGCGGCGGCGCCTATCCCGCCCTGTCGGTGTCGCTCGGCGAACGCATGGGCGTGGTCGGCGCACTCAGCATCGAGGCTGCCGCCAAACATCTCAATACCCGCGACATCAACGGCATCGTGCTAGCGGAAGGATTTTCCCCCCGTGTGGTCGACGCGTTCCTGACGGTGCTGACCGAGGACGTCCGCTTCCGCAACATGCCTGTCGTCGTGACCACGGGCAGCGTTCAGGCGGCCCACGAGCTCGCCAATCTCGAGATCGTTGCCGGCGGTCCCGACCGTGTCGCCGCTTCCATTCTGCCGATGGTGCGCCAGCACGCCTTCGAAACGCATCTCAGCCGCACGCTGCGTTCGCTCGACGCCAACGGCCTGATCGACGCGCGCACGGGACTTCTGACCCGCGAGGCCTTCGACCGCGATTTTGCGACCGCCGTCCACCACAGCCAGTCGCATGGCGGCGGGCTGTCGGTGGCGCGCTTTGCCTTCGATCCCGCCCATCCCCGCGCGCAGTTCGACGGCGCCCGGATCATCAGCCGCCTGATGCGCCAGAGCGATTTCGGCGTGGCGTTCGACGACGGTTCCGTCCTCGTGGTGTTCGCGGAGACGGATTTGCGCAACGCACACATGATCGCGCGGCGGCTGTCCGCCGTGATGCGTCACACCAGCCACGGCAAGCGCGACCCCAGCGCGGAACCGGCTGTCAGTGTCTCTACGCTGCTGCCGCAGGACAGCGCCAAGTCGCTGCTCGGCCGGCTCACCGAGAATGACGCGCGCCGCGCAGCATCCTGAAACACTGGGGAACAAGTGTTCCCGTCCTGCATTGTAGATCACGACACATCTACACTGGAGGACTACATGAAGAAGATTGCACTGATCGCGGTATCCCTTGCCGTGCTCGCATCGCCGGCATTCGCCGAGGACGCCAAGACCACCGGCACCGCGCCGGCCGCCGCCAAGTTCTCGACGGTCTCGAAGGACGAGATCTTCAGCTCCAAGCTGAAGGGCCTGAATGTCTATAACCAGAAGGACGAGAACGTCGGCGAGATCGCCGACATTGCGATGAAAGGCAATCAGGTCGACGCCCTGATCCTGTCGGTCGGCGGCTTCCTCGGCATGGGCGAGCACTACGTGGCCGTTTCGCCCTCATCCGTGAGCATCAAACGCGACGCCAAGAACGACAAGTGGCTGGCGTCGATGAACACCACGAAGGAGGCGCTGAAGGAAGCGCCCGAATTCAAGTATCCGAAGTAAGCGGCGCGTAGCGTATGCATCAAACAGCCGTCGGCGGCAATGCCGGCGGCTGTGTTGTTCAAGCGGCCTTCTTGGTCTCGGCGAGATTGGCAAGCTGGCGCAGGATTTCCGTCGCGCCGGCGAGCCGTTCTTCCGGCGTCTCCCAGTCCTGG
Organism: Bradyrhizobium sp.; assembly: GCA_021732175.1. Lineage (GTDB taxonomy): Bacteria > Pseudomonadota > Alphaproteobacteria > Rhizobiales > Xanthobacteraceae > Bradyrhizobium. The sequence continues at coordinate 1,476 of JAKFVP010000450.1, forward strand.
AAGAACACCACCTTCATGTCCGGACGGACCTTCGCGGCCTGGCCGTGCTGGCGGATGAAGGCGACCAATCGATCAGGCTGCGCAAAGCTGTTGTCGCGGAACGAGAGCACCGCGCCCTTCGGCCCGGCGTCGAGCTTCTCGACATTGGCGCGGCGGCAATAGGCCTTGATGGCGGCAACCTTGAAGAGATAGCGCACCTCATCCGGCAGCACGCCGAAGCGGTCGCGCATCTCGGCGGCGAAATTGTCGATCTCCTCGTCGGTCTCGAGATCGGCGAGCCGCCGGTACAGCGACAGCCGCACCGCGAGATCGCTGACGTAATCCTCGGGGATCAGCACGGGCATGCCGATGGTAATCTGCGGCGACCAGCGGTCGGCGGCAGGCTCGGCGACGCCGGCCTTGAGGTTGACGATCGCTTCTTCCAGCATCGACTGGTACAGCTCGAAGCCGACTTCCTTGATATGGCCGTGCTGCTCCTCGCCGAGCAGATTACCGGCGCCGCGGATGTCGAGGTCGTGCGAGGCGAGTTGGAAGCCGGCCCCGAGGTTTTCCAGCGACTGCAACACTTTCAATCGCCGCTCAGCCTGCGCCGTTATCTTCTGCTGGGCCGGCAGCGTGAACAGCGCATAGGCGCGCAGTTTCGAGCGCCCCACCCGGCCGCGCAGCTGGTAGAGCTGGGCGAGACCAAACATGTCGGCGCGATGCACGATCAACGTGTTGGCATTGGGGATGTCGAGGCCGGACTCGATGATCGTGGTCGACAGCAGGATGTCGTACTTGCCGTCGTAGAACGCGGACATGATGTCTTCGATGACAGTCGGCCCCATCTGGCCGTGGGCGACCGCGACCTTCATTTCCGGCACGTTCTTGTCGAGAAAATCCTTCACGCCAGCGAGATCCTCGATCCGCGGCACGACATAGAACGCCTGGCCGCCGCGATAGCGCTCGCGCAGCAGTGCCTCGCGGATCATCAGGGGATCGTGGGGAGCTACGAAGGTGCGCACCGCAAGCCGGTCTACCGGGGGCGAGGCAATGATCGAGAGCTCGCGGACGCCGGTAAGCGCGAGCTGCAGCGTGCGCGGGATCGGCGTTGCCGACAGCGTCAGCACGTGCACCTGGGCGCGAAGCTGCTTCAGCCGCTCCTTGTGGCTGACGCCGAAGTGCTGCTCTTCGTCGATGATGAGCAGGCCAAGGTCGCGGAACTTGATCGACTTGCCAAGCAGCGCGTGGGTGCCGACGACGATGTCGACCTTGCCGTCGGCGAGGTCCTTCTTGACCTGATTAAGCTCCTTGGTCGGGATCAGGCGCGAGGCCTGCGCGACATTGACGGGGAAGCCGCGGAAGCGATCGGCAAAAGTCTTGCTGTGCTGGCGGGCCAGCAACGTGGTCGGCACCACCACGGCGACCTGCTTGCCGTCAAGCGCGGTGGCAAAGGCAGCGCGCAGCGCCACCTCGGTCTTGCCGAAGCCGACGTCGCCGCAGATCAGGCGATCCATCGGACGGCCGTTCTCGAGGTCCTTCAGCGTTGCGTTGATCGCGTTGAGCTGGTCCTCGGTCTCCTCGTAGGGGAAACGGGCGCAGAACTCGTCGTAGACATGCGGTTGCACCGGGAATTTCGGTGCCTCGTGCAGCATGCGTTCCGCTGCGATCTTGATCAGCTCGCCCGCGATCTCGCGGATGCGGTTCTTCAGCTTCGCCTTGCGGGCCTGCCAGCCGCTGCCGCCGAGCCGGTCTAGCTCGACCTTGGTC
>JAKFVP010000505.1 GCA_021732175.1 Bradyrhizobium sp.
GCACCGCGCGCACGCCGTCGGGACCGATGATGAGATTGCCGTTGCGGAAATCGCCGTGCACCAGCGTGACCTCGCGCGACGCGCCCGGATCGTGGTCGGCCAGCCAGCGCAGCGCAAGCTCGAACACCGGGCGCGGCCAGTTGGTGCTGCGGTACTCGCGCGTCAGGTCGGCAATCTCGCCCGTCGTCGTGTTGGTGCGCAGTTCGGGCAGCTTTGCCCGCGGCAGGCCGTGAATGCCCGCTGCGACCTTGCCGAGCTGGCGCGCCAGAATCGGCCGCGCGCTGGCAAATTCGTTGTCGCGCAGGATTTTTCGCGCAATGGTCTCGCCTTCGACGCGACGCATGATGAAACCCCGGCCGAGCCCCTCCTCGGGCGTCAGCACATGCAAGACGCGCGGCGACGGGATGCCGGCTTCAAACGCCAACTGCATCAGCAGCGCCTCACCCTCGAGGCCGGGGCCGCGCGAAGGCGACGTCGACACGGCATAGCCCGGCGGCGCACGGCGCAGGATCGCGCCGACATTGCCCGCGGGGTGCACGATGTCGAAGGTCCAGGTTTCCTGGCTGGCGCCGCCAGAAAGTCTTGCAGCGCCAGTCACGCCCGTAGCCCCCGGATAGAAGGCGGCAACGCAGCGCGAAAGTTCGGTCTCGATCATTTGCCCTTGAATTTTGCCGGACGCTTCTCAAGGAATGCGGTGACGCCTTCCTTGAAGTCTTCCGCAGCGCCCGCGATGCGCTGCGATTCGAATTCGAGGTTGAGCTGCTCCTCGAAGGAATTTTCCGGGCTGTCCCAGTACAACTTTCGGATCAGCGACAGCGCAATCGTGGGACCGTTGGCAAGGTCATGCGCGAGTTTCATGGCCTCATCCATCAGCGCGGCATCGTCATAGACGCGATTGACGAGGCCCCATTCCAGCGCCTTCTCCGCCGGCAGCCGCTCGCCCATCAGCGACAGCTCCACCGAGCGGGCCTTGCCGATCATGCGCGGCAGGAACCAGGTCGAGCCGCAATCCGGCACGAGACCGATGCGACGGAAGGCTTGCAGGAAATACGCCGAGCGCGCGCACAGGATCATGTCGCCGAGCAGTGCGAAGCTCATGCCGGCGCCTGCGGCGGGGCCGTTGACCGCCGTCACCAGCGGGCAATGCAGGCGGCGGATGCGGCGCAGGAACGGATGGAAGCCGACTTCCAGCGCCGAGCCGGCGTTGCTCCTGCCGGGCTTCTGCTGGTTGCGTCCCTGCAGATTGGCGCCGGTGCAGAAGGCGCGGCCTGCGCCGGTCAACACCACGCAGCGCACTTCAGCCTTCCTGTCGTCGATCGCATCGAGTGCTTCGGACAATCCCCCCAGCATGTCCATGGAGACCGCATTCATGACCTCCTGATGGTCGAGCCTGAGGACCGCGACCGGTCCGTCGAAATCGAGCGTGACGTGCTTGAACTGCATTGTTTCCTCATCGAGGCGAGCGCGTTTTTCCGCGCGGTGGGTTTCGGGGCCATATTTGATTTTTGGGGCGGCCTTGTCCATGGTTGGAGCAGAACGCCACCCTGCGCCGGATGCATCTCTAGAACGCGTCCGCTCAAATGAAAACCGGGAAACGCCCAAAGGAAACCAGCATGAGCATCTTCGACCTTTCCGGCCGCGTGGCCGTCATCACCGGCGGCAATGGCGGTATCGGGCTCGGAATGGCACAGGCACTTGCGTCTAGTGGCTGCAACGTCTCGATCTGGGGCCGCAATGCCGAGAAGAACGCCGCGGCCGCAGCGACCATGAAGGCCGGCCCCGGCAAGGTGCACACCCTCGTCTGCGACGTCACGAGCGTGGCGTCGGTGAAAGATGCGATGAAGGCCACGCTCGACACATTCGGCCGCGTCGATGGCTGCTTTGCCAATGCCGGCATCGGCGGCGGCGGACGGCGCGCCTTCATCGACCGCACCGAGGAAGAATGGCGCAGAATGTTTGCCACCAACCTCGACGGGGTGTTCCACGTCTTCCAGGCGGCGGCGCGGCACATGACCGAGCGCGCCGAAGCCGGCGACAAGTTCGGGCGCCTGGTTGCAACCTCCAGCCTTGCCTCGCTGTTCGGCACCGCGCGCAACGAGCACTATGCCGGCACCAAGGCGGCGCTGAATGCGCTATGCCGTGCGCTCGCCGTGGAGCTGGCGCGCCATGGCGTCACGGCGAATGCGATCCTGCCGGGCTGGATCAAGAGCGACATGACGCAGGGCATCATGGGCAACGAAAAGTTCGTTGCGAACGTGATGCCGCGCATCCCCGTGCGCCGGTTCGGCGAGCCCAGCGATTTCGGCGGCATCGCCGTCTACATCATGAGCAAGGCCTCGTCCTATCACACGGCGGACTGCTTCGTGATCGACGGCGGCTATACGGCGTTCTGAGGGGGCAGCAATGGAATACGCGCCTGAAAATCTCAGCCAACGCGAACGTTACAAGGTGCTGATCTCGTTCGTGCTGCCGCGGCCGATCGCCTGGGTGACGACGATGGGGCCGACGGGCGTCGTCAACGCCGCACCATTCAGCTTTTTCAACGTGTTCTGCGAAAGCCCGCCGCTGTGCATGTTCGCCTCCAACAACCGGGCGGACGGGCGGCCCAAGGATACGCTGGTCAACATCCAGCGTTCAGGCGAATTCGTGGTCAATCTCACCGACGAGCCGCTGGCGCAGGCGATGCATGAATCTTCCGGCGACTTTCCGCCAGAGATCGGCGAGCCCGACTATCTCGGGCTAAAGCTTGCGCCCTCCTCCAAAATATCCGTGCCGCGATTGGCCGACGCGCCGTGGGCGATGGAGTGCAAGACCTGGAAGATCATGGACGTCAACAGCGATCGCGTGCTCATCATGGGCGAAGGCATCAACTTCCATATCCGCGACGAGTTGTGGGATCACGATTCCATGCGCGTGCACATGGACCGCTATCACCCGATCGGGCGGATGTTTGCGGACCGCTATTGCCGGACGGACGACCGGGTGGTGTTTCCGGCCGCGCAGGGGCCGGTGGCGAAATAGCCCCCGTCATTGCGAGCGAAGCGAAGCAATCCAGCTTTGCCGCAGCAAGAAAGCTGGATTGCTTCGTCGGGCGTGTCATCTTTTTGGTGAAGTCGGCTGATTCACTGCCTGCGTGGATTCGGAGCAAATGATGAACATTCGGATTCGGCAAGCGGAGCGTCGCCAGGCGGGTTTTGAACTGGTCGACCTTGAGA
>JAKFVP010000223.1 GCA_021732175.1 Bradyrhizobium sp.
TGCTCGTAGCCGAGCCGCTTGAAGCGCTTGCGCGGAAAGGCATCGTCAATGCATTTCGTCTCCTGCAGGCACAGCACGTCCGGCCGCGTCGCTTTCAGGAATTTGGCGACGATATCGATGCGCAGCCGCACCGAATTGATGTTCCAGGTTGCCAGGGAAAAACGCATGGGAAATGCGTTCTAGCACAGGCGCTATCGCAGTCCCGCGGTTTTGCACAGGATCAGCTCGAAATCCCCCAGACGCCGGCGGCGGCCACAGCTGCGAACAGGCTGGTGGCCGGAAAACGCCAGGGCCGCACGCGGCCCTTGATGGCGACCGCGATGCAGAGCAGCGAAAAGGCCGATGCCATGACGGTGAACAGCACGCCGAAGCCGCGTGCGGCGGGCTCCAGCGCCGCGTAGGCGAACATCGCGGTCATCACCACGAGCGTCAGTGTCGTCATATGCCAGCAGTAGAAGTTCAGCCAACGCGAGGCGCGGCTGAGGCCTCCGACGGCCAGCAGCGGACGGACCACATAGATCTCGCCGATAAAGGTGTGGACCGCGAAGGTTGCGAGCGCGAGCCCGCTCGCGGCGGCAAAGCCGACATTCGGCATCTTCTCCTCCTTAAACCGCAGGCGGGTTGACAGATGAAATAGTAGAACTATTATTCTAGAATATCAACAGGGCTATTCCGCATGGGCCGGCACGCCAGGTTCGACCGGGAAGAATTGTTGCTTGCCGCCGCGGGCGAGGCGGCGATCGGGCGGCCCGTCACGATCCAGTCGCTGGCGGTCGCCTCCGGCGCCAGCGTCGGTTCGATCTATCATCGCTTCGAATCGCGCGAGGAAATCCTCGGGCAGGCCTGGCTTAAGGCCGTGCGCAGCTTCCAGTCGGAATTCGTGCCGGCGGTGGATGGTGCGTCGACCGTACGCGACGGACTGCAGGCCGCACTGACGGTGCCGCGCTGGTCGCGCGATAATCCCGCGCTCGCCGGCCTGCTGGCATCGCGCCGGCAGGAGGATATTCTCGACGAAAGCGCGCCGGCAAATCTGCGGCGGGAGGCGGCGGGGATCAACAGGCTCGCCATCAAGGTGGTGGCGACGTTTGCTGATCGCGTGCGCCGCAATGAGCTGCAGTGCCAGACGGCGCTGATCGGCATGCCCTATGGTGCGGTGCGGATGTTTCTGCCCAAGGCGCCGCCGCCCGCCGAGATCGATGACATGATCGCGGCGGCCTATCGCGCGGTGATGAAGGTGGAGGCGTAGCTTGGATGGGTAGAGCGAAGCGAAACCTACCCTGCGAATTCAGCGATTGCGATAGCTAGCCGGGCGGCGTCGAATAGTTGGTGAAATCGATCTTGAACAGGCCGGGGTCGACCTTCTTGTTCGCATCGAGATTGTAGACGGCGACCGTGGTGTCGTAGCCCTGCGGGTCGGTGACGGTCCATTGCTTGAGCTGGCCGTCTTTGGCGCCGACCATCAGCATCAACCGGCTGGTGCCGATCAATGCCTGCTTCTCCTCGATGGTGACGCTGATGAAGACGTCGTCGGCGGTGACGCTGACGACGTTGGTGTCTTTCAGCAAGTCAATGCGGTCGGAGAGCAGGAAGCGCAAGGGAGTCTGCGACAACGGATAGATGTCCTGCGTCGCCAGCTTGCGGTCGCGCACGGCGAGCGAGGAGCCGTCGGCGATGATCGCGATCGGCGTCGGCGCATCATATTCGAAGCGCACCTTGCCGGGCTTGGAGATGTAGAAATCGCCCTTGGTCTTGCTGCCGTCGGGGCCGACCTGCACGAAATTGCCTGACAGTTGCTGCAGCGACGACAGATAGTTGGAAACCTTCGCGGCCTGCGCTTTCTGGTTGGCGTCGAAGGTGGCGAAGATGTTGGCGGGCACATTGCGGCGCGGATCGGGAATGACCGGGGTCGGCGGCGGTTGCTGCGTCGCGCCCGTCGTGATCGGCTTTTCCGCCGGGGGCATCTGGTTCTGCGCATTGTCGCGCTCGCGCGCTTTCGGTGCGGGCTTCGGCACCGGAACGGTCTGGGCGGACGAAGACGTGACGCCGGCTGCGAAGGACGCGGCGACCAGCAGCGCCAGTGCGCGCGGTGTGATGCTCAGTTTCTTCATGCGAACTTCTGGACTTCCGTTCTGACGCGTCATCCCGCTGAGTTGCCGGCCACTTTTAGCGCGATTTGGGCTCGTTGAGATATCGTTTTTCCGTGAAATAATGCTGCAAATACGAGCTTGAATCAGTACCCGCCGCCCTCCTCGTCGCCGACGAGGATTTCGCGCTTTCCGGCGTGATTCGCCGGGCCCACAATGCCTTCCAGTTCCATGCGCTCCATCAGCGAGGCGGCGCGATTGTAGCCGATCTGCAGGCGGCGCTGGATATACGAGGTCGAGGCCTTCTGGTCGCGCTTGACGATGGCGACCGCCTGCTGGAACAGGTCGCCGCCTTCGCCGCCCATGCTGGTGCCATCGAACACGGCGCCGCCATCTTCCTCGGAGGGCTCTTCCGCGGTGACCGCTTCGAGATATTCCGGCGCGCCCTGCGTCTTGAGATGACGCACGACCTTCTCGACTTCGTCGTCGGACGCGAACGGTCCGTGCACGCGGCTGATGCGGCCGCCGCCGGCCATGTAGAGCATGTCGCCCTGGCCGAGCAGTTGCTCGGCGCCCATTTCGCCGAGGATGGTGCGGCTGTCGATCTTGGATGTGACCTGGAAGGCGATGCGGGTCGGGAAGTTCGCCTTGATGGTGCCCGTGATGACGTCGACCGACGGACGCTGCGTCGCCAGGATCACGTGCAGTCCGGCGGCGCGCGCCATCTGCGCGAGGCGTTGCACCGCGCCTTCGATATCCTTGCCGGCGACCATCATCAGGTCGGCCATTTCGTCGACGATGATGACGATGTAGGGCAGTGGATCGAGCTCGAGCTTTTCTTCCTCGTAGATCGCCTTGCCGGTCTCCTTGTCGAAGCCGGTGTGCACGGTGCGCGTCAGCTCCTCGCCCTTGGCCTTCGCTTCGCCGAGCCGCGTGTTGTAGCCGTCGATGTTGCGGACGCCGAGCTTGGCCATCCGCTTGTAGCGCTCTTCCATCTCGCGCACGGCCCATTTCAGTGCGACCACGGCTTTCTTCGGGTCGGTGACGACCGGCGTCAAAAGATGCGGGATGCCGTCATAGACGGAGAGTTCGAGCATTTTGGGATCGACCATGATCAGGCGGCAC
>JAKFVP010000041.1 GCA_021732175.1 Bradyrhizobium sp.
GGCGTAGTCCGGCCCGGCCGAGACCAGCACTGCGCCGCCGCCGCGGACATAGCGCGCGATATTGTCGAAATAGGCGATCGGCAGCACGCCCTGGCGGGCATAGCGGTCGAAGATGATGAGCTGGAAATCGTTGATCCGCTGCTGGAACAGCTCGCGGGTCGGAAACGCGATCAGCGACAATTCGTTGATCGGCGTGCCGTCCTGCTTCTCCGGCGGCCGCAGGATGGTGAAGTGCACGAGGTCGACGCTGGCGTCGGACTTCAGGAGGTTGCGCCAGGTGCGTTCGCCGGAATGCGGTTCGCCAGAGACCAGCAGCACGCGCAGGCGGTCGCGCACGCCGTCGACGGCGACCACGGCGCGGTTGTTCACCAGCGTCAGCTCGTTCTCGAGCGGGGACGCCTCGATCTCGATGATGTTGGGGCCGGCATGCTTGATGTCGAAATCGACATTGGCGGTCTGGCCGCTTTGGAGCGTGCGCTCGTTGATCACCTCGCCGTCGCGCCGCACGGTGATCTTGGCGCGCTCGCCGCTGACGCCCTGGTCGTCGAGGCGGTAGGTGATGGTCTGGGGCTGGCCGACGATGCCGAAACGCGGCGCGGCCGAAATCGCGATGCGCCGATCGCGCTCGTCCTTGCGGCCGGTGATCAGCGCATGCACGGGAGCCTGGAAGCCGACGGCGCCGGCATTGGCGGGAATGTCGTGCACGCGGCCGTCGGTGATCAGGAAGGCGCCGGCGACGCGGTCGACCGGCACGTCCGACAGCGCGGAAGCCAGCGCGCCGAACAGTTTTGTGCCGTCGGTCTCGCCATCGGCCTGGCCGGCCTCGACGACGCGGACTTCCAGTCCCTTCACCTTCTTCAAGGCATCGACGAGGGCTTCCTGCGCCTGCGCGGTCTCGCGCGTCCGCTCGCCGAAATTCTGGCTCGGGCTCTTGTCGATCACGACGGCGGCGACCGAGGACAGCGGCTCGCGGTCCTCGCGGGTGAAGGAGGGATTGGCGAGCGCCAGCAGCACCAGCGCCAGCGCGAACACGCGCACCGCGGCGCCGCGCGAGCGGCCGAGCAGCAGCAGCGCGCCGATCACGCCAATCGCGACCCACAGCACGATGGTCGGAACCAGGGGAGTGAACGCGATACCGTATTGCATGGCGCTACTGTCCCAGCCGTTCGATCAGCGCCGGCGCATGCACCTGGTCGGCCTTGTAGTTGCCCGTCAGCGTGTACATCACGATGTTGACGCCGGCGCGGAAGGCGTATTCGCGCTGGCGCATGTCGCCGCCCGAGACCGGCAGCATGGCTTGGCCATCGGGCCGCAGCGCCCAGGCACCGGCGAGATCGTTCGAGGTGATGATGATCGGCGAGACGCCGTCGCCGCCATGGGCGGGGCGGGAGGCCGCTTCGTCATCGTCGTCGCGCGGCAGCGTTTCGACCCAGGTCTGGCCCGTGGTGTAGCGGCCCGGGAAGTCGCGCAGCAAATAGAAAGTCTTGGTCAGCACGTGCTCGCGCGGCACCGGCTCGAGTTCGGGCACGTCGAGCGAGGAGAGCATGTTGCGCAGCGTCGCCATGCCCGGCGTCTGCGCTGCGCCGTTGTCGCCCGGCGGCGCCTCGATGGCGTCGCGGGTGTCGAACAGCACGGTGCCGCCCTGCTTCATATAGGCGTCGATGCGGTTGAGCGTGTCCTGCGAGGGTTTTGCCGCGCCGGGCACGATCGGCCAGTAGATCAGCGGGAAGAAGGCGAGCTCGTCGCGCGCCGGATCGACGCCGACGGGATCGCCGGCTTCCAGCGCCGTGCGCTGGGCGAGGAACAGCGTCAGCCCGGCCATGCCGGCCTTGACGATGCCATCGACGTCGGCATTGCCTGTCAGCACATAGGCGAGGCGCGTCTGCGACACCGAGCGCATGGCGAAATTGTCGCTGTTGGCGTCGGCGCGTAGCGGCGTGGGCGCAACCGTAGCCAGCGCGAAGGCGAGCGCCACGACGAGCGAGGCGGGCGCGGCACGCCAGCGCCGCAGCAGCGCGACGAGTCCGGCGCCGAGCAGCGCTACGATCACGGCATCGATCAGGAACAGCGCCAGCGCGGACGCCAGCAGGGTGCCGCGCAGATCGCGCGGCTCGGCATTGGTGTAGGTGGCGCGTTGCGCGCGGAGCGATGCAGTGTCGAGCGCGGCGAGGCGGTCGGCGGAGGCGAGCGTATTGACCGCGATCGGTCCTTCCGCCGGTCCGTACAGGCCGGGCGGATGTTCCGCGGTCGCGCGGTCGCGATAATCCGCCGGCATCGGCTTTGCGGTCGAAGGCGGCGGCCCGAACGCGCCGAAACCGTCGAGCGTGCGCAGCGGCGCCACCATTTCGGCAGCGCCTTCGCTGGCGACGCCCGCGCCCGGGGTCGAGGTATAGCCGGACATGTCGACGACCCGCCGCAGCATCTCGACGAAGGTGCCGGACATCGGCAGGTCGGACCAGCGCATGTCGGCGCCGACATGGAAAAGGCTCACGACGCCCTTGCCGCGACGCTCGCCGGTGACCAGCGGCGTGCCGTCTTCCAGTATGGCCCAGGTCTTGGCCGCGAGCGCGGCATCCGGGTCGGCCAGCACCTGCCGGCTGATGGTGATGTCCTTGGGCACGGCAAGCCCCGCGAACGGTCCCTCGGCGGAGAACGCCGACAGATGCTGCGGCTTCTCCCAGGTCAGGCTGCCGCCGAGCACGCGGCCGCCGCGGCGCAGCTTCACCGGCACCAGATCGTCGTCGGCCTGCGCGAGGCGCGGGCCGGCGAAACGCACCAGCACGCCGCCCTGTTCGATCCATGCATTGAGGCGGTCGCGGATCTCCGGCGACAGCGCGCCGACATCCGCCATCACGATCATCGGCAGCTTCTGGTCGAGGAATTGCGCCAGCGCCTGTTGCGGCGCGACGCGGTCGCCGAGCCGGATATCGGCAAAGGGCGAGAGCGCGCGGGCGAGATAGAAATTCGCAGCCAGCAGTGGTTGCGCGGTATCGCTGGTCGCGCCGGAGACCACGCCGACGGCGCGCCGTCGCCAGCGCTTGTCGAGCAGTTGCACGGCGCCGGCCGAACGCTCGCCCATGATTTCCAGCCGCGCGATGTCGTTGCGCAGCTCGACCGGCAGGTCGAACGAGGCCTCGGTCTCACGATCGCCATTGCCGAAGGCAAAGCGCGCTTCGCCGATCGGCGAGCCCTTGGCATCGACCGCG
>JAKFVP010000606.1 GCA_021732175.1 Bradyrhizobium sp.
AACCATGAAGCTCGCTGCGAAGCTGTTCGCCGCCCTGCTCGTGTCGTTCACGGCTCACGCCGCATCGGCGCAATCCTCCTATCCGAACCGGCCGGTGAAAATCCTGGTCGGCTTCACGCCCGGCACGGCGCCGGACCTTGCGGCGCGCATCCTCGCCGAGCGCTTTGCCGAGGTTTGGGCAACGCCGGTCGTGGTGGAGAATCTGCAGGGCGCAGGCAGCAACATTGCGACCGAACGCGTCGCCAAATCGCCGGCCGACGGCACAACGCTGCTGATGGGCGGCAATTCTGCGCTGGTCATCAATCCGAGCCTCTACGACACGCTGCCGTTCGATCCGGTGAAGGATTTTGCGCCGATCTCGCAGGTGTTCATCGCGGCGAATGTGCTCGCCGTTCCCACTGACGTGCCCGCGAAGAACGTGGCGGAGCTGGTGGCGCTCGCGAAGGCGAACCCCGGCAAGCTGTCCTATGGACATGCCGGCGTCGGCACCTCGCAGCATCTCGGCGCCGAACTGTTCAAGTACATGGCGAAACTCGACATCGCCTCGGTGCCCTATCGCGGCACCACGGCGTTCATCCCGGACCTGGTGTCGGGGCGGATCACCATGTCGTTCGCCAACATCGTCAACGTGCTGCCGCTGGCGCGCGAGGGCAAATTGCGACCGCTGGCGATCACTTCGGCAAAGCGCTCGGCGCTGGCGCCCGATCTGCCGACCATGGCGGAATCAGGCTTTCCCGGATTTGAGGCGGTTCCGTGGTTCGGGCTGCTGGCGCCGGCGGGCACTCCAAAGGACATCGTCGACAAGGTGCACGGCGACACCGTCAAGGCGCTGGCGTTGCCTGAAGTGCGCAAGAAGTTCGACGAGCTCGGGCTCGAGCCGGTCGGCAACAATCCGGCCGAGTTCGCCGCGGTCATCAAGAAGGAAATGCCGGAGTGGGCCAAGGTGATCAAGGATGCCGACATCAAGCTCGGCAACTGATCGCTGCACCTAGCCCCACGGCCCGCGCTTCGCACCGCCGCCGCCCCACGGGCCGCGCGGTGGATAGCTGCGCCCGGTCGAAGGCATGCCCGCCTGGCCGCCCATCTGGGCCGCCAGCGCCTGCAGTGCGGCGATGCGGTTTTCCGTCGAGGGATGCGTGGCGAACAGATTGTCCATGCCCTGCCCCGTCAGCGGGTTGATGATGAACATGTGCGCGGTCGCCGGATTGCGCTCGGCGTCGTAGTTCGGCACCTGGTGCGCGGCATTCTCGATGCGCGAGAGCGCCGAGGCCAGCGACATCGGGTTGCCGCAGATGCGCGCACCGAGATTGTCGGCGGCGTATTCGCGGGTGCGGCTGATCGCCATCTGCACCAGCATCGCCGCGAACGGCGCCAGGATCATCATCAGGATCGAGCCGACGATGCCGGGCCCGGATTGGCTGTCGCGGTGGCCGGTGAAGAACATGCCGAACTGCGCGATCATGGAGATGGCGCCCGCGATGGTCGCGGTGATGGTCATGGTCAGCGTGTCGTGATTTTTGATATGCGCAAGCTCGTGCGCGATGACGCCGGCGAGTTCGTCGCGCGAAAGCTGCTGCATCAGGCCGACGGTGACGGCGACCGCGGCATTATCGGGATTGCGGCCGGTGGCGAACGCGTTGGGCTGCGCCTCGTCCATGATAAAGACGCGCGGCATCGGCAATTGCGCGCGCGAAGCGAGCTCGGCGACAATGTTATAGAGATCCGGCGCGCTACGCTGGTCGACCTGATGGGCGCCGTACATCGACAGCACCATGCGGTCAGAGTTCCAGTACGTGAAAAGGTTCATGCCCGCGGCGATAACGAGGGCAATGAGTGCGCCGCCCTTGCCGCCGATCAGGAAGCCGACGCCCATGAAGAGCGCAGTGAGGCCTGCGAGCAGAAGCGCGGTGCGGAAATAGTTCATGGCTGTCTCCCTCGCCCCAAAAAATAGGGACGCGGGAGCCGGCCGCGCAAGGGCCTGCGGCGACGCGGCGCGGCGGATTCGGCTAGCCTCAACAAGCCGTCATGGTCGGGTTTTGCCCGGCCATCCACGCCCTTAACCGTTACGAGGAAGACGTGGATGCCCGGACGGAACCCGGGCATGACGCAATGTGGTGGAGCCGGGCCGCACGATGGCGTGCGGCCCGGACTTGATCGGGGTCAGTGGGCCATGATCGCCATGTTGGCCATTGCGGCGGTGGCCTCGTTGTGGTGGCCGCCGTCGGTGCCGCCGTTCGGCAGCACGCCGTCATCCTCGATCTCGAAGTGCGCGCCGTTGAGCTCGCCGACCTTCTCATAGGCGCCGTAGACGGTCTGGGTGACGGCGATGTCGCTCATCTTCACCTTGTCGCCGTACACCTTGATGGTGCCGAGCAGATCCTCGTCATGCGCGCCGGCGTTGCCCTGCTGGCTGATGACGGTGATCAGGCTGTAGTCGGTACGGCCGTCGTGATTGGCATCGACATACTTGATCGACTTGACCTCGGCGGTGTGCGCCGAAATCTCGATCTTGTCGCCCTGAGCGCGGTTGAAGTCGGTGATGGTGTCGTTGCCGAACCCATCGACCCAGTGGTCGTGAACCGCGCCGTTCTCGCCGGTGACGCCCACCCAGTCGATGGTGCCGTCGGCGTTGACGTGCTTGGCGACGATCTCGTCCTTGGCGTTGACCATGCCCTCGAAGCGGAAGGTGTCGGCGCCGCGGCCGCCGGTCATGGTGTCGTTCTTCTGGGTGAAGGCGGCGGTCTCGGCGGCAAAGATCTGCGTCTTGCCGTCCTGCGCCGCCACCATCTCGCCGGCGTCGGAGCGCGACAGCAGCACGTCGTTGCCGTTGCCGCCGCTCATCTTGTCGGCGCCGAAGCCGCCGACCAGCAGGTCGTTGCCGGTGCCGCCCTCCAGATTGTCATTGCCGGAGCCGCCCCAGACCTTGTCGTCGCCGCTGCCGCCGTTGAGCATGTCGTTGCCCGCCATGCCGGCGAGGGTATCGGCGCTGGCGCCGGCAAACAGGAAGTTGCCGGACGTGGTGCCGTTGAGATGGTCGTGACCGGCGCTGCCGCCGGTGAGCGATGCAAGGAAATCAGCAAACCCCGAATCGCTTCGCAGCAATTGTTCGAGCATTGAGAAACGCGCCATTTGTTACTCCTAGGTAAGCCGCCTCTTTACATGACGACGCGACGCATGCGTCGCGTCGTCATGTAA
>JAKFVP010000612.1 GCA_021732175.1 Bradyrhizobium sp.
GCCGAATCTGGAGAAGCAGACATCTTCGGGTGACACGCGCGCGAGCGTGAAGCCATTCTGGTTCACCAGCCGGCAGTTCAGCTCCAGCCCGTACGGACCCATTTTCGGCGGCTCGGCCGTGGCCTGTGGATTATGGTGGGTGCGCTGGCAGGCCCGCGCGATATCTTCCTGCGTGATGGTGAAGCTGCGCGGTTCCGGGGAGGCCTTCTCGCCACGCGCGCGGCAATACACCTGCGTGCCGTCGCCGCGATACCATTCCGTCGAACCCGTCAGGCGCCGACACACTTCGCCCGGGCTGAGCTGGGCAATGGTCGGCCCGTTGGCGGTAATCAGCCGGCAGTTCAGCGTGATCTCCTGCGCGCCGCCGACGGTCGGCGCCTCGGCCTGCACGTTCGGCGTATGATGGATCTCGGCGCAGACGCGGCTGATCGCCTCCGAAGTGATCTGGACATCCTCGGCCGAGGCCGGCCCGGCGAACACGATGGACATCGCGGCCCATGCGAGCGTGCGGGTTGTGGCTGCGAGCCTGACGATGCGGATCGGCACGATACCCTCCTGCAAAATTGTTCGGCGCCACGCGGCGCCCGGCCTACTAGGGAAACTCGTCCTGGTTGAACGAGAAGGCAGTCACGCAAGTGTCGCTGGCGCGCGAGCCGGGATAGACGGAGAGTATGGTCAGGCGCAACCAGGATACCTTGGCCGCCGGGATACGGATGGTCTGCTGTTGGGGTGTGTCCTTCAGCGTGATGGTCTTGCTGTATCCGGTGCTGGTTTCGATGCGCGCCTCCCGCACACGGCCATTGGCCTTGAAGAGCTCGGGAGTTTTTGCGTAGCCGTTGACGAACGTCATGGAGCCGATCTTGTTGTTCGGCTTCTGATGCAGCGTGATTGTCTCGCCGGCGCCGGTTCCGTCGACGCCTTCGCACCAGGCCCCCTCGGGCTTGTCATAGCCGCCGCCGAGCTTGTCGGGGCCATAGCTGTTGCCGGCCTGTGGTGCCAGCACGCTCGACACACAGGTGCGCGAGCTGTCGGTATATTGCATCAGGCCGCGTTCGCTGCAGGTTTCGGCAGCGTTAGCGGATGCCTGGCCAACCGCCAGCGCGAGACAGACGACGCTTGCAAGTCGGAATGGCATTGCGACCTCCGGCCGTCAGACGGGGGAAATGCAGATTCAAATGGGCGCAATTTGCACAATAGTACCCTCTTGCGCCGGCTCGACCTTACTTGATACGTCGCGGTCCCGGGAGTGACCTTGACCCAATCCGGCCGGGACCGACTGTCGCGCCCAAGGCTATCCGAACGGCTACCCGAACGACCGCTTCAGCAGCCGCGGATAGGCCAGCGCCTGCAGGCCGCCGCGCGCGGCGTAGTGCACCAGCAGCGCGCCCCACAGGCCGTAATTGCCGAAGCCGCGCAGCGCGAACCAGGCGGCAAGGAAGATCGCGAGCGAAGCCACCATGAGGTTGCGCATGTCGCGCGCCCAGGTGGCGCCGATATAGACGCCGTCAAAGGCAAAGGCGAATACAGCGAGCACGGGCGAGGCGATCACGAACACGAGGTAGTCGCGCGCGATGCGGCGCACCTCGGCGCTCGCGGTCATGATGTCGATCAGGATTGGCCCGGACAGCGCAAAGACGGCGGTGACCGCCAGCGCAAACGCAAAGCCCCACAGGAGGACCAGCCGAACCGCGCCGGAAAATTCCTGCCGCGCGCGTGCGCCATAGGCGCGGCCGCAGAGCTGCTCGGCGGCATTGGCAAGCCCGTCGAGGAAGAAGGCGCTGATCAGGAGGAAATTGTTGAGCACGGCATTGGCGGCCAGCGTCACGTCGCCGGAGCGCGCGCCCTGCGCGGTGAAGAACAGGAACGCCGCAATCAAGGACGCGGTGCGGATCATGATGTCGCGGTTGACCGCCAGCATCCGCATCAGCTTGTCGCGCTCGAACAGGTGCGCGCGCGCAAGCGGTGGATGGCCCGCTGTCAGCCGCTGCGCGATCACGCCACCGATGGCGAGCCCCGCGGCTTCCGCGATGACGGCGGCGATCGCCGCACCGGCAATGCCGAGATCGGCAACCAGCACCAGCAGGATCGTTGCGATCATGTTGATGATGTTGATTGCGATCTGCACGGACAGCGCCAGCGTCGCGCGGGCCTGTCCGATCAACCAGCCCAGCACGACGTAATTGGCAAGCGCCAGCGGCGCTGACCAGATGCGGATGACGAAATAGGTTTTCGCGGCGCGCGTGACGCCGTCGCTGCCGCCCATCGCACTGAACAGGCCGGCGGCCAGCGGCACTTGTAGTGCGATTAGCGCGACGCCGACGATTCCTGCCACGATCAGCCCGCGCACTAGGATGGCGTGCAGCTCCCGCGTCTCGCCGGCACCGAGCGACTGCGCGGTGAAGGCGACCGTGCTCATGCGCAGGAACGCGAACAGCCAGAACAGGCAGTCGAATATGACGGAGGCCATCGCCACGCCGCCGAGCAGCGTGGCATCGCCAAGCCGGCCGATCGCGGTGGTCGAGACGATGCCGATCAGCGGCGTCGTCAGGTTCGCGACCATCGCGGGGCCCGCGATGGCGAAGACCTGTTTCGTGGTGACGTGCGAAGAGGAGTTCACGGCGCTGCTACAGTTCGACGATCATGCCGTCCTGTGCAGCAGAGTAGGGCAGTCTGTCCAGCCGGCCCAGCATGTCATCACTCATGTGAGTGAGGATCAGCTTCTTGGCATTGATCTTGCCGAGGTGCGCTTCCAGCGTTGTCAGGCTGAGATGGTTCTTCACCACCCTGTCGTAATAGTAGGCTTCCGCGATGAATAAATCGGCATCACGCGCCGCCGGGATCAGCGTTTCTGTCCATTCAGTGTCGGCGCTGTAGCAGATCGTGCGGCCTTCGGCCTCGATGCGATAGGCCAGGAATGGCCCGCCGGATTCGCCGTGCACGACAGGGTAGGGTGTCACCGTCACGCCGCCGAAGGTTCTGGTTTCCTCCGGATCGAGCGCGACGACGGAGAGCTCAAAGCGCTGCTGCGTTTTGGAGGAATGCTCGAACATCACCTCCATCGCGGCCTTCAGCTTCGCCTCGATGCCCTGCGGCCCCGCAATGACCAGCGGCCGCGCGCGGCGGGTGAATTGCGCATCGAGCAGCAGGAACGGCAGTCCGGCGAAATGATCGCCATGGAAATGCGTGATGAGAAC
>JAKFVP010000383.1 GCA_021732175.1 Bradyrhizobium sp.
GCATAATCCCGCCCACCCCGCCTTAAAACGCGCTGTTCCCAAGAGGCTTCTTTCGACATGGCAAAAATCAAGGTGTCCCAACCCGTCGTCGAACTCGATGGCGACGAGATGACCCGGATCATCTGGCAGTACATCAAGGACAAGCTGATTCACCCCTTTCTTGACGTCGAGTTGCTCTATTTCGACCTCGGGATGGAATACCGCGACAAGACCAACGACCAGGTCACCATCGACGCCGCGAACGCCATCAAGAAGGTCGGCGTCGGCGTCAAATGCGCCACCATCACCCCCGACGAGGCCCGAGTGAAGGAATTCGGCCTGAAGGAAATGTGGAAGTCGCCGAACGGCACCATCCGCAACATCCTCGGCGGCTGTATCTTCCGCGAGCCGATCATCTGCAAGAACGTGCCGCGCCTCGTCCCCGGCTGGACCAAGCCGATCATCATTGGCCGCCACGCCTATGGCGACCAGTACCGCGCTACCGACATCAAATTCCCGGGCAAGGGCACGCTGTCGATGAAATTCGTCGGCGAAGATGGCACCGTGATCGAGCGGGAAGTGTTCAAGGCGCCCGGCGCCGGCGTTGCGATGGAGATGTACAATCTCGACGATTCCATCATCGACTTCGCCCGCGCATCCTTCAATTACGGCCTGATGCGCAACTACCCGGTCTACCTCTCGACCAAGAACACCATCCTCAAAGTCTATGACGGCCGCTTCAAGGACATCTTCCAGGACGTGTTCGACCGCGAGTTCAAGAAGCAGTTCGACGCTGCAAAGCTCACCTACGAGCACCGCCTGATCGACGACATGGTGGCTTCCGCCCTGAAGTGGTCCGGCGGCTATGTCTGGGCCTGCAAAAACTACGATGGCGACGTGCAGTCCGACACGGTGGCACAGGGCTACGGCTCGCTCGGCCTGATGACCTCGGTGCTGCTTACGCCCGACGGCAAGACGGTGGAGGCCGAAGCCGCCCACGGCACGGTGACCCGCCACTACCGCGAGCACCAGAAGGGCAAGGAGACCTCGACCAACTCCATCGCCTCGATCTTCGCCTGGACGCGTGGCCTCGCCCACCGCGCCAAGCTCGACAACAATACGGAGCTGGCCAAGTTCGCCGACACGCTGGAGAAGGTCTGCGTCGACACCGTCGAAGCCGGCTACATGACCAAGGACCTTGCGCTCCTGGTCGGCGCCGACCAGCGCTGGCTCTCCACGACGGGCTTCCTCGACAAGGTGTCGGACAATCTCGCGGCCGCGATGAAGTAAGCCGTGCCATCAAGCGATTTGCGAAAGGGCGGCCGGGTGGCCGCCCTTTTCATTTGGCGGCCGACGGTTCGCTTCTGCATCCATTATCCTGACGATCCGCACAAAAGCTGCACAGATCTCTCGCCCTGCGCACTCGATGCTCGTCTATGAGAGCCACGGTTGTAGCGGAGGCGATCGTGATGGGCAGCAGCTTCCTTTCATTCGTTATTCAGTTCGGGCTGATTCCGTATCTCCTGCCAGCGATCATGCCGACATGGCGCTGGTGGCTTGGAGCTACGCTCGTCGGCGGCGGATTGCTGTCGGCGTTCTGGATTCGGGATTGGATCGTATCGTCGCGCCTCGATTTCAAAGGCGGACCGGGCTATGTGATCGGGGTGCTGATGTGGTTGATCGTCACGATCGGCTTCGTCACGAGGGTCGCCGTCCGCGCGGTTACGCTGGTGCTTGCATGGAAAGGAATCCGCCTTGCCCACCAGGTCGCGATCACCATCGCCGGATTTGGCATCATGCTCGCCGTCATGGTCTTGATCCAGCGGTAACCCAACGGGTTTCTAGCGATCCAACGGCTCCGTCGCCTGCTCGGCCAACGCGATTTCGGCGGGCGCAATGTCGCCGCGCTGCGCTTCGGCGGTGTCGGCAAGGCGCGCCTCGGCGGTCTCCTTCACATGCGCGGCCAGCGCCGGCAGGCGCGCGATCAGGGCGTGGAAATCCTGGGCGTCGAGTGCGAGCAGCCGCGTCTTGCGGGTGGCGGTGACGGTGCCGCTGCGGCTGGTGCGCTTCAATAGCGCGATCTCGCCGAAAAAGGTGCCGTCGGTGAGCCGCACGCGCTGGTTCGGCAGGTCGATCTCCACCTCGCCCGTGGTGATGAAATACATGGAGGATGCGATATCGCCGCGGCGCACCAGGATCTCCCCGGCCTCGATGGTCTGGGCGCGGAGCAGGCGCATGATATCGGCGATCTCCGAGGCGCCGAGATGGGAAAACAGCGGCACCCGCGCCAGCATGCCCCAGGTCACGACGAAGTCGCGCCGCCTGACCTCCTCGGCAAAGGCGGTCGAGATGATCGCAACCGGCAGCGCGATCATGGCAAAGCCGATGACGATCGCCACCGTCGACACCATCTTGCCGAGCACCGTCACCGGCACGACGTCGCCATAGCCGACAGTGCCGAGCGTGACGATCGCCCACCACATCGCTTGCGGGATGTTGCCGAACTTGTCGGGCTGCACCTTGTGCTCGACGGCATAGAGCAGGCAGGCAAACAGCAGCACCGCGCCGGTCAGGATCACCACACAGCCGAACAGCGCGCGCCGCTCGGCATAGATGGCCGACAGCAGCGAGCGCAGCGCCGGCGAGTAGCGCACCAGTTTCAGGAACGGCAGCATACCCGCCAGCACCAGCGCGGTGCGGTCGCCCGTGGCAAGCGCAATGCCGGAGGGCAGAAACGACAGGAGGTCGATGATGCCGAGGGCTGAAAATACGTAGCCCAGCCGCGCCTGCAGCGGCGTGAGGTCGCGGATCGAATGACCGACGATGGTCCAGAGCCGGGCGAAATATTCCAGCGCGAAGGCGGCGACGGCGCCGATCTCGATCGCCGTGAACAGAGGGTCGAGTTTGGCGTCGATCTCCGGCACCGAGGCAAAGATCATCGCCAGCACGTCGATGACGATGATGGCGACGATCAGCCGGACGAAGCGCGAGCCGACCGAATAGGGCAGATGGTCGTGCTCGAGCAGCTCGTAGAGGCGGTCCCGCAGATTGGGATCGCGATGCGAATGCTGGCCCGGAACGGTCGCCACCGCCAAAAATCCCCTCGCCCTGCTCCCCGGGAATCGCGGAGCATCGCCGATCTTAGCCGAGCGGCGCGCTTGCTGCTTGCGCCGCCTCAAGCGAACTCAGGCGCCGGCCATGGCCTTT
>JAKFVP010000565.1 GCA_021732175.1 Bradyrhizobium sp.
AGATTGCCGGTCCCGCGGTCGTGACGCAGCAGTCGCCGCAACTCGCCGCTGCGCTCGATCGCGCCTTTGCCGAGCCGGACAAGGCAACGCCGCGCAACACCCGGGCGGTTGTTGTTATGAAGGACGGCCGCGTCATCGCCGAGCGCTATGCCGACGGCATCGGCATCGACACACCGCTGCTCGGCTTCTCCGCCACGAAATCGGTGATGTCAGCGCTCGCCGGCATTCTGGTGCGCAAGGGCGCGCTGAAGCTGAACGATCCTGCGCCGATCGCTGCTTGGCAAAGCCCAGACGATCCGCGGCACGGGATCACGCTCGATCATTTGCTGCGCCATACCGCAGGCCTCGCGCTCGGCAGTTCGTTGTCGGCCTCGCTCGCCTCTGCGCTCGAGCCGGTCAACCGCATGAAATTCATGGAAGCGGATATGGCGGCCTATGCCGAGAGCATGCCGCTCGAGACCGCGCCGGGCACGGCATGGAACTATCACGATGGCAACACCGTCATCCTCGGGCATGTGATCCGCCAGGCGGCCGGCGGCAGCGCTGCCGACATGATGCGCCTGGCACGGCAGGAACTGTTCGGTCCGCTCGGCATGCGTCATGCCGCGCTTGAATTCGACGCGGCCGGCAATGCGGAAGGATCGAGCCAGTTGCTTGCCAGCGCGCGCGACTGGGCGCGGTTCGGCCAGCTCTATCTCAGCGACGGCGTCGTCGGCGGCAAGCGCATCCTCCCCGAGGGCTGGGTGAAATATTCGGCCGCGCCGACGCCAGCCGCCTGGGTCGGCATGGGTGCGGGCTTCTGGACCAATCGGGGCGACAGTTTCGGCGCCACCTATCGCGCCGAGCGCGGTATGCCGCGCGATGCCTTCTTCGCCAAGGGAACGATCGGGCAGTGGGTCGTGATCGTGCCGTCGGAGAAATTGGTGATCGTGCGGCTCGGCCGCTCGCCGAACTGGCCGCCGGAAGCCGACGGCGTGTTCCAGCTCGTAAGCGATGTCATCGCCGCGACGAGCACGCGCGCGAAGCTGGCGGGGAGCAACTGAGACGTTGCCGGCCGTTACGCCTTGCTGCGGCCCGGCCGCGACAGGATTTCGCGCAACGCTGCGATGTTCGGGGAGTTTGCGCCCTTGCGCCAGATCAGCACCGTCTTCGAGCGGTTCTCGCCGGCCGGCAGGCGGTGCACGGTCAGCCGCTTGCTCTCCGGAAACGTCGTCAGCACACTCCTCGGCAGCAGCGCGATGCCCATGCCGGCGACGACGCAGCCGAGCATGGCATGATAGGAGCCGAGTTCGACCACGCGCTCCGGCATTTCGCCGTGCCGTGCGTACCAGTTCTCCAGCCGCTTGCGGTGGGGACAGCCATGCTCGAACGCGATCATGGTTGCGGGAAAGCCGCCCTTCCTGCCGACCGGCGGATGGCCTGCAGCCGAGACGATCACCGGCTCCTCCTCGAACGCCAGCATCTTCTCGAACGGCGCGTCGGCAATCGGCTCCGACACCAGCGCGGCGTCGAGCTCGCCGGCGAGGATGGCGCCCGAGAGCACCACAGGATTTCCGATGCGAAGCTCCAGCGTCACTTCCGGATACAGGCGGCTGTATTGATTGATCGCACCGGGCAGGCGGACGGCCGCGGTGCTCTCCATCGCGCCGAGGCGAAACAGGCCGCGCGGATGGGGGTCGCGGATCGAGGCGCGCGCTTCATCCGCGAGCGTCAGCAGGCGGTCGGCATAGGAGAGCAGCAACTGGCCGGCGGGCGCGAGATGCAGCCGCTTGCCCTCGCGGAGAAACAGGTCGACGCCGAGGTTTTCCTCGAGCTGGCGAATGCGCGTCGTGACGTTGGACTGCACGCGGTTGAGCTTTTCGGCGGCGCGCGTGACGCCGCCCTCGCGCACGACGGCGGTGAAGATGCGGAGATCGGACAGGTCCATTCTGCTAATCTCAATAGGAGATCAAAATAATCACAACCATTCATTTTATGTGATGTTCTGGGCGGCGTAAACCCTCCTTGCGGACCACGGATCGGTTGGCACGATGGAGGATTTGCAATGAGTCACGGTCACTACGGGTTTCCCGTTATCTGGCCCTCCAACTGGCAGGCGCTCACCCCGGCCCAGAAAGGCACGTGGACGCGCCGGTTCATTCGCCGGGCGCACCGGGCGCGCACGCGCGCGATCGGCAGGGTGCTGCTCGGATGGACGAGCTATCTTCGCCGCCGGCAGAACAGGCGCGACCTCGCCACGCTTTCGGCGATGGACGATTTGATGCTGCGGGATATCGGCGTCAGCCGATGCGAGATTCGCGGCGCGATTCAATCAGGAAGTGATCTGAAGCCTACGCGCTCAAGTCCGTTCGAACTCACACATTGCAAGGAAAGATAATGCCCAAAGCCTACTGGATCGTCCGTGTCTCCGTGCGCGACAACGCCCGCTATCCCGAATATTTGGCGGCAGCAAAGCCGGCGTTCGAAAGGTTCGGCGCCAACTTCATCGTGCGCGGCGGCGCCTATGCCGTCATGGAGGGTGAGGCGCGCGATCGCAATGTCGTGGTCGAGTTCGCCGATCGCGCGACCGCGCAGGCCTGTTACGACAGCGCGGAATACCGCGCGGCCAAAACCATCCGGCAGAAATATGCCGACGCCGACTTCATCATCATTGAAGGCGCAAGCTAGAGCATGATCCGGAAAAGTGTGAAGCGGTTTTCCGATAAGATCATGCTCAAACGAATAGATCCTATTGTCGGCCGAGCTGAGTGGCCTGCTCGACGCGGTCAAAGCGCTCCAGCGACAGGATCGCATCCGCCAGCTCATCGGCGCGGCCGTTCAGTACCGGGCGGGCGAGCGTGAGAAACTTCTGCTGCATCGCCTTGGCGTCCGGGAAGGTGGCGGGTTCGCCGGAGGGATCGGCGTAGAGCCGCTCGTGTACGCCCTCATCGGTGGTGATGGAGACGCGCGCGCCAAACGGATGGGTGCGGCCGACTTCGAGCCGATCGTCCTGCACCACGTCGAACTTGTCGGCGAGCGCATCGACGGCCGCATCACCGAGCCGGCTGTAATCGTCCCAGCCGAACGAACCCTGATCGAGCGCGACCGCGCCGGTGAAGAACATCGAGAACTGGCCGCCGACGATCGATTTCGGATGCCGCTTGGTCGCGGCATCGCCCGTCAGCGTGATGCCGTTGCGGTGC
>JAKFVP010000207.1 GCA_021732175.1 Bradyrhizobium sp.
AGCGCCTGCTCGAGCTCGGCAGCGTCATTCCGGCACCCGCCGACCGCACCCCGCAGGCGCTGGGAACGCTGGTGAAAAACGAGGTTGCGAAATGGTCGGCGGTGCTCAAACCCGCAACGAACTGAGCAGCTTAGGCTGAGGACTGAAGAGGGGCGGAACGCAGGTTCCGCCCCTTGTCGTTTCGGGGGCGGGTCAACATTTCCCCTGTATAATCGGTGGGTGAGCCGAGTCGGGCCTGTCGAGGCTCCAGCCCGGCCGTTACATTCGCCGTCCCGAAAAGACCCGATCCGAGGCCATGAACCAGTATCACGACCTGCTCGAACGCATCCTCGCCGACGGTGTGGAGAAGCACGACCGCACCGGCACCGGCACGCTGTCGATCTTCGGCCACCAGATGCGCTTCAACCTGCAGTCGGGATTCCCGATGCTGACCACGAAGCGGCTGCCGCTGAAGGCCATCGTGCACGAACTGCTCTGGTTCCTCAAAGGCGACACCAACATCAAATATCTGAAGGATAATGGCGTCAGCATCTGGGACGAGTGGGCCGACGAGAACGGCGATCTCGGCCCGGTCTACGGTTCGCAATGGCGCTCATGGCACGCGGCGGACGGACAGCAGATCGATCAGATCGCCAATGTCGTCGACATGATCAAGCGCAATCCGGACTCGCGCCGGCTGATCGTCAGCGCATGGAATCCGGCCGAAGTCGACAAGATGGCGCTGCCGCCCTGCCACTGCCTGTTCCAGTTCTACGTCGCCAACGGCAAGCTGTCGTGCCAGCTCTATCAGCGCTCCGGCGACGTCTTCCTCGGCGTTCCCTTCAACATCGCTTCCTATGCTCTGCTGACCATGATGGTCGCCCAGGTCACCGGATTGAAGCCCGGCGACTTCGTGCATTCGCTGGGCGATGCGCATCTTTATTCCAACCATCTGGAGCAGGCGCGGCTGCAACTGACGCGTCCGACACGGCCGCTGCCGAGCATGAAGATCAATCCCGATGTGAAGGATATCTTCTCCTTCCGCTTCGAGGACTTCACGCTCGAGAACTACGATCCGCATCCGCACATCAAGGCCGAGGTCGCGGTGTGACCGCGACGGCTCTGGGGCGCCCGCATATCGTCCTCCTCGCTGCCGCCGCCGAAAACGGCGTGATAGGGCGCGACAACACGATTCCCTGGCGGCTGAAATCCGATCAGCAGCGCCTCAAGGCGATGACCCTCGGCAAGCCGGTGGTGATGGGCCGCAAGACCTTCGAATCGCTGCGCCGGCCACTGCCGGGACGCACCAACATCGTCGTCACCCGCGACAGGAACTACCGGGCGAGCGGCGCCGTCGTCACCAATTCGTTCGAGCATGCGCAGGCGGTCGCGCTCGGCGATGCGCTGCGGCGTTTCGCCACCGAGATCGCCATCATTGGCGGCGCCGAAATCTATGCGCAATGGATGGATGCGGCGGACCGCCTCGAGATCACGGAAGTCCATGCGGCCATCGAGGGGGATACCCGCTTTCCTGCCATCGATCCCGGTCAATGGCAGGAAGTCGCGCGCGTCAGGAATCCGGCCGACGCTGACAACAGTGCGGACTTTTCCTATGTGACATATCGTCGGCGCGGATCACGTTAACCGCGCTAGCCAATGTTTGCATTGACTTTTCCGCCCCCAAGCCTAGCTGCTTCGAGGGGGGCGGCGCGTTGTAAGGGCCAAGGCGGTCCCCTATAAAGCCGGGCTGAGTTTGCAAGGCGGGCGGCCCGTGCCGGGCTGGCCTACCGGAAGAGAGGTTCTGATGCCGTGGAAGAATCAAGGCGGAGGCCCGTGGGGCTCAGGTCCGAAGGGGCCGTGGGGCCAGGGCCCGCAGTCGGTCGGGCCGCGGCCGCCGGACCTCGAAGACCTGCTGCGCCGTGGCCAGGACCGGATGCAGCAATTGCTGCCGGGCGGCCATCTCAGCGGCATGGGCATTGCGCTGATCCTGATCGGCGCGCTGGCGATCTGGGGCCTGTCGGGCTTCTTCCGCGTGCAGTCCGAAGAACTCGGCGTGGTGCTGCGCTTCGGCAAGCATGTGCGCACGGTGCAGCCGGGCCTGAACTATCATCTGCCGTATCCGATCGAGACCGTGCTGCTGCCGAAGGCGCTGCGCGTCTCCACCATCTCGATCGGCATGACCCTGATCGAGGATGCCTCGCGCCGCGGCCGCACCATGCGCGACGTACCCGAGGAAAGCCTGATGCTGACCGGCGACGAGAACATCGTCGACGTCGACTTCACCGTGCTGTGGCGCATCAAGCCTGACGGTGTCGGCAATTTCCTGTTCAACATCCAGAACCCCGAGGGCACCGTGAAAGCGGTGGCCGAGAGCGCGATGCGCGAAGTGATCGGCCGTTCGCCGATCCAGCCGATCCTCACCGGCGCCCGCAACACCATCGAGCAGGGCGTGCAGGAGCTGATGCAGAAGACCCTCGACGCCTACGGCTCCGGCGTCCAGATCACGCAGGTGCAGATGCAGAAGGTCGACCCGCCCGCGCAGGTGATCGACGCGTTCCGCGACGTGCAGGCGGCGCGTGCCGACCTCGAGCGTCTGCAGAACGAGGCGCAAACCTACGCCAACCGCGTGGTGCCCGACGCCCGCGGCCGCGCCGCCCAGATCCTGCAGGTGGCCGAAGGCTACAAGGAGCAGGCGATTGCGGAGGCCAAGGGCCAAAGCGCGCGCTTCACCAAGGTGTACGATGAGTACGCCAAGGCCAAGGACGTGACGCGGCAGCGGATCTATCTGGAGACCATGGAGCGGGTTCTCGGCAGCTCGCAAAAGCTCGTCTATGACGGCGGTCCGTCCGGGTCGAACATCGTGCCCTATCTTCCGTTGGGCGAGCTCAGTCCGCCTCGCACGGCTCAGCCGACGACAGCCCCGCAGACGGGAGGCGCACGATGAGGTCTCCGGTCACAGGCATCGTCATCCTGATCCTGCTGTTCCTGATTGCGATTGTCGGCTACAGCTCGGTCTTCACTGTTCAGCAGACTGAACAGGCGCTGGTGGTCCGGCTCGGCCGTCCCGTCGACGTCGTGTCGCAACCGGGCCTGAACTTCAAGGCGCCATTCATCGACACCGTTATCAGCATCGACAAGCGAATCCTCGATCTGGAAAATCCGTCGCAGGAAGTCATCGCTTCCGACCAGAAG
>JAKFVP010000389.1 GCA_021732175.1 Bradyrhizobium sp.
CGTCAGAATCGCGGTGACGCCCTTGGCGAAGCAATCCTCGAAGTCCTTCTTGATCAGCGTGCGCACTTTTTGGGCACGGATGTAATAGGCGTCGTAATAGCCGGCGGAGAGCACATAGGTGCCGATCATGACGCGGCGGCGCACTTCCGCGCCAAAGCCTTCGGCGCGGGTGTTCTCGTACATGTCGATGACGGAGCGGCCCTCCTTGCGCAGGCCGTAGCGCACGCCGTCGTAACGCGCGAGGTTGGAGGAGGCTTCCGCGGGCGCCACGATGTAATAGGCCGGCAGCGCGTATTTGGTGTGCGGCAGCGACACCTCGACGAGCTCGGCGCCGGCGGCCTTCAGCCAGGCCGCGCCCTCGCTCCAGAGCTTTTCGATTTCGGCCGGCATGCCGTCGAGGCGATACTCCCTGGGGATGCCGATCTTCATGCCCTTCACGGACTTGCCGATCGCGGCTTCATAGTCGGGCACGGCGATATCGACCGACGTCGTGTCCTTGGGGTCGTGGCCGGCCATCGAGCGCAGGAGGATGGCAGCGTCACGGTTGGTGCGCGCAATGGGACCTGCCTGATCGAGCGACGAAGCGAACGCGACGATGCCCCAGCGCGAGCAGCGGCCATAGGTCGGCTTCATGCCGACGGTGGCGGTGAACGCGGCCGGCTGGCGGATCGAGCCGCCGGTGTCGGTGGCGGTCGCGCCCATGCAGAGCAGCGCCGACACGGCGGAAGCTGAGCCGCCGGACGAGCCGCCCGGCACCAGCGCGGTGTTGGAGCCCTCGCGCCGCCACGGATTGACCACGGGGCCGAAGCAGGAGGTCTCGTTCGACGAGCCCATGGCGAACTCGTCATTGTTGAGCTTGCCGAGCATGACCGCGCCGTCGCGCCAGAGCTGCGAGGTCACGGTCGACTCGTAGGTCGGCACGAAATTGTCGAGGATCTTCGAGCACGCGGTGGTGCGCACGCCCTTGGTGGCGAAGAGATCCTTGATCCCCAGCGGAATGCCCGCGAGCGGTCCGCCCTCGCCCTTGGCGATCTTGGCATCGGCAGCCTGCGCCATGGCGCGCGCCTGCTCCGGCGTCTCCAGAATGTAGGCGTTGAGCGAGCGCGCGGCTTCGACCGCGGCGATATGCGCCTCGGTCAGCTCGCGCGACGTAAAGGACTTTTTCGCAAGGCCCTCGCGGGCCTCGGCGATCGTCATCGAAGTCAGGTCTGTCATTTATTGATCGGGCTGCAGAAGAACGGAGAAAGCGTCTTGTCGTTGGCGGGATCGTCCTGCTTCGGGCGCGTCAGTTCGCTCTTCTCGAGCGCGTCGAGCACCGCATCGATCGCCTTGTCGGGATCGGCCTGTTTGCCCTGCTTGTCCATGACATCCAGGAAATCCATATAGGCCTTGTAGGCCTTTTCATCGTCGCAGAGCAGACACATGCGTCTCGCCTACTTTTTTGTCTGACGCGTTTTCTTCACGCGAACCGGATTCCACTTCGCTTGAAAACGCTATGTTATTCGACGACCTTGGGCACGAGGAAGTAGTTATCTTCCGTCGCGGGCGCATTCTTCAATATGTTGTCGACGGTCTCGGCGTCGGTGACGACGTCGGCACGCTTCTTCATCTCCATCGGGGTCACCGAGGTCATCGGTTCGACGCCGTCGACATTGACCTCCGACAACTGTTCGACAAAGGCCAGCATCGCGTTCAGTTCGCCCTGCAGATGGGGAACCTCAGTGTCTGACACCGCGATCCGCGCCAGATGCGCGATACGGCGAACGGTCGTGGCGTCCACGGACATTATATAGGGCCTCGAAACGGGGGTTTCAGCCCGTATAGCAGAGGCCGCTTTTGCGCCGCAACCGCAGGGAACGCGCCCCTACCCGGCCATTTGGCCCATCCGGGCCAGCGCCGCACCCGCCAGGGCCCTGGTCAGCTCGGCCGCGGGCATTTCCCGGCCCATCCGGACCGCCTGCCCCGCCCAAAGATTGGTGAAGTCGACCT
Source organism: Bradyrhizobium sp. (assembly GCA_021732175.1). Taxonomy (GTDB): domain Bacteria; phylum Pseudomonadota; class Alphaproteobacteria; order Rhizobiales; family Xanthobacteraceae; genus Bradyrhizobium. The sequence continues at coordinate 1,990 of JAKFVP010000389.1, forward strand.
TCCCGAGCTTTTCGGCGGCCGCCTTCAGCGGCCCGAGCGCCGTTGCGGCATGGGGAAACGCCGGTGCGTCCGGCGAGATCGGGCCGACCTCGCGCATGGTGCGGTTGGCGACGCCGCGCGCCGGGCGGCCGGTCATGACATTGGTGATGACGGTGCTCTCGTCGGTCGCCTGCGCCAGCGCCACGCGGGCCGGTGCGATGACCTTGGATTCCGGACAGCGCAGATAGGCGGTGCCGAGCTGGACGCCGGCCGCGCCGAGCGCGAACGCCGCCGCGATGCCGCGTCCATCCATGATGCCGCCCGCAGCAATGACCGGGACCTTCACCGCATCGACCACCTGCGGCACCAGCGCAAAGGTGCCGGGCTGCTCGGCGATGTCAGCGGTCAGGAACATGCCGCGATGGCCGCCGGCTTCCGCGCCCTGCGCGATGATCACATCGGCGCCGTTCTCCTCCAGCCAGATCGCTTCCTTCACGGTCGTTGCCGACGACATCACGATCGACCCCGCCGCCTTGACGCGCCTGACGAGATCGGGCGACGGCAGACCGAAATGGAAGCTGACGACTTCCGGCTTCAGCTCCTCGACGACGGCGCAATAGGCGGCATCGAACGGCGCCCGGTTGGCGACGTTGACGGGCGCCGAGGGATCGAGGCCAAGCTCCTTGTAGTAGGCGCCGAGCCGCGCCCTCCAGCCGGCTTCGCGTTTGGGATCGGCGTCAACGGCCTTGTGGCAGAAGAAGTTCAGATTGACCGGCGCCGAGACGCGCTGGCGGATGATGTTGACCTGCTCGCGCGCCTTCTCCGCGGAAATCATAGCACATGGCAGCGAGCCAAGCGCGCCGCCCTGCGCGGCGGCGATCACGAGGTCCGCATCCATCACCCCGGCCATCGGGGCCAGCACGATCGGGAATTCGGTCTTGAAGAGGTCAAGGAGACGGCGATCCGGCCACATGGTTGTTCTCTTTCGCTTTGGGTTAGGCGGCAGCGACGAAATTGCGGCGCCCGAGCAGGAGTTGTTCGGCTTCGGTTACGATGCGTTCGACGATCTCGGCCGCCGGCGGAATATCATGGATCAGGCCGACCGACTCGCCGGCAATGACGGCCGCGATATCGAAATTCCCGGCGGCCTTGGCGGCGGCATATTCGGCGGCGACCGCCTTCACATTCTGCAACAGCTC
>JAKFVP010000110.1 GCA_021732175.1 Bradyrhizobium sp.
TACAAGGTGACGAACGGCCAGTTCATCTTCCGTCTGCAGCCAACGGCCGACAGCTACAATGCCGCCTCGACAGCCATGGCAGCCGCAACCAAGCGCCTGGCCGATCTGGAGGAAGAGCGGGGTACGCTGCAGCAGGCGCAGCTCCAGCGATGGAAGAATTTCGTCGGCAGCTAGCCGAAAAGCGTCTCAGCGCTTGCGGCCGAATACCGGCGACGCCATCCGCTTCGCCGTCCAGTCGAAGAAATCAACACGGCCGGACCATTTGTGCACCTCGGCGTCACAGACAATGCACGCGAAGGCGCCGGAGCGCTTGTTCTGCAGCTCTTCCTTGGTCGCCGTGTAATTCATCCCGCAACCGGGGCAGGTGAATTGCTCTGTTGTCCATATGCTATTGGCCATTGCCGCATCATACGCCTTCGCGGCCGTTCTTGAAATGCGTGAGCGCATGGAATGGCTTGAACGTTGAAATGAATGTTAAGCCCTGCTTAACCGCGCCGCCGAATCCGCAGGCCATCCCGAAAGACTTTCCCCACCGGGGCGGCGATTGACGCGAAGGTTTCGGCCTGCGAGATAGAGGTGTGAAGGCAATTCCCACCATCGACGGTCATCACCACATCTGGCGTCTGGCCGATCTCGCCTGGCTGTCGGGACCGCAGATGCCGCGCATTTTCGGCCCTTACGAGCCGATCTGCCGCGATTATCCGGTTGAGGAATTTCTGGCTGACACCAGGGGCTGCGCGGGCGCACCGGCAAGGGGGCGAAGCAAGCGCCGGCCGTATTGAGACATTGCTATTTCAAGATCTGGCTATTGCGCCGCCGCGATCGGCGCTGCGACGTGCTCTCCGGCGAGAGACTGCCATCGCGCCCCAGAATGCGGCGCGCCAGCGCAATGAAGTTGTGCACCACCATCGACGTCTCGTCCTTGCGGTAGACCAGGAACACGTCGGCCGGCGGAGGCGAGGGGCGGATCGGGCGGAAGGCGATCTCATCCGTCGTGAAGCGGGCGATCGATTGCGGCACCAGCGACACGCCGAAGCCTGCCGCGATCAGGCTCGGCACCGACTGCGCGTCGACCACCTGTTGCGACACCCGCGGCAGGAAGCCGGCATCGATGCAGCATTTCTGGATGCTGTGCGCAAAGTCGGAGCTCTCCGGCTGCAGCACGACGTGGTCTTCGGTGGCGAGATCGGATAGCGCAACGTGCTTGCGCCGGGCGAGCGGATGGGTCCTGGGCATCGCCACCACCACCTCTTCCTTCCACGCCAGTTCGCTGGCAAGCCCGTGATCCATCCCAATGGCGCGGATCAGGCTGATATTGGTCGTGCCCTCGAGCAAGGCCGCGATCTGCAGCGACGGCGCCTGTTCATGCACGGTCATCCGCACCGACGGCGCTTCCCGCCGATACGCCGCCAGCAAATCGGCGAGGCGGCCGCGCAGCACCGAGCCGGTGGCGCCGATATCGAGCGTGCCGACAAGGCCGGCGCCGACCGAGCGGACTTCTTCCTCCGCCGATCTGATCTGCTGCTGAATGGTCCAGGCCCGTGCCAGCAGCGCCGCGCCCGCCGGGGTCAGTTCGACTCGCCGGCTGGTGCGGTAGAACAGGCGCGTGCCGAGCGAAGCCTCCAGCGCCTGGATCTGCTGGCTCAGCGGCGGCTGCGACAGGTTGAGCCGCCGCGCCGCCGTGGTGAAGCTGCGCTCCTCGGCGACCGCGACGAAGTAACGGAGCTGCCGGAGGTCCATACGAAGCCCCTATTGATCGTGTCGATTTATATATTTGACACCAAACCCGTCCTCGTCAACGAATAAGCGGCAGAGCTGTACCGGCCTTGAACGCCGGGCGGCCAAGCGGTGGTCCGCAACGCCGGGTTTGGCGGGCCAGCGGGGACGGGCGACGGTTGCGGCGACGGTGCCGGCCGGATCGCGCACGGGGCTCGTCCTGAAGCGACGACTAGGACACCATCGACGACGGCGGCCTCGAAAGGCGAGGCCGGCCCGAGATGGCCACGCAACCAATCGAGGTCACCCGTGCCGAACATTCTCAAATCGCTGTTCTTCCAGGTCGTCATCGCGCTCGTGCTGGGCATTCTGGTCGGCATGGCCTGGCCTGACCTCGCGGTGCAGGCCAAGCCGCTGGGCGACGGCTTCATCAAGCTGATCAAGATGCTGGTGCCGGTCATCGTGTTCTGCGTCGTCGTGCACGGCATCGCCGCCGCCGGCGATCTCTCGAAGGTCGGGCGCGTCGGTATCCGCGCGCTGATCTATTTCGAGGTCGTCACCACCATCGCGCTGATCCTGGGTATCGTGCTGGCCTACACTTTCCAGCCCGGCGTCGGCATGAACATCGACCCGAAGTCGCTGGACGCCAAGGCGATCGGCAGCTTTACCCAGACGGCAGCGCAGGTGTCCGGCGGCGGCGTCTCCGAATTCATTCTCAAGATCATTCCGACCACGGTCGGCAGCGCCTTCACCTCGGGCGACATCCTGCAGGTGCTGATCGTGTCCATCATGTTCGGCTGCGCGGCGGCGCTTGTCGGCGAACACGCCAAGCCGGTGATCGATTTCATCGGCCGCGTCAACGACATCATCTTCAAGATGATGGCCTTCGTGGTGAAGCTGGCGCCGCTCGGTGTGTTCGGCGCGATCGCCTTCACCGTCGGCAAGTACGGCGTCGGCTCGATGAAGCAGCTTGGCGGTCTCGTGCTGCTGTTCTACGTATCGGTGGCCATTTTCGTCGTCGTCGTGCTCGGCGGCATCATGCGGCTGTCCGGCTTCAGCCTGTTCAAGTTGCTGCGCTACATGCGCGAGGAGCTGACCATCGTGCTCGGCACCGCGGCCGGCGACAGCGTGCTGCCGCAGACCATGCGCAAGCTCGAACGGCTCGGCATCAAGGACTCCACGGTCGGCCTCGTGATCCCGACCGGCTATTCCTTCAACCTCGATGCGTTCTCGATCTACCTGACGCTGGCAACGGTGTTCATCGCGCAGGCCACCAATACGCCGCTGGCGATCGGCGATCTGCTGGCGATTCTCGGCGTGGCGCTCTTGACCTCGAAGGGCGCGCACGGCGTACCCGGTTCGGCCATCGTCGTGCTGGCGGCGACGCTGGCGGCAATACCGGCGATCCCCGCCATCGGCCTCGTTCTGATCCTCTCC
>JAKFVP010000363.1 GCA_021732175.1 Bradyrhizobium sp.
ACCGCACCGCGCGCCCACGCCGCATCGTCGACCGTGCGAATGGACACCACGTCCTTCTGGATGGTCTCGCCGGCTACGGTAGCGACGACGTTCATTCCGTGATCGGGCGAGAACGACGCGCCCCCCCAAAGCAAGGGTCGAAAGAAGCGCGGCCACGTACGCAGGCTTCAATCGAAGCCGACGTGCCATCGAGCGATCTTGAAAATTTTGGTTCATCGTTCGCGCGCCTATTGGCCGGACTTGGGCGCCGGAGCGACGCGTTCGTTCTGCTGCCGCCAATAAGCCGGAACGGTGGGGCGAAGACTGGTATAGGGCGCCACCGTCGACCGGTAACCAACCGCCGCCACCGGGACGGAGGGGTCCGCAGGATCCGCCCCAGCCGGCAAATAGGGCGAGGGCAGCCTGCCAGCGCAGCCGCGCCCATCATAACAATTGCAGCATTTCGAAACGAAATTACTTCTATCATGACCTTCCCCATTCGGCGCGGAGCGCCACGTGCTGCGTATCCATCATTCTCCCCCAATTTGCTGTCTGAGGGGACAGGCGTCCTATCCAGCCCAACATTGCCGCTACCGATCGTTACAGGTCAGACGACCGAAAAACCTGCAGAGAGCGTCGGCGATCTTGCTATCATTGGCCTCGATCGGCCCACTGACAATCGGAAATTCGCTTATCCAATCCGTTGAGCCTACGGATTTTGATGGTCCATCGCTCTCCCGCAAGGGAATGGCGCATCCGGACAACGCAAGCGCAATCATTGCGAGGTTCAGGATACGAAAAGTCTTGGATCGTGAAACCCCGGCAGGCACCGAATCAACAACGGCGTTGGAATCCGCCTCAAACCGCGCAAGCATGCCTCATTCCTGAACTGACGATGGATTACAGGTGCACGTGCCCTCAGCGGGCGCGGCACCACGTCTTTCGATCAGGTCAGGGTAATGGGTGGACGGTAGAGCTGGGGCGGCGCGTTGTCGGCGACGTTCCGATAGTTTACGGCCGCGCAAAGCGACCGAGGCACGGAAGGCCGGACGATTTCCATGATGCCCGAAGGCAACGCATTTGAGCAAATTAGCCCACAGCATTGCCCGTCCGACGATTTGTGCGGCACCTCCGCGGGGACCGATGTCTTGGCGGCAGCAGACGTCTCATATGAAGCCGGGGTCTTCACGGCGTTACCCAGGTCCGGCACCGCCCGCGCGATTGAACGGTCCGCCTGATGATTCACGTGGCTGTCGCCGTGCAGATGCGTTGCGGCGATTACGGCTTTGCCTTCGTGGACATGGACGACGCTCCAGACATGGCCATCATCTGCCAGACAATGGGCTACCCGCGATCCATCCGCGAATGCAAAGGAAACGCCTGACGCCAGCACGCAAAGCATGTAGATGAAAGCGAGCGTCCATCCCGCCCTCAATCGCATTGGCCCGGTCAGGCGCATGAGCATCACAATAGAACCGATCCGGTTATCTCAGATTAGAGCCGTGACGCGGTAGCTTACACGGGAAGGGTATCCGCGCCAAGCATGAACACAAGTTGTTGTTCAACGTTCCGCACGGCCAATGACCGCCACAAGTTCAGTAATTTTCGGCGCTGGTCAGCCTTGTTCCCACTTGCAATGGCATGCTCGACGCAATGCGTAACGTGATCGCACAGCAGTTCCTCTTCGACGCGCCTCAATGCGGCACGAACCGCCGATATCTGTGTTATGATATCGATGCAATACATTCGGGTCAGACCGCGAACCTGGCCCTTAATTCGGCTCAGGCGCCTTTGACAGGATGCCTTGACATGCTTTCTCATGGGTCTTGGATACCCCTACTCGGTAAATGCAGCAAGCGATAGCGGGGGTCTCGATGGCCGCGGACAAGAATGCAGATGCCGATCAAGTCGTAACATCGACACGTTCTTGCCGCGCGTCGCGTGCGGTGACTGAACAGAAGGCTTCAGCGGCCGAAGCCGGCTGCTGCGGCGAAGGGCGCCCCCCTTCGGATCATGGTGGTCACCTTGGTCATGATTGCCCCCATAGTCATGACCATGACCACCATGATCGTACGCATCAGGCTACCGCGACGGTCATCGACCCCGTCTGCGGAATGACGGTCGATCCGGCCACAAGCAGCCTTCGGGTCGAATACAGGGGCGAAAGCTATCACTTCTGTTCGGCCGGCTGCCAGACGAAGTTCGCGGCCGATCCCGCACGGTATCTTGAAAAGTCGCCGACGCGGACCGACGTTCCGGAGTGCGCGATCTACACCTGCCCCATGCATCCGCAGATCCGCCAGACCGGAGCGTGCCTATGTCGACAGGGGATACCGCGGCCACGCCCCCTTGCCGTGGCGCACCTGGATGACGACGCGGGCGCTGTCGATGTCTTCGATCTGCAGTCCCGCGACCTCTGAGGCCCTGAACCCGGCCGCATAGGCGGTGGTGAGCGCGGCGCGGCTCTTCAGGCTCGATACCGGTTCAAGAAACTGCACCACTTCGTCGGCGCTGAGCGCGACCGGCAGCTTGCGCGGTTCTCGCGCATAGGGAATGCGTTCCGGGATCAGCGCCTCGCCGAGCGTGACGCCGTAGAAAAACCGTAGCGCACAGACGATCTGGTTCAGCGCCGGCCATGAGATGCCGCTCGAGACCAGATGCACCTGGAAGGCGCGGACGTCTTCCAACTCTAACCGGTCAGGTGATTGGCCAAAATAGCGGCTGAACTTCGAAACCTCGCTGATGTAGGATCGCTGCGTCGCCGGCGACAGATTGCGGACGGTCATGTCTTCGATCATGCGACGGCGAAGAGGGCTCATCAATCCACAAATCAAATTGCAAGGCAAGGTTTTGGCTTATCAAGCTCCCAATCCCTGCAATCTCAAACGCCTCCCCAGCCAAAAAACAGACTCCCGCTCAATCGCTTACAGGCTTGTTCACGGACGACTCTCTAGGGTCGTGCCGGAGACGCCATTAATGCCGGCGCATCTTCGCATGGCTGAAGGATCTTTTGCGCCGATTCCCAATCACGATCCTGCTCGCCTCAATCAGCCGAACAGCACCCGATCTGGGGTGGCAGATCGGATCCGGCAGAAGATGCAATCGTCCCGGTCAAGAATAGACACATCGACTTGAACCCTTAATCGGGAACGGTTCCAAGCTTGTTCAG
>JAKFVP010000162.1 GCA_021732175.1 Bradyrhizobium sp.
CTCACAACATGATGTGGGCGCTCAGCCGACGCGTCCTGAAGGCCGCTTGATGCCAACCACCCCACCACCCAGCTCCAATACAGTACCTTGCAATCCGCGGCGGCCGCTCGAAAAACTTACACGCCCGTCGCTTCGCTCCTCGCAATGACGGTGGAGAGAGCAGCTAGGCCGCCTGACGCGCCTTCCAGAAATTCACCACCCGCTCGGCGGTGGATGGCATCAGCCGCGTGAAATTGACGCGGGCGCCTTCGATGTCGGCTTGCGGCGGGACGCGGTTGGGACCGGACCGCAGCAGGATCAAGGCGCGCACGGTGGCCCATTCGAGCCCGATCACCTTGCTGACGATCAGGATCGGGTCATAGCGGTCGCCGGAAATCAGCCGATCCAGCGTTGCAATCCGCACGCCCGACATGGCCGAGAGCGCCGCGACCGACTCTTCATATTTGTACGCCTTGGCGAACAGCAAAAGCGCGCTTTCGGTGAGATTGCCGGCCGCCTGCAACGACCTGACGGCGCGCAGCGCCGGGTCGAAATCGCGGCGGCCTTCGGCCGGCAGCACCAGATTCGACATGTCGCTCATCGCGCGCTTGATCGCGGCCTGCCGCGCGGGCTTTACCGTCTCGATCAGCCGGCGGCGGATGACGTCCATCGAGCCGGCGAGCAGCTCCTTGAGATTCTCGTCGGGGAGATCGTCGCGCTGACCGACCGTGAGCGTCAGCAGGCCGTCGTGGCTGGCGCGCGTGACCAGCGTCGAGAAACCGGTTGGTGAAAACGCGGCGCCCGAATTGCTGGCCGTTGCGCGCACCACTTCCTGATCGCCGCGGCGGACGATCACATCGGTGAGCCCGGTGGAGAGCGTCGGCCGCTCGGTCATCGCCAGCAGATGCTCCTGGCTCTTCTCGCGCGCAATCTCGACCAGCACGCTTTCGTCGATGACGGGAGAGAAGCGCAGCAATGGACCTGCGATCACGATCTCGTCGTCCAGCGCGAGCTGGCAGACCAGGTTGCGGGGCGCGTTGGCGATCGAAGCCAGTTGATCGGCGATGTCGGCGCGAACCAGCAGGTCGGTGCCCGGCACGAGTTTGGTCAGGATGCCGTCAAAGAACTCGACATGCTTCGGGCTCAAGCCCGCGGCGCCTTCGAGAAAAAGATCGGAGATGCGCCGCGCCGCTTCGTCACGACGCTTCGGATCGTCACTCCTGACGATTTCATCCAGTCCCGGGATCAGCGATGTCTCGACAGCCATCCAACCTACTCAGCCCGCCGCGCCTGGCAGGTTTTTCGGGCAATTTAGGCAGCCGAGATGAACGAAGGGTTTCGCGGCAAAACGGCCCGAAACAAGCTGAATTCCAGCTTAACAGGGCAGTTGGCGCCCCTTAGATACCGCTCATGAGGAGCCTTTGGAGCGCCTTGGGGCCTTGCCCGATAGCGGCAAAACCGCTATATCGGCGCCAACTTACATGTCTCATACGATCTCGTAGGAGAGTGGGCCCCCCGGGACCCGCTCTTTTTTATTACCTGAACGAAGCCCCGCCCCTGGCCGGTGCGGCCGATCTTCGGGAACCGGCCGGGCTTCGGCTTAAGGCCCCGCTAACCCTCTGAGAACAAAGCGAACTTGAACCTGGTGATATCAGATCCAACCGCACCTCCCGTGGATGCCGGCCTGTTGGCCGAGCCGCGGCTCGTCGTCGAGCCGGGCATCGCGGCGCGGGTATCGGCGATCGCCGAACCGGTGCTGCAGGGCATGGGCTATCGCCTCGTCCGCATCCGGGTCTCCGGCGAGGCCGGCTGCACGGTGCAGATCATGGCGGAGCGGCCCGACGGAACCATGCTGATCGAGGATTGCGAAGCGGTGTCGCGGGCGCTTTCGCCGGTGCTCGACATCGCCGATCCGATCGAGCGCGCCTATCGCCTCGAGATTTCCTCGCCCGGCATCGATCGCCCGCTGGTGCGCCGCTCCGATTTCGAGCGTCATGCCGGCCATCTTGTGAAGATCGAAATGGCGGTTGCCGCTCACGGCCGCAAGCGATTCCGCGGTATGATCGCCGGCGTCGAAGGCAACGCCGTGCGCATCCGGCGCGACGATGTGAAGGCCGGCGAGGAAGCCGACGTGCTCCTGGTGATGGAAGAAATCGCCGATGCGCGTCTCGTGCTCACCGACGAGCTGGTTGCGGAATCGATGCGGCGCGGCAAGGCCGCCGAGCGCGAACTCAAGCGGAGCCTCGGGCTCGCGCCGCCCTCGCCGCCTTATGCCAAAATGAGCGACCCGGCGAAAAGCTACAAGCCGAAGCAGAAGCCGAAGAAGGCTTTGCCCAAAAAGCCGTTGCCGAAGAATACCAAGAAACACCGCCTCGCTGCGCAAGGATTGCCCGGCGGCGATATAGATCCTAGCGAAGGAGACTAGACCATGGCAGTCAGCGCCAACAAACTCGAACTGCTGCAGATCGCAGATGCCGTTGCGCGCGAAAAGTCGATCGACCGCGGCATCGTGATCGCTGCGATGGAAGACGCGATCGCGAAAGCGGCGCGCGCCCGCTACGGCAGCGAGACCGACGTGCATGCCGAGATCGACGCCAAGAAGGGCGAGCTCCGCCTGTCGCGCCACATGCTGGTGGTGGAGGTCGTCGAGAACCCCGCCAACCAGATTTCGCTGATCGACGCCCGCCGCGCCAATCCGGGCGCGCAGATCGGCGATACCATCGCCGACACCCTGCCGCCGCTGGAATATGGCCGCATCGCCGCGCAATCGGCCAAGCAGGTGATTGTGCAGAAGGTGCGCGAGGCCGAGCGCGACCGGCAATACCAGGAGTTCAAGGATCGCATCGGCGACATCGTCAACGGCGTCGTCAAGCGCGTCGAATATGGCAGCGTGATCGTCGACCTCGGCCGCGGCGAAGCCATCATCCGCCGCGACGAGATGCTGCCGCGCGAGGTGTTCCGCAACGGCGACCGCGTCCGCGCCTACATCTTCGATGTCCGCCGCGAAACCCGCGGGCCGCAGATTTTCCTGTCGCGCACCCATCCGCAGTTCATGGCAAAGCTGTTCGCGCAGGAAGTGCCGGAAATCTATGACGGCATCGTCGAGATCAAGGCGGTGGCCCGCGATCCCGGCTCGCGCGCCA
>JAKFVP010000602.1 GCA_021732175.1 Bradyrhizobium sp.
AGGCATAGCCGAGGCCGCCGAAGATGTAGGACGCTGCCGACGTGGCCGCGGCATAGCCGGCCGGATCCATCAGCGCGAAGCCGAGGATCGCGATCCCATGAAGGGCGTGGGAGGCCGCGAAGGTGACGCCGAGATAGCGGCGGTTGCGGCGCTGCCACCTCGTCCAGGCGTTCGGCCACAGCTGTGCCAGTGCCGCGGCGGAGAAGGCGAGGCAGAAAAACAGGAGCGACGTCCGCGCCGTGAAGCGGATCACCATGCGCACGCCGTCGACTTCGAAGCCGCGCATGCCGGCGATCCAGATACACAGCGCCGTCAGCGCCAAAGCGAGCACGGCGAACAGCCGCCAGCCCTCGAACCAGTTCTGCCGATACGCCGTCATGATCCACCCTCCATTCATGTAATCGCTGGTTACATCGGGACGGAGCGGGACCGTCAAGCCGTGTAATCGGTGCTTACATTCACAAGCCGGTGATGCTAGAGAGCATGATCCGGAAAAATGGGCACCGGTTTTCCGATCAAGATCATGCTCCACGTAAGGGAGACCAATGCCACGAACGGCAAAGCCATCGCCCAGGCGCCCGGCGGCAAAGCCCCGCCGCCCCGCGGCCCGGCGCGCACCTGCGGAAAAGCCCTATCACCATGGCGACCTGCGCCGGGTGCTGGTGGATGCCGCCTTTGATCTGGTCGGCGAGGCCGGCGCTGGCGCCGTGAGCGTCCGCGAGGCGGCCCGCCGCGCCGGGGTCTCGCCGGGGGCGCCGTTCCGGCATTTCCAAAGCCGCGATGCCCTGCTGGCCGCGGTGGCCGAGGAAGCGCAGCGGCGATTCCGGGCCGAGATCGACAAGGCCTTGGCCAAGGCGCCGGCCGACGACCCGCTAAAGCGGTTTCGCTGCCTCGGGCGCGCTTATCTCGACTGGGCGATGCGCAACCCGACCCATTTCGAGGTGATTTCCAGCCGCCGCCTGTTCGATCACGGCAAATCGGCCGCCGTGACCCGCGACAACAACGAGGTGGTGGGCCTGACCGAGAGTCTCCTTAAGGACGCCCACGCCAGGGGACAGCTCGGGCCATCCGACCTGAAACAGGTGCTGATCGGCGCCCGCGCGCTGGTCTATGGCTTTGCCCGGATGGCGATCGACGGGCACTTTCCGCGCTGGGGCGTCGCGGAGGGGGAGGTCGACCGCATGGCGGACGCCGTCCTCGATCTCTTCATCTCAGGCATCGCGCGGCGTCCCGGCCACACCTCAGCCTGAAATTTACCGAGACGAACGTCGGATCGGCCAATTCATTGCCTGTTCATGACGTTTCCACTACGCTTTTGTGACAGCTGCGAAAATCCGGCCGCAGCGGTTGCCTCCTGGCCTTCGCCAGCCAAGGCCTTGGCATTGCGCCGGGTCGCGTTGCGTTCTCATCCATGGCCTCCGCGCCAGATCCCGGCCCATCCGCCGCCACCGTCGTCGTACGGGGCCTTGCCGCCATTGGTTACTGGCGGCTGCTGGCTGTTGCGATGCCGCATCTGGCTGCGCTGGTCATCATGCTGCGCACCGAAACCGATCTCGGCTCGCGCGCTGCCTTCCTGTTCGCCTGGGGCATCCTCAACTTCCTCTTTCTGATGTGCTGGCGCCGGCCCGCGCTGTCGGGCGCGGTGTCGCTGACGCTCCTCGTTGTGCTGGTGCTGCTGTCGCGGCTGAAGCACGACATCGTGCAGATGACCGCGAGCTTCCTCGACCTGATCCTGATCGACCGCGATACAGCGGCGTTCCTGTTCACGATCTTCCCGAACCTGCGCTGGAGCGTGGTGCTCGCAGCCATCGTCATCCTGCCGCTGATGTATGCGCTGTGGTGGCTCGATCCGTTCCGCATCCGCCGCCTGCCGGCTGCGGCTGGATTACTCGCCTGCACCGCCGCGCTGACGGGCTGCGCATTGATGTGGCCGGACGAGGCCTGGCGCGGCTATTACGACGACAGCTACCTCTCCAAATTCGCGATATCGGGCGTGACGGCGGTGTCCGACGTCGTGTCGCACGGCTTCATGGAGTCCGACAGCGCGCTGGCCGAGCGGCTCAAGATGCCGCTCGAGGATTCCTGCCAGGTCGCCGGCCGCCGCCCGCACATCATCATGATCCATGATGAGTCGAGCTGGGACATCCGCCAGGCGGCGGGCGTCAAGGTGCCGGCCGGCTATGGCGGCCACTTCAAGTCGTTCGACGGCAAGGAGCGCAAGTTCCTGACCGAGAGCAGCGGCGGCGGCAGCTGGCTCGCGGAATACAATGTGCTTGCCGGGCTCTCCTCGCGTTCGTTCGGCCGCTTCTCCTATTTCGTCACCCGCATCGCCTCCGGTCGCGTCGAGCGCGGCCTGCCGATGGCGCTGCGGCGCTGCGGCTACAGCACGACGACGCTCTATCCCGCCTACGGCGCTTTCATGGGCGCGAAAGGCTTCCACACCACGACCGGCATCCAGCATTTCCTTGACGCGAAGGATCTCGGCGCCAAGGGCATCGAGCCCGACAGCTTCTTCTACGACAAGACGATCAAGCTGATATCAGAGCAGCCGGCCAAGACGCCGCTGTTCACCTTCGTCTATCTCGCCGCCAATCACTTCCCCTGGGGAACCAAATACCGGCCCGACCTGCTGCCGTCATGGCGCGCGCCCGGCAATGCGCCGAACGTCGATGAATATCTGCGCCGGCAGGCGCTGAGCGCCGAGCACTACAGGAATTTCGTTGCGGAGCTGAAGAAGAAATTCCCCGACCAGCCGTTCCTGATCGTGCGCTACGGCGATCACCAGCCCGAATTCTCCTCCAACCTGATCGACCCCGGTCTCGATGAAGCCAGCGTCGCCCGCAAGTTCGACAGCTACGATCGCAGCTATTTCACCACCTACTACGCGATCGACGCGGTCAACTTCCAGCCGGTGAAAAGCCCGGCGATCATGGACGCGGTGGACGCGCCCTATCTGCCGCTGGTGGTGCAGGAAGCTGCCGGCATTCCGCTCGATCCGTCCTTTGCGGAGCAAAGGAACATCATGCTCCGTTGCAAGCGTAGAACTGGCCCTTGCAACGGAGCA
>JAKFVP010000018.1 GCA_021732175.1 Bradyrhizobium sp.
ACGTGGCTCGATCACGATCTCGGTGCAGCCGCAGGCCTGCAAGACCGCCGAGTTGCCGGAAGGGCCCGTTTATCTGACGAGCTATTTGCGAACCGCCGAGACCGGCAGCTATGTCACGCTTGCGCGCGACGTCGATCTGCGAGCCATCGCGACGGAGCAAAGCATTGTCGACAAGATCCCGCCGTGCGGGGCCTAGCACCGTTCGACCGGCGGATAATATTGCGGCGCTTCCGCCCGTTCGTACATGCCATAGTCGCGCATGACCTCGAAGACGCGGACATACTCGATGGTCGGATCGGCAAACAGGCGCGTGCCGAACTCGATGCCGGATTGCGGGTCTGGCAGATCGATCATGTGCGCGAACTGGCCCTCTCGGTAGACGCTTGCGAACGCATCGCGCCGCCACTCGGTTTGCACGGCAAGATCTGCGCGCTTGGATTCCGCTGACAGCACATAGGTCGGCTTGCACCGCGCCGGATCGTTGTAGGGCGTGCGCCGTTCCGGTTGCCAGGCCGGCTTTCCCGGCCGTGCCTCATGGATGACCTGGGCGATGCGGATGCGGTAATCCGAGAAGACCCGTTCGCGGCCGAGCTCCTGTACCTTGTGGTGCTGGCCATGGACGCGCCAGGCCGTGAGTGCGCCCTCGTCCTGCCAGATCTGGTAGGACAGCAGCAGGTTCTCCCGCGACAGGCTCCTGAAACGTTCGATCGAAAGGCAGCCGCCGCTCGCTTCGAGCGCAGGTTTCAGCGAGGCGGCGAGGTCGAGATACTGGTCGCTGTGTCCGGGGCGTGTCCGGACTTCAAAGAACAGGCCGATCATCGAAGCTCCTCCCCGCGCGCGCTGGCCTTTAGTTGAATCGGTCGGTCGGCGGACTCAGTTCACCTCTCCCAAAAGGGAGAGGTGTCTTCTCGATGCCGCACCAGTTCAACCTAATCTGATCACGCTTTAGCGCGCACTCTCCAGCGTCAACCGCATCCCGTCATAGGCGGGAACGACCCCCTTGGGCAGGCTCTGCCGCAGCACCTCGTAGTCGAGATCGGAGAGCATGTTGGTGATGACGGCGCGCTTCGGTTTGAAGCGTTCGATCCAGGACAGCGCGTCGTCCACCGAAAAATGGCTGGGATGCGGCGCATAGCGCAGCCCGTCGACGATCCATAGATCGAGGTTCTGCAGCGCCGGAAAACTCTCCTCGGGGATGTCGCTGAGATCGGGCGTATAGGCGGCATCGCCGATGCGATAGCCCAGCGTGGGGATATTGCCGTGCTTGAGGTTGAACGCGGCGAGCGTGATCGCCCCGCCCTTCCCCAAAATCTCCTGGCTCTCGCCGGCCTCGATCGAATGCCGGGTCAGGATCGGCGGATAGTCGCTGCCTTCAGGGGAGATGAAGCAATACGAGAACCGCGCCATGATGTCCTTGGCGGTCGACTGGTTGAAATAGGTCGGAATGCGCCGGCGCTGATGCAGCACCACCGAGCGCAGATCGTCGATCCCATGGGTCTGGTCGGCATGCTCATGGGTCAGGAACACCGCATCGATATGATCGACCTCGGCGTCGATGAGCTGCTCGCGCAAATCAGGCGAGGTGTCGATGATGACGCGGGTGACGCCCTCTCCCGATCTGCGCTCGGCCATCAGCGAACAGCGGCGGCGGCGGTTTTTGGGATTGTTGGGGTCGCAGCGGCCCCAGCCGAGCGCCGGGCGCGGCACGCCGGCGGAAGAGCCGCAGCCGAGGATCGTCAGCGTCACCGTCATGCCGCAGCCTTCGCCGCCGGCACCTTGGAAAACAGCCGGAAGAAGTTTTCCGTGGTCTGCCGCGAGATTTCCGCGAGGCTGACGCCGCGCGTCTCCGCCAGCACCTTCGCGACGTCGACGACGTAGGACGGCTCGTTGCGCTTGCCGCGATGCTTTCCGGGCGCAAGATACGGCGCATCGGTTTCGACCATGATGCGGTCGGCCGGCAGTTCGGCCGCCAGCGCGCGCAGTTCGTCCGATTTCTTGAAGGTCAGGATGCCCGTGAACGAGATTGACAGACCGAGCCCTATCGCCTTCATCGCGAGCTCGCGTCCGCCGGTGTAGCAATGCAGCACCGCCTTGAAGGAGCCTTTTGCCATTTCTTCTTCGAGGATGCGGCCGCAATCCTCGTCCGCCTCGCGGGTGTGGATCACCAGCGGCAGGCCGGTGGCGCGCGCCGCGGCGATATGGGTACGGAAGCCGCGCGCCTGTGCTTCCGGCGAGCCGTATTTGTAGAAATAGTCGAGCCCCGCTTCGCCCAGCGCCACGACTTTCGGGTGTTTGGTCAGCTCGATCAGTTCGGACGCCGGAATGCCGTCTTCCTCGTCGGCTTCATGCGGATGGGTGCCGACGGAGCAATAGACATTCGGAAAACGCTCGGCGATGGCGAGCAGCGCCGCCTGCCGTCGCACCCGCGTCGAGATCGTGACGATGCGGCCCACGCCGGCGGCTTCCGCGCGCGCGACGATGGCGTCGAGGTCCTCGGCGAAGTCCTTGAAATCGAGATGGCAGTGGCTGTCGACGAGCATTATGCGGGGCCGGTTTCTGGCTCTTTCGGTTCGACATAACGCGGGAACACGCCGGCCGGTGCCGGCAGTGCCGTGCCCGGCGCAAGCCGTTTGGCGCCGCCGAGGGCCGCGAAATTCCGTTCGCTTGGGGGAACGCCGAGGTTGTCGAGCAGCTTGTTGGCGGAAACGGGCATGACCGGCAGCGCCAGGATCGCGATCTGCCGCACCACTTCGGCGGTGACGTAGAGCACCGTCTTCTGCCGTGCCGGATCGGTCTTGGCCAGCGCCCACGGCGCCTCGCCCGCGAAGTAGCGGTCGCCTTCGGCGACCACCGCCCACACCGCGTTGAGCCATTGATGGATCTGCTGTGTCGCCATGGCGGCGCGCGCCAGCACGATCATGGCGTCGGCCTGCGCCAGGATCGCCTTGTCATTGTCGGTGAATTCGCCGGGCTCCGGCACCACGCCGCCGAGTTGCTTTGCGATCATCGACAGCGAGCGCTGCGCCAGGTTGCCGAGACCGTTGGCGAGGTCG
>JAKFVP010000200.1 GCA_021732175.1 Bradyrhizobium sp.
TGTTCGGGTTGAGGAAGACACCGGACCTGTCCCACGCTCCCCGACAGGCTCTTGCGGCCTTCGAGCACAGTACGGGCTCAGATCCAGCGACGGGCGGTTGGTCAGAACCGCCCGTTCGCACATTCTGCCAAATTTTGCAGACACAAGAGCGCGTATAAGCCGTAAAGCCATTGCGCGGGGAAGGCCGGCGTGGCCGGTCGTACCTGTAGTCCTATGCCCGTATGCTCAACGCATGCGGGATGCCCGTGTGCTTCGGCGCGCGGGATCTACGGGTGCTTCCGGCGCCCGGCCTTCCCTGCGCCCTCTGTCTGAAGAGGGCCAATGGATTTCCAAAACCTCGGGCAAACTGTGTCGCGAGAAGGAAAGCGCATGTCAGTGGACGCACCCGCCCTTCAAATTGCATTTTGCTTGACTAGAACAAAGGAAGAACTAATGGTCAAGTGACGCGAGCTCTTTGCAGAATCATCCCGACGAGCGTTCATCTCCTCGATGGCCAAATCCTCCCTCTCCTTTGTCTGCCAGAACTGCGGCGCGGCCTATAACCGCTGGCAGGGCAAGTGCGAGGCGTGCGGCGAGTGGAACACGCTGGCCGAAGAAGACACGACCGGCGCGACGTCGATGCCGGTCTCGATCCGCTCCAAGCGCAAGGGCCGGCAATTCGCGCTGGAGTCGCTGTCCGGCAAGAGCCAGGACGCGCCCCGCCTCTCCTCGGGGATGACCGAACTCGACCGCGTGACCGGCGGCGGCTTTGTCCGCGGCTCGGTCCTTTTGGTCGGCGGCGATCCCGGCATCGGCAAATCGACCTTGCTGACACAGGCAACCTCGATGCTGGCGCGCGCCGGGCATCGCGCGGTCTATATCTCAGGCGAAGAGGCGATCGCCCAGGTGCGGCTGCGCGCCGAACGGCTGGGCCTTGCCGACGCGCCGGTGCAGCTCGCCGCTGAAACTTCGGTTGAAGACATCGTCTCAACCCTTTCGGAAGGCGCGGTCCCCCGCCTGATCGTGATCGACTCGATCCAGACCATGTGGACCGACACGGTGGAATCCGCCCCCGGCACGGTCACCCAGGTCCGCGCCTCCGCGCAGGCGCTGATCCGCTTTGCGAAAAAGACCGGCGCGGCCATCATTCTGGTCGGCCATGTCACCAAGGACGGGCAGATCGCCGGCCCCCGCGTGGTCGAGCACATGGTCGACGCCGTGCTGTCGTTCGAGGGCGAAGGCTCGCAGCAATTCCGCATCCTGCGCGCGGTGAAGAACCGCTTTGGCCCGACCGACGAGATCGGCGTGTTCGAGATGACGGGTCTGGGCCTGCGTGAAGTGTCCAACCCTTCCGAACTGTTCCTCAGCGAGCGCGACCTCGGCACGCCCGGCACCGCCGTGTTTGCCGGCATCGAGGGCACGCGCCCCGTGCTGGTCGAGTTGCAGGCGCTGGTGGCGTCGACCTCGCTCGGCACCCCGCGCCGCGCTGTCGTCGGCTGGGATCCGAGCCGGCTCTCCATGGTGCTGGCGGTGCTGGAAGCCCATTGCGGCGTGAAACTCTCAGGCCATGACGTATATTTGAACGTCGCCGGCGGGCTTCGAATCCAGGAACCCGCGGCGGATCTCGCCGCCGCCGCGGCGCTCGTCTCGTCGCTGGTGAACGCGCAATTGCCGACCGATGCGGTCTATTTCGGCGAGATTTCGCTCTCCGGCGTGGTCCGGCCGGTGGCGCAGACCGCTGCGCGGCTGAAAGAGGCCGCCAAACTCGGCTTTGGCCGGGCCGTGCTGCCGGAATCGGCGCGCGGCGAGGCGAGCTCCGATACCGGCCTCATTCTCAACCCGATTGGCGGCTTGACCACGCTGGTTGCGGAAATCGCGGCGCGCGGCACGCCGCGGGCCAATCGCGAGCCCCGGGATGCAACTTCGGTTGAGAAAAATGCCACACCGGCCCGATTCCGTAGGGAAAATGGCTAATGCGGGCGTGACGCAGCAAGCCTCCGCCGCTATACCACCCGCGAAAAAGGCGGGCGGGATGGTCGCACATCCAGCCTTGCAGGGCGTGCCGGAATCACCGTCAGCTATGATGGCTCCGAGGCGCCGATTCGGACCCACGGACTCGAAGCGGATCTGACCAGCCGATGCCGATTACCATTCTCGATCTCGTTCTGCTCGGCGTCATGCTGGTTTCGGGCCTGCTGGCGATGGTGCGCGGCTTCATGCGCGAAATCCTCTCCATCGCCGCCTGGGGCGCCGCCGCGATCGTGACGCTCTATTCGTTCAACAAGCTGCTGCCGACCGCCAAGACCTATTTCAACAACGACACCGTCGCCGCGGCCGCCGTCGTCGGCGGCGTCTTCGTCGGCACCCTGATCGTGGTCTCCGTCATCACGGTGCGCATCTCCGACATGATCCTCGATTCGCGAATCGGGGCGCTGGACCGCACCCTGGGCTTCCTGTTTGGCCTCGCCCGGGGCCTTCTGATCGTCGTGGTCGCTTTCCTGTTCTTCACCTGGCTGGTGCCGGAAAAGCAGCGCCCGGACTGGGTTACGGGGGCAAAGTCCCGGACGGTATTGCAGGGAACCGGCGATTGGCTGATGTCGCTCTTGCCTGACGACCCCGAGAACACCATCTTAAAGAAATTCAAGAAGAATAAGCCCGAGGATGACCAGACTGACGCTGACCCGGCGCAGCCGGGCTCGGATGGCTATAACAAATCCGCCCGCGACAGCCTTAAAAAGCTGATCGAAAAACCGGCGGCCCGTTAACCTTTGGACCGCTAGAGAGGCGCGATGGACGAGATGAAAAACCCTTCCGATCCCGCCCCCCAACCGGGTCCGGGCATCGAACTGCAGGACGATCTCGAAGGCGACACGCTGCGTGAAGAATGCGGCGTGTTTGGCATTTTTGGGCACCCTGAAGCGGCCGCCATCACCGCCCTGGGCTTGCACGCACTCCAGCATCGCGGCCAGGAGGCCGCCGGCATCGTCTCCTACGACGGCAGCCGCTTCCACAGTGAACGCCGCCTCGGTCTCGTCGGCGACGCCTTCTCCAAGCGCGAAGTGATC
>JAKFVP010000289.1 GCA_021732175.1 Bradyrhizobium sp.
CAAACAGATCTGGTTCGACTCGCTGATCTTCACGCCCGAGGCGATCCGCCATCTGGTGGCGCAGGTAGGCAGCAGCCAGATCGTGGTCGGCAGCGACTATCCCTATCCCTGGGAGATGGCGCCAGTGGACCACATTTTTGCATGCACCACACTGAGCGATGACGAAAAAGCCGACATCCTGGGCCGGACGGCGGCAAAGCTGTTCGGGATGACGGCGTAGGGGCTCTTGCAATGCGTAGGGCGGATTAGCGCAGCGTAATCCGCCATCACCCCCGAAAGGGCGGCGGATTACGCTTTCGCTAATCCGCCCTGCGAAGCTTTGCCCCTCATCGAACCAATCTCTGCGGCAAAATACCAATTCTAACGGGCCTCCCTGGCCCGGCCTGCGCTTTGCCGGGACGCCCCGTTCTGGTATCGAAGACGCTGAAAAATAGAGTGGATTGCCGATGGCTTATTGCATCACGCCCGCCCCGAAATTCGCAGCTCTGCTCACCGCGGCCCTGCTCATTGCCCAGCCGGCGCTGGCGGCGGGCGAGGATGGCGACGGCGCGCCGCGCGGGCCGGCGGTGACCGTGCTGAAGGCGGCGAAATACTGCTTCAACAACAATGTCGAGGTGTCCGGCATCGTGCTGGCGCGCGAGGAGACCTCGGTGCGTCCGGAACGGCAGGGCGCCAAGGTCACGGAAATCCTGGCTGACGCCGGCGACACCGTCACTGCGGGCCAGGTGCTGGCGCGGATCACGCCGCCGGAGGGCGGCAGCATCACCGTGCAGGCGCCGGTGGCGGGACTGATCTCGCAGTCGACGGCGACGATCGGCGGCATGGTCGGCGCCAAGGGCGAGGCGCTGTTCAACATCGTGGCACGCAGCGAATACGACCTCGTCGGCATGGTGCCGGTGAAGGACATCGCAAAACTCCAGGTCGGCCAGCCGGCGCGCATCAAGATCATCGGCGCCGGCGATGTCGATGCGCGGGTGCGCCGCATCGCGCCGACCATCGAGCCGAACAGCCAGCTCGGCCAGGTCTTCATCGGCATCACGCCGGCACGGCGCTTCCTGATCAATTCGAGCGGCCGCGCGCTGATCAAGACCGGGCAGAGCTGCGGCATCGCCGTGCCGCTGACGTCGATCCTCTATGGCAGCGCCGGCACGGTGGTGCAGGTGGTGCGCCGAGCGCGCATCGAGACGCGCCGCGTCGAGACCGGGCTGATGGCCGCGGGCCAGGTCGAGATCAAGGAAGGCCTGCAGGAAGGCGATATCGTCGTCGCCCGCGCCGGTGCGCTGCTGCGCGAAGGCGATCCGGTGCGCGCGGTTACCGCAGCCGCGGAAGCGAAGTGACGCTTTAGCGTCATGGCCGGGCATAGCCGTTCGAAGAACGGCGTCGCTTTGCTCCGCCTATGACCCGGGCATGACGAAATCACTTTGGATCACGCGGTGGATCCCCTGCGTTCGCAGGGACGACAGCTCGATTACCCGCCGATGCGGATTTCGTCGGTCAGCGACGAGCTCACCGAGGGCACCTGCGCGCCGTCGGAGGCGCGGGAGATGGCGACGCGCGTCTTGTTGAAGACGCCTTCGATGCCGCCGGCGCCCTGATGCGAAGCGAGGTTGTTGAGGAGCTCGGAGACCAGCACGCTGTTCTGGCCCTTGCTGTCGTCGGCGACCTTGCCGGGCGTAGCTGACGTGAGGATCAGCGCATTGTCGGGCGCGGCGATCGGCGCGAGGCCATGCGAGAAGGAGCGGAAGCGGCGCTCGTAAGGGTTACGGCGCGAAGCATCGAGCACGACGAGCTTGGCCTTCGCGCCCTTTTCCTTGACGGCGTCGAGCACGGACTCCACCGAAACGCCCTCGCGCTTGATGTCGCCTTCCTTCCAGATTCGCGCATCGACCGGGATCATGTAGCTCTCGCGGCCGGCCTGGATGGCGTAGCCGCCGAAGAACAGCATGACGACGGAGTCGGGCTTGATCCGGGACTTCAGCCGGCCGACGGCGCGCTGCATGTCGTCCTTGCTGGCATCTTCCACCACATCGACGTCGAAGCCGGACTGGCGCAGCGTCGCGGTGAGCGCGCGCGCATCATTGATCGGCTGGTTCAGGGGGGTGGAAGCGTCGGGGTAATGGCCATTGCCGATGATCAGCGCCAGGCGCGACTGCTTGCCGGCGGAATCGGCCGACTGCTCGGTACCGATCGCCTTGGCAGCATCCAGCGCACGCTTGTTGAGCGCAGCATGGGCGCCAATCGCCAGCGACACCATGCCGACCAGGCCGGCGAGGATAGCAACCGAGCGACGGGAGATGAGCTGGCTAACATTCATCACGGTACTTCCTGTCATCGTCAAAGCAGCGCAGCCGAACAGTAGTCGCGCCAGTCAGATTTAGGTTTGAGGGGTTGGCCGCGTTGGTGCCGTCGAAATGCGATCATTTTGCGGCGTCGCAACAAACAAACCCTTACCCCGCAATGTCCCAGACGGCAAGGCAGAACGTCCACCCCCACTCAAGCTATTGTTTCGATAGCAGAAATTTATACTTCTCCGGATCATTGCGGGGCCATTGAACGGGAAAAACCGCGACCCTTCCGTGACGGATGTCACATTTGGTAAATTCAGACCGTTCGTATAGTTTTTCCAACGACTTGCAGTTCCATTGCCTTGACGCCGGCGCGCCAGAAAGTTGCTCGATGGGGTTTCAGTATTTCGCCGGCGCCGCTTTCCGGGCGCTGACGGCCACCAAGAACGGGCCGTCGCTCTACGACGTCTGCGATCCCTTGCTGCTTAATTACAGCGGCGGGGATGCCCATCTCGGCCAGTTCTACCGGACGGCGCTCGGCAACCCGGCGCTGCGTGCCCTGCTGCGGCGAACCGGTCTACCCGCCCTCAAGGATGAAGAACGGCTGGTTGAGCTGCGCGCCGCCATCCTGCGCGCCCGCGACGAGGAGACGCCGGACTGGGCCGCGATCGGCGCGCCCGTGGCGGCGTTGATGGACGGCATCGATGTGCAGCACCCGAAGCCGCCGCCGGCCACGGCCCCTGC
>JAKFVP010000254.1 GCA_021732175.1 Bradyrhizobium sp.
CGGATCTGCTTCTTGGTCCGCTTGATCATGCCGTGGCGCTTGCCGCGCTGGGCGTGCATCACTTTGCCGGTGGCAGTCACCTTGAAGCGCTTTTTGGCGCCGGATTTGGTCTTCAGCTTGGGCATTTGGCTCTCCTATTGCGCCAGCACCAAACCGCCCGCGAGGGGCGCCGGCCGGCTGAAATGCTCGTTAGAGCGTTGAATGTGCTAAGGTTTTCCGAACTGGAGGACCTTGCACGAAAACATCGCCACGGCAGCCCTTAATCAGCCGGGCGATGAAGGTCGGGCTTATGACAGACGAAAAGCCGTTTTGCAACGATGAACCGGGTGCCCGCGTGCCCTGACGAACGGCTGTCATCATCATCTGGCAGGTTCCAGGCAGGTATAAAATGACCGCATCACCCGTGATTTCCCGACATTCCGTCTCCAAATCCCTCATAGCGGCCGCGGCCTTCGCGGCGCTTGCCGTCTCCACCGTGGCGCCCGCCCAGGCCGGCGGCTATGACGGCACCTGGACCACGGTTTTCGCCACTTCCCGCGGCAACTGCTCCTCGGGCTACAGCGTGCCCTTCCTGGTGCGTGGCGGCCGGGTTTCCTCCGCTGGCGGCGGTCACGTCTCCGGCTCGGTCAGCCGCTCCGGCAGCGTCGCCGTCGCGGTATCGGTCGGCGCCTCCCATGCCTCCGGCGGCGGACGGCTGATCGGCAATTCCGGCTCCGGCCGCTGGAGCGGCATCATCACCGGCGACCGCTGCAGCGGAACCTGGCAGGCTTCGCGCAGTTGAAGACGCCGAGAAACCAGACAGGAAACCAGACCCTCCAAAATCAAACGGCCCGCCGAAATGATCCGGCGGGCCGTTTGCATTTCAGGGCCGTCACACGCGAATCAGCGCGGCGCCAGCACCATCACCACCTGGCGTCCCTCGAACTTCGCATCCTGTTCGACCTTGGCGAACTCGGCGACATCGGCCTTCACCTTGTCGAGCAGCTTGGTGCCGATCTCCTGGTGCGCCATTTCACGGCCACGGTAGCGCAGGGTGATCTTCACCTTGTCGCCTTCCTCGAAGAAACGCTGCATCGCGCGCATCTTCACGTCATAATCGTGGTCGTCGATCATCGGCCGCAGCTTGATCTCCTTGATCTCCACGACCTTCTGTTTCTTGCGGGCTTCCGCGGCCTTCTTCTGCGCCGAATACTTGAACTTCCCGTAGTCCATGATCTTGCAGACGGGAGGATTGTTGTTCGGCGAAATCTCGACCAGATCCATGCCGGCTTCCATGGCCATCTTGACGGCAGCGACGGTCTCGACGGTGCCCTGGTTGACACCCTCGGCATCGATCAGCTGGATCTGTGCATTGCGGATTTCATCATTGATGCGCGGCCCGTCTTTGGCGACTGCGGGCGGGGCTCTATTGGGACGGCGAATGGGTGGTTCTCCAACGTTGTGAAAGGGAAGCGGCTATTTTGAAGCAAGACGGGCCCACGGGCAAGCGAACTCGCTTGTTCTGCAGGCCAAAACCGGCAAAGGCGCGGCATTTTGGCCACGCAGGCCAAATAGAGAGCCGCGGCGCGCTACGCAAGCCGGTTTGCGGAGGTATCGTTGACGGATCACTCCCGTCAGCCGAAAAAGGCCGAATACCCGAGTGACGGACCCATGACACTGCCCGAGACCCCGCCGCCAGAAATCGCCGGCCAGGAACCCGTTTTCATCGATGTTGGCGCGGGCGCAGGCCATCGCCGGATCGCGGTGCGCGCACGCAGTGGGCAGCCGCCCGGGTTGTTCTGGCTCGGCGGTTTCAATTCGGACATGCGCGGCACCAAGGCGCTGGCGCTGGATGCGTGGGCGGCCGAACACGGCCGCGCCTGCGTACGCTTCGACTATTCCGGCCATGGCGAATCCGGCGGGACCTTCGCGGAAGGGACGATCGGGCGCTGGCTGGAGGAGAGCGTCGCGGTATTCGAGCAGTTTTGCGCCGGCCCGCAGGTGGTGATCGGCTCGTCCATGGGCGGCTGGATGGCGCTGCTGCTGGCGCGCGAGATTGCGCGGCGCGGCATCAGAAACGCCTCGCTCGCCGGCCTCGTGCTGATCGCGCCGGCGCCGGATTTCACGGAAGCGCTGATGTGGAAGAGCTTTGCGCCCGAGGTGCGCGAGGAGATCATGAGCAAGGGCGTCTGGCACCGCCCTTCCGAATATGGCGATCCCTATCCGATCACGCGCGCGCTGATCGAGGAGGGACGCAACCATCTGCTGCTGGGCGCTGCGATCGAGGTCGGCTGCCCCGTGCGCATCCTGCAGGGTGCGCAGGATCCTGACGTGCCGTGGCAGCACGCGTTCACGCTGGCGCAGCGGCTGCCGGCCGAGGATGTGGTGCTCACCATGATTCAGGACGGCGACCATCGCCTGTCGCGCCCGCAGGACATCGCGCGCATCATGGCGGCGGTGGCGGAGATCGGATAATTTCGCGCGAAGGGAGTGAACGCGATGGACACCGAACAATTGCTGCGCGCCTTCTGCGACGCCGTTGAACGGCACAATGGCAAGGCGTTTGCCGAGCTCTTTTGCGAAGACGGCGTCTATCACGACGTGTTCTACGGCGCGTTCAAGGGACGGGCAAAAATTGCCGAGATGATCGACGATGTCTTCTATCGCACCGCGGCCGATTTCCGCTGGGACATGCTTTCGCCGGTCAGCGACGGCAAGACGCTGTACGCGCATTACACCTTCAGCTATCGCTCGACCTTGCCGGAAGCCAAGGGCGCGCGCGTGATGTTCGAGGGTGTTGCCATGATGAAGCTGCGCGACGGAAAGATTTTGGAGTATCACGAGGTCGCGAATACGGCGCCGGCCTTCGTCGACATGAACTTCGCACCGGAGCGGATCGCGAAGATCTTTGCCAAGCAGGGCGCGGCGCTGAAGGCGCGCCCTGAGATGAAGCGGCATCTGGCGTAACTCTCTCCACTCGTCATTCCGGGACGCGCCACTTGGCGCGGGCCCGGAATCCATG
>JAKFVP010000074.1 GCA_021732175.1 Bradyrhizobium sp.
GGGCACCGACGTCGACCAGCCCCGAAATCTCGCCAAATCGGTCACGGTGGAGTAGGGGCGTCACCTCGCCCCTTCAAAAAGCTGCTAGGATGGCTTAGCTGCTAAGTCGTAGAGGCCCCTCCGGCCTGCCTGGAACCGCATGAACCGCGAAGAACTGCCGCCGCCGACCGTAACCCCGGGTGAGTTGCCTGAGGCCGCGCCGGGCCTGATGGCCCGCTTCCGCAACTATTTCCTGACCGGCCTGATTGTCGCAGGCCCCATCGCGATCACCTTTTACCTGACATGGTGGTTCGTGAACTGGGTGGACGGGATCGTGCGCCCGTTCGTGCCGGTGGCCTACCGCGCCGAGACCTATCTGCCGTTCCCGTTACCGGGCACCGGCCTGATCATCGCGGTCTTCGCGCTGACCCTGCTCGGCTTCCTCACCGCAAACCTGGTCGGCCGCAAGCTGGTCGAATATGGCGAGCGGCTGCTCGGCCGCATGCCCGTGGTGCGCGCGATCTATCGCAGCCTCAAGCAGGTGTTCGAGACGCTGTTTTCCGGCAACGGCAACAGTTTTCGCCGTGTCGGTCTCGTCGAATTCCCTTCGCCGGGCATGTGGTCGATCGTGCTGATCTCGCAGCCGCCGAGCGCCGACATTTCGACCCATCTGCCCGGCACGGAAGAGCATATGTCGGTGTTCATGCCGTGCGCGCCGAACCCGACCACCGGATTTTTCTTCTACGTGCCAAAGAGCAAGGTCGTCGAGGTCGAGATGTCGACCGAGGACGCGGCGACCCTGATCATGTCTTGCGGCGTGGTGCAGCCGGGCTCCGACCAGCAGAAGAAGATCGCCGCACTTGCCGGCATGGCCCAGGCCGCGCAGGTGGCGAACCGCGCGTCGCTGCAGCCGGCGAAGGTGGAGTGACGTCATGAGTCCGGGAACGAAGACACTGCTCGAGCGAGTCGAATCCTGGCCTGTGGAAGACCAAGAGGAGCTTGCCGAACTAGCGCGCGAGATTGAAGCCCGCCGCAGCGGCCTGTATCGACTATCCGATGAAGAGAGGATAGCCGTGCGCGCAGGCCTTGAGGAAGCGCGCCGCGGCGATTTTGTCCCGGACGATGAAATGGAAGCGTATTATCAATTGCATCGTCGCGCATGAGGGTTCGATTCACCCCTCAAGCAAAGCGCGATCTCGACCAGATTCATGCCTATATCGGCCAAGACAGTCCAATAATTGCATCGCGGTTTGTCGCGCGCATCATCGAGCGTGCTCAGACGCTGGGAGATACTCCATACGAAGGAATGAACACTGACGAGCCCGACACGCGGGTGATATTGGCGCCGCGGCTTCGTTATTTCATTTTCTACAGGATTACATCCGACGAAATACACATTACTCACATCCGTCACATGTCGCGACGACGGCCCAAAGAGTGGGACAGGTAAAAGCAGTCGCTTACCCAGCCCCGATCAGCGGCACAGCCTCGTCGCGTTCGTAGAGATAAAGCAGGCAGCGCAGCGCCTCGCCGCGCTCGCCGGTAAGCTTGGGATTATCCCTCATGATGCGCAGCGCCTCGTCGCGCGCCTGCGTGATGAGCTGGCCATGCACATCGGAGCGCGCGATGCGATATCCGGGCAGGCCGCTCTGGCGCACGCCGAGCACATCGCCTTCGCCGCGCAGCTTGAGATCCTCCTCGGCGATGCGAAAGCCGTCGGTGGTCTCGCGGATCACGTTGAGCCGCGCCTTCGACATCTCGCCAAGCGGCTCCTTGTAGAGCAAGAGGCACGTCGAGGCCTCCGAACCGCGCCCGATGCGGCCGCGCAGTTGATGCAATTGCGCCAGCCCAAAGCGCTCGGCGTTTTCGATCACCATGATGGACGCCGCGGGAACGTCGACACCGACCTCGACCACGGTGGTCGCGACCAAGAGACCGATCTCGCCCGAGGCAAACTCCGCCATCACGCGATCCTTGTCGGTGCCCTTCATCTGGCCGTGCACGAGGCCAACCGCGTCACCAAACCGCTTTTGCAGGCTCTCGAAGCGCTTGGTCGCATTGGTGAGATGCTCCGTGCCCTCAGCCTCGGATTCCTCGACCAGCGGGCAGATCCAGTACACCCGCTTGCCCGATTTCAGCGCGCGGCCGACACCGTCGGTCACTTCCTCAAGCCGGCTGAGCGGGACAGCGCGGGTATCGATCGGCTGGCGGCCCGCCGGCTTTTCGCGCAGTTCCGACACATCCATGTCGCCGAAATAGGTCAGCACCAGCGTGCGCGGGATTGGTGTCGCGCTCAGCACCAGCACGTCGACCGCTTCGCCCTTGGACGTCAGCGCCAGGCGCTCGCGCACGCCAAAGCGGTGCTGCTCGTCGACGACGGCCAGCGCCAGCGCCTTGTAGGCCACATCGTCCTGGATCAGCGCATGCGTGCCGACCAGAAGGTCGATCTCGCCGGCCTCCAGGCGCGTGAGAATCTCGCGGCGTTCTCTGCCTTTTTCGCGCCCGGTCAGGATCGCGACGCGCAGACCGGCGCGCTCCGCAAGCGGGGCAATCGTTTTGACATGCTGGCGCGCCAGAATTTCCGTCGGCGCCATCAGCGCGGCCTGCTTGCCGACCTCGTTCACGGCGGCGGCCGCAAGCAGCGCCACCACGGTCTTGCCGGAGCCGACATCGCCCTGCAGCAGCCGCAGCATGCGCACCGGCTGGCGCAGATCGTCGGTGATGGCCGCGACCGCCGCGCGTTGCGAGGCCGTGAGCGCATAGGGCAGGGCGTCGATGATCTTTTTCCGCAGATGACCGTCACCGGCATTGCGGTCCCCCGCAGGCCGCCGCAGTTGCGCGCGGATCAGTGCCAGCGCCAACTGGCCGGCGAGCAATTCATCGAATGCCAGCCGCGACCAGAAGGGGCCGTCGGGAAGGATATCGGTCAGCTCGACCGGCTGGTGCACGCGGTGCAGCGCCTCCGCGACCGGCGGGAACTTGCAGCGGCGGATCACGTCCGCGCTGATCCATT
>JAKFVP010000355.1 GCA_021732175.1 Bradyrhizobium sp.
GCGATATTCGATGGCAGCGTTCTGGTTATCGACGATGCCGCTCTCAGCGAGGCCGCGCCGGAACGCCGCCATCAGGTTCGCGCTCTCATCGGGCGATCGCGCGCTGAGAAGCCCGATCACCGGCATCGCCTGCTGTGCCCGGGCAACCACTGGCCACGCCGCTACGCCACCGGCGAGCCCCAAAAATTGCCGTCGCTTCATCTCTACCCCTTGTCTGGTCATGACCGTATCAGCTTCCCCGCGGCGTCCAAACGGGGTGCACCCCAAACGGTTTTGGCGAGGCGTGGCGGCAGGTGCGCGCCATGTGGCAATCCGCCGGGCCCGTCAGGCGCTTTTCCGGAACGGAATCCGGGGCTTGCCGTTAACAAACGGCAACCCCGGCCGCGTCAATTTCGCTTCATCTTCAATGCGAAGTGTTCACCCGAATCCGGGACTTTCCGATAGAATCCAGCTCGCCTAGCGCCGAACCATGAGGGCCCCACCATGAGCTTTCGCCGCGATTACATCACCAAGCCGATTTTCTCCTTTGTCCGCGGCGTGTTGCCGCCGATGTCCGACACCGAGCGCGAGGCGCTGGAGGCGGGCGACGTCTGGTGGGATGCCGATCTCTTCACCGGCGATCCCGATTGGTCGAAGCTGCTCGCCAACGCGCCGGCCACGCTGACCGACGAGGAGAAAGCCTTCCTACACGGCCCCGTGGACGAGCTCTGCGCCATGCTCGACGACTGGAAGATCAACTGGGAATGGCGCGACTTGCCGCCGGAGGCGTGGGACTTCATCAAGAAGCACAAATTCTTCGGCATGATCATCCCGACGGAATTTGGCGGCCTCGGCTTCTCGCCCTATGCGCATTCCGAAGTGGTGCGCAAACTCTCGTCGCGCTCGCTTGCCGCCGCCGTCACCGTGATGGTGCCCAATTCGCTGGGACCCGGCGAACTGCTGATGCGCTTCGGCACCAAGGAACAGCAGGACCGCTGGCTGCCGCGCCTCGCCGACGGCCGCGACATTCCCTGCTTTGGTCTCACCAGCCCGGAAGCCGGCTCCGATGCCGCCTCGATGATCGATACCGGCGTGATCTGCAAGGGCACGTTCGAAGGCCAGGAAGTGATCGGCCTCAGGCTGAACTGGCACAAGCGCTACATCACCCTCGGTCCGGTCTCGACGCTGCTCGGTCTCGCCTTCAAGGCCTATGATCCCGACCATCTCCTCGGTAGCGAGGAGGATCTCGGCATCACCGTCGCGTTGATCCCGACGCATCTGCCGGGCGTTTCGATCGGCCATCGCCATCTTCCGGCGATGCAGGTGTTCCAGAACGGCCCGAACTGGGGCCGCGACGTCTTCGTTCCCCTCGACTACATCATCGGCGGCCAAGAGCGGCTTGGGCAGGGCTGGAAGATGCTGATGACGGCACTCGCCGCCGGCCGCGGCATTTCGCTGCCATCGCTCTCCGCCGCCGGTGCCGCCTACGCCGCGCGCACCACCGGCGCCTATGCCCGCATCCGCGAGCAGTTCGGCATATCCATCTCGAAATTCGAGGGCATCGAGGAGCCGCTCGCCCGCATCGCCGGCACCGCCTATCTGCTCGACGCCGCGCGGCGGCTGACCTGCTCGGCGCTGAACCAGGGCCATCATCCCGCTGTCATCTCGGGGATCATGAAGCTGCACGCCACTGAGCGCATGCGCATCGTGATCGACGACGCCATGGACATCCACGGCGGCAAGGCTGTGATCGACGGCCCGCAGAACTACTTGGGCAGCCTCTACCGCGCCGTGCCGGTTGGCATCACCGTTGAAGGCGCCAACATCCTGACCCGCAATCTCATCGTGTTCGGACAAGGCGCGGTCCGCGCGCATCCTTATCTTCTTGCCGAAATGAACGCGCTGCGCGACGAGGACCGCACGCGCGGGCTCGAGGAGTTCGACAAGTCGCTCTGGGCCCATGTCGGTCACAGCATCAAGACGCTGTTCCGCGCCTGGGGCCGTAGCTGGAGCGGCGGCATCTTCGCGCCGGCGCCGGAGGCGGGCGCCGCAACGCGGTTCTACCGCCAGCTTTCGCGCTATTCCTCGGCGTTCGCGCTCACGGCGGATATGGCGCTGCTCACGCTTGGCGGCGCGCTGAAGCGCAAGGAGATGATTTCCGCCCGGCTCGGCGATGTCCTTTCCGAGCTGTATCTGCTTTCCGCGGCGCTGAAGCGCTGGGAGGAAGAAGGCCGGCAGCAGGCCGATCTTGCCGCGCTGGAATGGTGCATGGCCAGTGGCTTCAGGACCATCGAGAACCGTCTTGCGGAAATTCTCGGCAATCTGCCGAACCGCTTCGTCGGCGTGATGCTGAAATTCTTCCTGCAGCCGTGGGGCGCCCGCGTGCTCGGGCCGAGCGATCGTGTGGTGCATGAATGCGCCCAGCTCATCCTCGAACCGTCGGCGGCGCGCGATCGCCTGACCGCTGATCTCTCCCATGTCGACGACGACCGCGGCGTGGCGCGGCTGGAGAAGGCGTTCAAGCTGTATGTGGCGTCCGAGGATGTCCGCAAGCGCCTGCAGGCGGCAAAAATCCACGACTGGAAGGAAGGCGTGAAGAAGGGCGTCATCACGGAAGGAGAGGGCGAGAAACTGGCGACCGCGCATGACGCCGTGATGAAGGTGATCGAGGTCGACGATTTCGCGCCTGAGGCGCTGTCGCCGATTTACAAGAAGAGCGCCGACGTGCATCAATTCTTCCAGGAATTGGGTGAGCAGAGGGCGGCGAGCTGATGGCGCGACCGGTTTTCATCATCGACGGCAGCCGGACGCCGTTCATCAAGGCACGCTCAGGCCCAGGACCCTTCACCCCCGTCGATCTCGCCGTGCAATGCGGCCGGCCGCTGCTGGCGCGCCAGCCCTTTGCGCCCACGGCGTTCGACCAGGTGATCCTCGGTTGCGTCAACGTCATTGCCGACGAGATGAATCCGGCCCGCGTCGCCGCACTGCGGCTCGGCATGGGTGAGCG
>JAKFVP010000651.1 GCA_021732175.1 Bradyrhizobium sp.
TGAGTCTAGCTTTACGCCGGGTTAAAGAAATATCGGAGGTCGCCCATACTCCGCGCAGAAGATAACCGGTTGTTAACCGAGAGCGGCGCGGGCACGCCGATGGGCGAATTGTTGCGGCGATTCTGGCTGCCGGTTCTGCTCTCCGTAGAATTACCTGAGCCCGATGGCGAGCCGAAGAAGATCACAGTCCTCGGCGAGGAATTGCTGGCGTTCCGTGATTCGCGCGGCGTGGTCGGTGTGATCGACCAGTACTGTCCGCATCGCGGCGCCAATCTCTGGCTCGGCCGCAATGAAGAGTGCGGCATCCGCTGCGTCTACCACGGCTGGAAGTTCGACACCGACGGGCGCTGCGTCGACATGCCGACGTCCTATCCCGACCTCAACGCCAAGGATCACATC
Source organism: Bradyrhizobium sp. (assembly GCA_021732175.1). Lineage (GTDB taxonomy): Bacteria > Pseudomonadota > Alphaproteobacteria > Rhizobiales > Xanthobacteraceae > Bradyrhizobium. Next base: position 400 of record JAKFVP010000651.1, read on the forward strand.
CGCATCAAGTCCTATCCGGTGCGCGAATGGGGCGACATGATCTGGGCCTATATGGGCCCGGCCGGCGAGGTGCCGGAATTGCCGGCGCTGGAAATGGCGCTGGTGCCGGCCTCGCACCGCTACGTCACCAAGAAATGGCAGGACTGCAACTGGGTGCAGGCGCTGGAAGGCTCCATCGACACCGCGCATTTCACCTTCGCCCATCTCTCCTTCGAAAAGGAAGAGAACGAGATCCTCGACATCAAGAAGCATTTCGTGAATCCGCTGAAACGGGTCGCGACCGATCACATGCGCTGGATCGCGGAAGACCCGCGGCCGGTGATCAAGATCAATCCGCATGAGGCGGGCCTGACGGTCGCCGGCGGCCGGCTCACCGGCACGGACAATATCTACTGGCGCATCGCGCAGTATCTGATGCCGGTGCATGCCTATGCACCGAGCTCGATGCCCGGCGAGAACATTTTCGGCCAGACCTTCGTGCCGGTCACCGATACCAATTGCTGGATCTACACCTATGCCTGGAATCCGGAGCGGCCGCTGACGCAGGCCGAGCGCGACGGCTACGCCAACGGCAACGGCGTGATGGCGGTGGTCGATGAGAACTATGTGCCGCTGCGCCACAAGGGCAACGACTATCTGATCGACCGCAAGCTACAGAAGACCTCCAGCTACACCGGCATCAGGGGCGTCTCCGAACAGGACGCTGCCGTGCAGGACAGCCAGGGCCCGATCGCGGACCGCACCCGCGAGCATCTCGGCCCGACCGATCTCGGTATCATGCATTTCCGTAAACTGGTGATGGAGGCGGCCCGCGCGCTGCAGCAGGGCACCCCGCCGTCGCACCTGAAGCATCAGGACCGTTACACCGTGCGCTCCGGCGCCTGCGTCACCGGCAAGACCAAGGACCTCACGGCGGTTATGATCGAGCGATTCGGCGATCCCGCGGGCTTTGTCGGTCCGCCGCGCATCGCCGCAGCGGAGTAGAACCTTGCCTCACGCGCGCAGCGAGTCCTCGATGGCCGGCAGGCGGTCGCGCCGCCTCGTCGCGTTGCTGTTTGCGGTCATGCTGATGCCGTGTGCCACGAGCCCGTCTGCGGCGGGGAATGAAGCCAATGCCGCGGCGACGACGGCGGCTACTTCGAAATGCGACCGGGCGAAATTCCGCATCATCCTCGATGTCGGGCATACCGCCGAATCCTACGGCGCCATGAGCGCGCGCAACGTTCCCGAGTTCGAATACAATCTCAATCTCGGCAAGCGGATCGAGGAGAAGCTGAAGGCGGACGGCTTCTCGGAAGCTTTCCTGCTGGTGACCGACGGCAAGGCGCGGCCAAGCCTGATGAAGCGCGTCGCTGTCGCCAACAAGAGAGGGGCCGATCTCTTCCTCTCCATTCACCACGACTCCGTGCCCGACATCTATGTCGACAAATGGGAGTTCGAGGGCAAGAGGAGAGCGTTCAACGATATGTTCGGCGGCTACTCCGTGTTCGTCTCCAAGCTGAACCCGCATTTCGGCGCGAGTCTCCGATTTGCCCGCCTGCTCGGCAACCAGATGGCCGGACGCGATCTGCAATTTGCCCGGCAATACGACCAGTGGTTCATGGGCAAGTTCCAGCGCGAGTTGCTCGACATCGAGGCCGGCGTCTATCGCTACGACCAGCTCATCGTGCTCAAGCAAACCAGCATGCCGGCGGTGCTCTTGGAAAGCGGCTCCATCATCAATCGCGAGGAAGAGCTCGTGATGGCCTCCGACGAGCACAAGAACAAGGTCGCTGCGGCCGTGGCGTCGGCGACGTTGGAGTACTGCGAGACCCGCGGCGCCGCGCCGCCGCCGCTGGTGGCTCAGCCGAAGCCAAAGGACACCACCAGGCACACCGCGAGCGCCGCACATCGCCGCGTGGCGCAGCCGCGCCTCGCCCAGCAGCCGCAGCGCACGGGAAAGAAGCGCTGACGGGGCGCGGCGCTACAGCGGCGTCTTGAGATATTGCCGGTTGGCGAGGCTCGCTTCCTCGAGATCGAGGTCGCGTTCGATGCGGCGCCGCGTCTCGTCGGTGATCCGGCCATTGCGCAGCAAAGTGTGGATGCAGCGGCGCTCGATCCCGATCAGCTCGTGCGTCAGTTTGGCGCCCGCCGCCGTCACCTGGTGACCGTCGGGATCGAGTGAGGCCGGCAGCTGGCTCGACCTTGTCTCGTGGCGCGCGCGCAGCAGCTTCATCACTTCGTCGGACATCGCGGGGTCGCTGCTCCGGGCCTCCAGCGCTTCCAGCGCCTTGGTCAGCGCGTCGCGCCGCGCTGCGATCTCCGCCTCATACTCGGCCGCATGCTCGTTGTGGCCGTCGCTGGCGATGCCGAGCCAGCGCACCAGCGGCGGCAGGCCAAGACCCGTGCCGACCAGCGTCACCAGGATCAGGCTGAAGGTGACGAACAGGATCAGGTCGCGATTGGGAAAGGGATCGCCATTGGCGAGCGCGTAAGGCAGCGCCAGCGCCGCCGCCAGCGACACCGCGCCGCGCACGCCGGTGAACGCGATCACGAACACCGTGCGCCAGGACGGATAGGGATCGCGTTCACCGGCGTGCGCGGC
>JAKFVP010000117.1 GCA_021732175.1 Bradyrhizobium sp.
ACGGAACCGGACCCTATGCCTTCAATTGCGGCGCGCCGGCATTCCGTTTCACGGAAGACCGCCTCGTGAACGACATTGGACCTCGTATGGTCGCGATGGTAAGGAACATCGAGACGGCCCTTGGCGGGATCGTGGCGTCGTCGAAAAAAGAAGAAATCAAGAAGGGAAGAGGAGGGAGAACCCGTGTTGTCGAGGGGATCAGATAGCCGTCGCGCAAGCGACCGGCGCATGCATTGGCGAGGTGGCCTCAGCCCGATCGCAGCGGTTGCTGCGAAATGACGCAGGCACAGCTCGCGCAGGGCAATGCCCCGCTGCTCGCCGTTCGCGACGTCAGCGTCGTGTTCGGCGGCATCATCGCCTTGAATGGCGTCACCTTCGACATGCACAAGGGACAGATCCTCGGCCTGATCGGCCCGAACGGCGCTGGCAAGACCACGCTGTTCAACTGCCTGTCCCGTCTCTATCAGCCGTCGTCCGGCGACATCCTGATGGAAGGCTCCAGCATCCTGACGCGCCCGGCGCACAAGATCGCGGAGATCGGCATCGGCCGCACCTTCCAGAACGTGGCGCTGTTCCCCAATCTCTCCGTGATGGACAATGTCCGCATCGGCTGCCACGCGCGCACGTCCTCTGACATCATCAGCGATTCCCTCAAGCTCGCCTGGGTCCGCAAGAGCGAAGCCGACATCAACAGGAAGTGCGAGGAGATCCTCGCCTATCTCGATCTCGGGAGCGTCGCCCACACCGTGGTTTCGGGACTGCCGTTCGGCACCCAGAAGCGCGTCGAACTCGCCCGCGCGCTTGCAGCCGATCCGAAGATCCTGCTGCTCGACGAGCCCGCCGGCGGCCTCAACCATGAGGAAGTCTATGTGCTCGGCGATCTCGTCCGCCGCATCCGCGACGAGCGCCACATGACCGTGCTGCTGGTCGAGCATCACATGGGCCTCGTGATGTCGATTGCCGATCATGTCGTGGCGCTCAATTTCGGCCGCAAGCTAGCCGAGGGAACTCCGGCCCAGGTCCAGGCCAACCCTGACGTCATCAAGGCCTATCTCGGGAGCAAGGACCAATGACCGCGATGCTCAACGTCAAGGACCTTCGCGCCTATTACGGCCAGGTCCAGGCCCTGCACGGCCTGTCCTTTTCGCTCAACGAGGGTTCGCTGACGACGCTGCTCGGCGCCAACGGCGCCGGCAAGACCACGACGCTGCGGGCGATCTGCAACATGGTGCGCTCGACCGGCGCGATCGAGTTCGAGGGCGCCGCGCTCGCCAGCAAATCGACCGAGAACATCGTTCGCCTCGGCATCGCGCATGTGCCGCAGGGCCGCGGCACCTTCACCACCATGACGGTGGAGGAGAACCTGCAGCTCGGCGCCATCTCGCGCAAGGACAAGGCCGGCATCGTTTCCGATATCGAGCGCATGTATGCGCATTTCCCGGTGCTGAAGGAACGCTACACCCAGCAGGCCGGCACGCTGTCGGGCGGCGAGCAGCAGATGCTCGCGGTCGCCCGCGCACTGATGCTGCGCCCGCGCCTGATGCTGCTCGACGAGCCGTCGTTCGGCCTCGCGCCGCTGGTGGTGCGCGACCTCTTCAAGATCCTCGGCAAGATCAACCGCGAGGACAAGGTCACCATTCTCGTGGTCGAGCAGAACGCGCAGCTCGCGCTCGAACTCGCCGACCACGCCTATGTGATCGAAACCGGGCGCATCGTGATGTCGGGCAACGCCAAGGACATCGCCAACAACGAAGACGTCCGCAAATCCTATCTGGGCTACTGAGGAACCGGGACAATGGAACTCTTTATCAACAAGGTCCTGGCCGGCATCTCGACCGGCGCGATCTACGCCTGCATGGCGCTCGCGGTCGTCATGATCTACCAGGCCATCGACCATCTGAACTTCGCCCAGGGCGAGATGGCGATGTTCTCGACCTTCATCTCCTGGCAGTTGATGCAGTGGGGCGTGCCGTATTGGTGGGCATTCCTACTGACGATCGCGATCTCTTTCGCCGGGGGCATCCTGATCGAGCGGCTGCTGTTCAAGCCGCTGGCGAAAGCGCCGGTGCTGACCAACGTCGCCGGGTTCACCGCCCTGTTTGCCATCGTCAACTCGGTGGCCGGCCTGATCTGGGATTTCACCATCAAGCAATATCCGACGCCGTTCGGCTCCTCGCCGTTCCTCGGCAGCCAGCTGATCTCGACCCACCAGGCCGGCATGATCGGCGTGACGCTGCTGATGCTGCTCGGACTTTACTTCTTCTTCCAGTTCACCCGGATCGGCCTTGCGATGCGCGCCGCCGCCGCACTGCCGGAATCGGCGCGCCTGGTCGGCATCAACACCAGCTGGATGATCGCGCTGGGCTGGGGCATGGCTTCCGCGATCGGCGCCGTCGCCGGCATCCTGATCGCGCCTGTCGTCTTCCTCGAGCCGAACATGATGGGCGGCGTGCTGGTCTACGGCTTCGCCGCCGCCGTGCTCGGCGGCCTCACCTCGCCGCTCGGCGCCGTCGTCGGCGGCTTCCTGATGGGCGTCTTCGAGAACCTCGCCGGCACCTACATCCCGGCCGTGGGCAATGAGCTGAAACTGCCGATCGCGCTTGCGCTGATCATCATCGTCCTTGTCTTCAAACCTGCCGGTCTGTTTGGCCGAGCCATCGTCAAGCGAGTCTGATCATGAGCGCAGCTGCAGAAGACGCCGTCACGGAAGCCCCGGCCGTCGAGGCCGTCCCGAAGCGGGCGATGACGCTGGGCACCGGCACCTCGCTGGCGATCCTGGCGGTCCTGCTCATCCTTCCCGTGTTCGTGAAGAACTTCATCGCCTTCCAGATGACGATGGTGATGATCTACGGGATCGCGGTGCTGGCGCTCAACATCCTGACCGGCGGGTCGGGCCAGTTCTCGCTCGGCCAGAGCGCGTTCTACGCGCTCGGCGCCTATACGACCGCGGTCCTGATGGAAATGGCCAACGTGAACTATGC
>JAKFVP010000358.1 GCA_021732175.1 Bradyrhizobium sp.
AGGCCGCCAGCGCCGACACCGGCTCGTGCGCCAGCAGCGCCGCCGTCAACGCCCGCGCCTCGAGGATCGCCTGCCCCGCGCCGTTGGAACCGCGCGGCACCATCGGATGCGCGGCATCGCCAAGCAGCGTCACGCGGCCGAATGTCCAGCGCGGCAACGGGTCCTGATCGACCATCGGAAATTCCAGCACGCTGTCGGCGGCGCGGATGAAGGCGGGCACGTCCAGCCATTCGAAATGCCAGCCGGAAAATGCCGGCAGAAAATCGTCGAGCGAACCCGGCCGGTTCCAGTCGCGCTTTCGGTAGTTCGGCGTCTCGATCTCGGCGACCCAGTTGACGAGCTGCAGCCCGTCGGCATCCACCCGGCGGATCGGATAGATCACCATCTTGCCATGCGACAGCCAGCCGGCGCGCACCATGCTGGCGCCCGAGAGTATCGGCTTCCAGCGCGTCACGCCGCGCCACATGTTGACGCCGGAATAACGCGGCTCGCCTTCGTCGGGATAGAACTGCTTGCGGATCGCGGAATGAATGCCGTCGCAGGCGATCACGGCGCGGCCGCGCACCGAGGAACCATCGGCGAAGTTGACGGTGACGCCGGCCTCGTCCTGCTCGATGCCGCGGCAGTGCTTGCCGGCCACCACCTTGTCGGCGCCGGCGCGCGCGACGAACGCGTCGAACAGGATCATCTGCAGATCGCCGCGATGGATCGAGAATTGCGGATGGTCATAGCCGGCGGCGCGGCCGAGCGGCTCCTGGTAGATCAACTGGCCGAAGCGGTTGAAGAAGGTGGCGTCGGTGGTCGCGATGGCGGCGCGGGCGAGATCGGCCTCGAGCCCGAGCCCGGCAAGTTCCTTGGTCGCATGCGGAAGCAGATTGATGCCGACGCCGATCGGCTTGATCGCAGGCGTCGATTCGAATACCCGGCAGGGGATTTTCGCCTGATGCAGCGCGAGGGCAAGCGTCAGCCCGCCGATACCGGCGCCGACGATAATGACCTCGTCGTTCATGGTTCCTCCCCGGCACGCCTACTGGGCACGCTCGGCGGCGGATACAATCGATTGGTCAGCGCACTGTCAATCTGTGGAATTACCGGGTCTTCACAAAGCACATGCCCATCCGCGCCGTGCCCGAAGTCTGGCAGGCAAGCCCGCGGGCACAGGCCCAATTTCGGAAACTGGCGTCATTGGAAGCGCTTTTGCCCATCAGCCTGTAACAATGCGCGCCCCAGCCGTCGCTGTACTCGCTGCCGGCAAGTTCTTTCGCACCGCGCAATTGCGGCCTGGAGGCAAAGCCCCTGGAATAGTCGGGCGTTCTGGCCTCGCCGAGCGCAGCGAGGATGTCGCGGCGGCGGGATTGATCCCCAAAAAAATGTGGCGACGCCGGGACAACCGTCGAATTCGACGGCTTGGCCGCCATCCAGTCGACGCCCGGGAAATGAAAGCCGCCGATGCCGCGGGTCTGGTGGCAACCGGCGCAGGTGACGTCGTTGAGCCGCCGCTGAAAGCCGCCGAAAGAGCGGATGTTCTGCAGGCTCGTTGCTTCGCCCGCCGCCTTCTTCAGCGCGGCGATCACATCGCTTTCACCAAACACGAAACCGCTCCCCTCACCCTCGCTGAGGCCGAATTCCGGCAGCAGGTTCGACGGCACGAATCCGACCGGCGTCGGCGCTACCGCCGCCTTCGCCAGGAATTTCTCGGGAATGAGGACGGTGCCGCGATCGAGCTCGGCAAAGTGAACGGGATCGAGCAGCCATGCCTTGAGCTCGCGCGCAAGACCTGCGTCTGCGAGAATCCGTTCGCGATCGATCTGGTTCTCCATCGGCGCTTCCGCGAATGCACGGGTCTGCGCGTTGAAACGAAACACCTTCAGGAGATAGTCGGTGCGGAAATCGCGCGTCTTCGATTTCGGCGCATGCGCGATCTGCAGGTTGATCTCGATGCGATCGATATTCTCGGGCATCACGAGATCGAGCGGGCCGTCCTTGGCTTGCAGCCTTGCTGCGAGGTCGCGGCCAGTCTGGGAGAGATTTTCGATCGCGAGCCAGCGCTGGGCGACGGCGGCGCAAGTGATCGGCCGGCCGTCACGGTCGATCGCAGGCTCGCCCTTGGCACGCAGGATGACGTTGAGCGTCATCGGCAGGCGGGCGGGGCTTTCGCTTGCGGCCGGCACATTGCTGCGCGTCAGGCGATAGATCAGACGGATTTCGCCGCAGTTTGCCGGCGCGACATAGGCGCGGTCCATGCGGTTGACGATGCCGGCGAGCACGAAGCGGGTGTCGGCCGAGACAAGTTGCGCGCGATCGAACAATTGGAAGGCAAAGGCGTCGCCCACGCCGATGGTCTCGCCCGGCAGCGCCTGCTTGTGGCGCGCGACATAGCGCTCGAATTCGGCGTCGATAGCGGTTTTCGCGGCACCCATCGCCGGCATCGCGAAGAGCTGCGCATTGTCGAGGGGAGCGTCAGCCGAACGCGCGGGCGCGAGAATGCGTCCCAGGCCAAACCGGCCGCGATCGAGCTCGCGCAAAGCCAGCGGATCGGTGACAGCGGTTCCGCGTTCCAGCGCCTTCTCCGGGCCTGCGCACACCGGCAGGGCACACAATGCGGAAAACGCGACGACAAGGAAGCGCAGCGGAAAGCTCATGCTCCCACTAACACCGCGAAAAGAGGCCTATTCAAGCAAAAAGGCGCTTCACATCGCGGTGAAGCGCCTTTTGTTTTTCGCGGAGCTGTGTCTTAGCGCGACACGATCAGGCCCTTGCTGGTAACCACCACCCAGCGCCCATCCTGCTTGCGGATGGCGTCGACGCGGCCAACGCCGGGAATGGAATCGCCGGCATAGATTTCGAAGATGCCGCGGCGGCCTTCGATCAGCGCGCCGCCATGGCCGACGTCGCGGAGCACCCAGCCTTCAACCGTCGGCAGCCGGGCGACCTCGGGCTTGGCGGCCGTGGCCGGCAACGCCGCGACGGCG
>JAKFVP010000099.1 GCA_021732175.1 Bradyrhizobium sp.
ACTACCTTGTCTATTACAACAACCTCAGGCCTCATCAGGCCCTCGCAGGACAAACCCCGAAGGCCTTCGCCGCCACCAAGACCACCGCGATCCAATCAGCGAATTAGTGAACATCGACAATTGCGAGCGTAGCGAAGCAATCCAGCTTTCTTCGCACCGGCAAGAAAGCTGGATTGCTTCCGCCTTCGCTCTCCGAGCTTCGGCGGACTCCCAGCCCGGCGTAGCTTGCGCAGCAAGCGTAGACGGGTCGTCGCTTGCGCTCCTCGCAATGACGGCCGAGGGGGCGAGACTTCCCTACCGCACCACCGCCGCGGTCTGGCCGAACAGCACCCTGCGCTCTTCCTCGGTGCGGTTCACCGGCTGGCCGTAGTTCGGATTGACTTCCTTTGCCTTGGCATAGGCGCGCACCGTGGCGGGGCGGTCGCGGATGGTTTCCAGCCAGCGCTTCAGATGCGGGAAGTCGTCGATGTTCTGGCTCTGGTTCTTCCACGGCACCACCCAGGGATAGCAAGCCATGTCGGCGATGGAGTAATCGCCGGCGACGAACGCGCGATCGGCCAGGCGCTTGTTGAGCACGCCATAGAGACGGTTGGTCTCGTTCACATAGCGGTCGATGGCGTATTTGATCTTTTCCTGCGCGTAGACATTGAAGTGATGGTTTTGCCCCGCCATCGGACCGAGGCCGCCCATCTGCCAGAACGTCCACTGGATCACGTCGTAGCGGGCATGAAGATCGGCCGGCAGGAATTTTCCGGTCTTCTCGCCGAGATAAAGCAGCATCGCGCCGGATTCGAAGATCGAGATCGGCTTGCCGCCGCCCTTCGGTTCGTGATCGACCATCGCGGGGATGCGGTTGTTCGGCGAGATCTTGAGAAACTCGGGCTTGAACTGCTCGCCCTTGCCGATCTGGATCGGAATCACCTTGTAGGGCAGCCCGGTCTCCTCGAGGAACATCGTGATCTTGTGGCCGTTCGGCGTGGTCCAGTAATAGAGGTCGATCATGAGCGCGTTCCCCGTTGTTGAGGGTTTCTTGGCAGGAAGATGCGATTGCATGAACTTCGCGCCAAGCCAACGGAGAGTCAATGGCTCAGGGAATGACGGCCACGTGATCGTCCTTGGGCACCTGCGTCAGGGTGATCGTCCAGCTCTCGGTCTTTCGCCTGTTGTAGCCGAATGCGTGCGTCCTGATTTCGGTTTCATTCGACGCCTTCAGCGTCATGTCGTCCTTGTATGAAACGCTGCTCTTCTTGTGGAATGTGAATTCCATTTCCGCCAGCTGCATCAGGATGCTGGCGGTTTGCACCGGTGTCACGGCGTTGCCGATGGCGGCCAGCAGCACCAGGCCCGCTGACGGCTTGGCGTCCTTCAACGCATCAGTGTGGTTGGACACGATGTCGGCGACAGTGCGCCTGGCTTCGCCGGCCTCCGCGCCGGCGGTCTGCGCCGTCGCCAACTCCGGCAACGCGTCGAGATAGTTGATGGCAGTCACGCCGGCGTCTGACTCGGTCAGCCGGCCCAGCAACCGGTGCAGGACGGTCACGACTTGCAGCTTCTCGCTGACCGGCACCGCCGCCTTGTCGACCGCGCTTACGATCGCCGCTTCGGCCTGATTTGGATTGCCGAGGTAAACCAGCCGGCCGCGCTTGTCGGTGATGGCATTGATCGGGATATCGCCCAGCGCCTGCATGGCGGCGCGCAGCAGCGGCAGCGAGGGATCGTTGCCCTCGACCGTGGCGTCGCGGAGAACGAGGGTGACGCTGTAGCCGTCAGCGTTCTTGCCATTGACGATCATCTCGGCGCGCGACTTGATCAGCACGGTCCGGTGCGTCAGTGGCTTGGCGTCGTCGGTGGTCGCCTTGCTTTCGACAATCCAGCGGCTGCCGGCCGGCGGATTGAATGGCATCCGGGCAGCGTTCGCGGCGGGCACGCAGACAGCCTGCAGCGCGAGCGCGGCGAACGCAGCGACAAGTGTACCGGCCCGGCGAAAGGTTTTTGCGTTCTGCAGCATTGTGCGGCACTCCAGGGCCTTGGTGGCGGGCTGGAGAGAACCGGTTCAACGGTTCCGGCGGCTGCCGTGTGACTTCCATCACCTTACGACGCAGGCGCCGCGGTGATGGCGCCGGCGAGCTTGCGCCTCAAGATAAGGCCTCGAATGCCGGCGGCGCAGGCACACGGGCGTAGCGATGCTCGGTCGCCATCACGAGCCTGACGGCCCGCAGGCGCGGCTCATTCCATCGCGCCACCACCTCGCCGCAAAGCACGCAATTCTCTTCGCCGGTTGCGCCTTGCACGGACGCGGCTTCCGCCACTTCGTAGGCCGCTCCGCAACAGGAGCAAGTAATGCTGGTGATCTTCATGTCGCCACTCCACTGACCTTGATGACGCAACACTACGCCGATCCTGGGTAGCCGCATTTGAGATATAGCAAATTGGCTTCTCGATGACACCGTCGTTCGACGATTGGACCGCAGCCGCGGGCTTTCGCCGTCACGCTATTGTCATACAGCCTCCCCCATACGCGTGTGTTCGAGAGCGAGCCGATCGGCGCGCGCGCTGGCCACTGCATATCGCGCTCCAAACGCAGTCGTCAGCACCCTCGTCATCGTCACACACAATTTGCAGCAGGCGGCCCGGATATCGGACTTCGCCGGCTTCATGTATCTGGGCGAGATGCTCGAGTTCGGCACGGTGCAGAAGATCTTCGTGCATCCCGACGAACCACGGACCGAGCGCTTCGTCACCGGCCGGTTCGGCTGAATCTGCCTGCGACGCTCGACCGTTCGTAAACGGTGACACGGCTGGTTTGGTGCTGTCACCCCACGGTGGCAGTACTTGCCTTGGCGGCGCTGGCCTCGGCGCTGCGCTCATCCCGCCAGCTTGCGATCTCCGCAAGTTCGGCCTCGGGCCGGCGCAGAACTATTTCGCAGCGGCCGAGATGGAGATGGCCCTCATTGCCATCCACGGTGA
>JAKFVP010000319.1 GCA_021732175.1 Bradyrhizobium sp.
ATTGCTTGGCGTCGTCGGGTTACGCCCGCATGCCGACGCCAAGCAATGCCACAAGGCGATGATCTGGGGCATGTATGTGCGGCGTGAAGTCCGCCAGTACGGTATCGGCAAGCGCCTCATCGAGGCCGCCGTGACGCACGCATCCGGTCATGTCGAGCAGCTTCAGCTCGCCGTCGTGACGGAGAACGAGACCGCACGCCGGCTCTATGCCAAGGCTGGATTCATCGAGTACGGCCATCAGATCAACGCGCTGAAGCACGGCGGGCGCTACTACGACGACATACTGATGGTGAAATTCCTCTGACGAAGACACGGTCCCGTAGCTCAACTGGATAGAGCGCCGCGCTACGGACGCGATGGTTCGAGGTTCAAATCCTCGCGGGACCGCCACCTTGCCGGGCCAGTTCGTCCGGCAAGCGCTGCTGGCGATTTCCTACGGCCTCAGGATCGCAGCTCCCGTGGTTGCCCTGCTCTCGAGCTCCGTATGCGCCCTCGCCGCATCCTTCAGCGCATAGGCATGGTTGATCGGCACATGCAGCTTGCCGTTGATCACGGCGGAAAACACGGTGTCGGCACCCTCGAGCAATTCCTTGCGGGTGGCGACATAGTCGTTGAGCTTCGGCCGGGTCGCGAACAGCGAACCGTGGTTGTTGAGCTCGGCAATCGCAAACGGCGGCACCGGGCCCGAGGCGTTGCCGAAGCTGACGAACATGCCGCGCCGCTTCAGGCACGACAGTGAGCCCGGGAAGGTGTCCTTGCCGACGCCGTCGTAGACGACGTCGCAGAGTTCGTTGCGGCTGATCTGCTTCACCCGCTCGACGAAATTCTCTTCATTGTAGTTGATGACGTGATCGCAGCCATTTGCGAGCGCCAGATCGGCCTTGGCCTTGGAGCCGACAGTGCCGATGACATGCGCGCCGAGCGCCCTCGCCCACTGGCAGGCGAGCAGGCCGATGCCGCCGGCAGCAGCGTGGATCAGCACGCGGTGATGCGGCTCGATCCTGAAGGTCTTGTGCAGGAGGTACCAGACCGTCAGCCCCTTGAGCATCAGTACGGCGCCCTGCTCGTAGGTGATGTGGTCCGGCAGCTTGACCAGCTTGTCCCAGGGAATGTTGCGCTCGGACGCGTAGGCGCCGAGATTGAAATAATAGGCGACGCGGTCGCCGGGATGGAAATTCGTCACGCCCGGCCCGACAGCGATAACTTCACCTGCCGCCTCGTTGCCGGCGATGAACGGCAGTCCCGGCGCCTTGTAGAGCCCGGTGCGGAAATAGGTATCGATGAAGTTGAGTCCGACCGCATGCTGGCGGATGCGCACTTCGCCTGCTCCCGGCGCCGGCACATCCACGCTTTCGTAGGTCAGGACTTCCGGTCCCCCTACCTTGTGCACGCGGACGGCCTTGGTCATGGCGGTCTCCCTGTTATTCGCCTGACTCGAACCGAACGCCAGCGGGCGGGTCTTGTCAACCGAGGCCTTCGCCGCAGGCGAAGCCTAGTTCCTGACCTTTCTCCGGTTGCGCTTGGCCAGCACGTTGAAGAACTCGACCGCACAGGAGAACGTGATGGCAAAATAGATGTAGCCGCGCGGGATGTGGAATTTGAATCCGTCCGCCACCAGCGCCACGCCGATCAGCACCAGGAATGCCAACGCGAGCATCTTTGTTGTCGGGTGCTCCGAGACGAAGCGCGCCACCGGGCCCGAGGAGATATACATGATGACGCAGGCGATCACGACGGCGGCGACCATGATCTCCAGATCCTGCGCCATGCCGATCGCGGTGATGATGGAGTCGAGCGAGAACACCATGTCGATCACGATGATCTGCATGATCACCCAGAAGAAGGCGTTTGCGACCGACCGCTCATCCTGCACGCCGTGAGCGGCATCGACCTCGCGGTGGATTTCGTGCGTCGCTTTTGCGATCAGGAACATGCCGCCGGCGATCAGGATGATGTCGCGCCATGACAGCGCAACGGTTTTCACGGTAATGACCGGCTCGGTCAGGCCGATCAGCCAGACCAGCAGGCTGAGCAGCAGGATGCGGAAGACCAGCGCCAGCAGCAGGCCAATCTGCCGCGCCCGCGTCGCCTGCGGTTCGGGAATGCGCGACACCAGCACCGATATGAAGATCACATTGTCGATGCCGAGAACGATCTCCAGCGCGGTCAAGGTCAGCAGCGCGGCCCAGGCTTCCGGGCTGGTCAAAAGTTCGATCATGCCTTCAACGATCTGATGAAACGGATGGCGGCATTGCTGCCGAGGACATAGGCGCCGATGGCGCACAGGCCGAAGATGATGGGGAGGCCGACATTGAAGTCATAGACCAGCGTGATTACCGCCAGCACGGCCCAGGCGGCCAGCAGCCACAAGGTCAGCCAGCGCAGGCGAACGACGCGGAATGGATGCAGCACATGGATCGGCACGAAGGTCAGCACGATCAGGACCGCAACTGCGAGCGTTGATAGTGCGGGCGGCATGTGCAGCAGGAACAGGTAGAACGCCGCGGCATTCCACAGCGCCGGAAAACCGCGGAAACAATTGTCGGCAGCCTTCATGCGGCGATCGGCGAAGTACAGCGCGCTGGAGACGACGATGCCGATGCCGAGCAGCGGCGCGGCAAGCGGCATTAGCAGCCCGCTCGCCGTGATGGCATAGGCCGGCACGAATACGTAGGTCAGGAAATCGACCACGAGATCGAGCACCTCGCCCGACCAGTTCGGCTGCAGCCTGATGACGTCGAGCCGCCGCGCGATCGGGCCGTCGATCGCGTCGATGACGAGGGCAACGCCGAGCCAGGCGAACATGTTGGTCCAGTGCTCGCGCACAGCTTCCAGCATGGCGATCAGCGCGACACCGGCGCCGAGCGCGGTAAACACATGCACGGAAAACGCCGCGGCGCGCATCCGCGATGAAAATGGTGACGTTACGGGTGGGCTGGACTGGTCCATGGGTCGGGC
>JAKFVP010000145.1 GCA_021732175.1 Bradyrhizobium sp.
GCCGCTTGCGCGCAACGCTCGGCGGCATCGGCATCGCGGCGCTGGTGGCGGCGACGCTGGTGCCGGGCATGGCGCAAAGATCCTCCGGCATCATCGTCGGCGCCAAAACCTTTGCCGAGCAATATGTGCTTTCAGCGCTGATGGCGCAGCGGCTGCGCGCGGCGGGACTTAACGCGAGCACGCGCGAGGGTCTCGGCTCCAACGTGATCTTCGATGCGCTCGCCTCAGGCGACGTGGATGTTTACGTCGATTATTCCGGCACGCTGTGGGCCAATCAGTTCCGGCGCACCGACATCAAGCCGCGCAACGAGCTGCTGGCCGAATTGAAGGCGATCCTTGGGAAGCAGAACATCACCATGCTCGGCGAACTCGGCTTCGAGAACGCCTATGCGCTGGTGATGCAGAAAAAGCGCGCGACAGAACTCGGCATCAAAAGCATCGCCGACCTTGCCGGGCGCGCATCGACCATGTCGATCGCGGGCGACTATGAATTCTTCTCGCGTCCGGAATGGGCGGCGCTGCAGAAGGCCTATGGGCTGTCGTTTCGCACGCAGCGGACGATGCAGCCTGATTTCATGTATGCCGCGGTCGCCTCCGGCGAGGTCGACGTGATCGCGGGCTATACCAGCGACGGGCTGATCGCGAAGTACGACCTTGTCGTGCTCGACGATCCCAGGCGCGCGATCCCGCCCTATGACGCGATCGTGCTGCTGGCGCCGAAGCGCGCGGATGACGAGAAGCTGAAGGCGGCGCTGGCGCCGCTGCTGGGGAAGATCAACATTGCCGCCATGCGCGAGGCGAATCTGCGCGCGGCCGGGAATGATGCTTCGTCCTCGCCGGATGCAGTGGCGCGGTGGCTGTGGGAGAAGGTTGGGAAATAGCCACCACCGTCATTGCGAGGGGCTAAGCGACGAAGCAATCCAGCTTTCCTGTCGTGGCAAAGCTGGATTGCTTCGCTTCGCTCGCAATGACGGGACCTACAACCCCTTGATCAATCCCGCGTCGATCAGCATGCGGTTAAAGCGCCGCGCTTCGGCGCCCTTGCTGCAGGTGTAGAAGATGCCCTTGCAGCGAAGCATGATGTTCTTCTGCTCTGCAAAGGAGGGATCGAGCGGCACGCCGGCGGCGTCCTGGATCGCGATCGGCAGATAGGCCGCGTCGAGCCTGTCCAGCGCCGACGACATATCCGCCGGGCGGAAGTTGACGACGTCGATGGCGTAATAGGTCGCGAAATAGCGGCGGTCCTGCGCCATCAGCCGCTTCGCCAGATGCGCGCGGTCGATGTCGGGCTCGATCATCTTCTGCGAGATTGCCGGCTGGTGGTCGCCGAAGCGGACGATCAGGAACGCCTCATCCGGATAATCGCGCTTCAGCTTCGCGACGAACTCGCCGTAGTCGCGCGCGGTGACGGTCTGGCGGCGGATATATTCGTCGATCTCGGCTGTGTTGCCTGGCGCCTTCCAGTCCGGCGTCAGCTCCGGCTTGTAGACGTCGGTCCACGGGAAATGGTTGGCGGTCAGGTACAGGAACATGAAGACCGGCGCGCGCGACGGCGCGTGGCGCGAAAAGGCTTTCAGCGCCTGGTCGAAATAGAAGCTGTCGGGCTGCATGTCCTCGTTGACGCCCATGTCGGCCATGTCGATGAACTCTTCGACGCCGAGCGCCTTCTGGAAAGTGCGGGCGCTGAGGAAGTCGCCATAGGTCGGATAGAGCGAGACGGTCTGGTAGCCGCAGCGCTGCAGCGCGCCCGGCAGGCCGCGCGTCACCCGCCCTGCCGCGATCCGCGTCACATAGAATTTGAGATCGCCGAACGAGCGCGCCGACAAGCCGGTCACCACGTTGAACTCGGTGTACCAGGTCGGCCCGCCGGTGGCCTCCGCCACGAAGGTGCGCTGCTTGCCGTCGGCGGATTTGAAATAGTCGGTGTAGCCTGATGGCACCTTGATGCCGGGCGCGGCGGTGACGTCGAAGCTCGACTCGTCCAGCATCATGATGATGTGCGGACGCTTGACGGTCGTATCGCAATCAGCAGGCGGCGGCAGCGTTGCCGTGGAGGCATGCGCGCCGCGCGCCAGCGGCAGCGGCGGCTGCGCCGGCGGATCGGCCTCGATCCAGCCGGTCGAGGTCAGGCGCGACACCGACACCACGCCGGAGCGTGCGAGGTTGGAAATGTGATTGACGCCCTGAAACGGCTCCCAGGGCTGCTCGGGCTTGGCGATCGCCATCGCCGAGATCGCGACTGTCGCAAAGGCGAGCAACGCCAGCGATACCTTGCGGGGGATGCGGAACGGATCGGTGCGCCAGATCAGCCACAGCATGGGAACGGCGGTGATAACGGCGAACAGCAGCGGCAGCTTCAGCCGCGGAAAGACCGAGAGCAGAAACGAAAAGGTGTCGCGGTCGATGATCAGGAAGTCGAGGAAGGTCAATGAAAGCTGAAGAATGTCGAACTTGAAGCGAGACAGCGCGATCAGGACAACCGTCGCCAGCAGGCACAGCGCCGCCGCAATGCCGGGCCGTGGCAGAAACACCAGCACGAGGCAATTGGCGAACAGCCATGCCAGCAGCGACAGCGTGATGGCGAACGGGCCGTATTCCGTGGTGAAGAGGACATAGAGCGCGCCGAGTTGCAGAGCGACCACGCAGGCCAAGCCGATCCGGTTCCGCCAGCCCCACACCGGACCGGCTTCCCTTCCCGTTCCGGCTTCGCCGGCTTCCGCCATCCTCACCCCACGCTAGAGATTCTTCACAAAGCCCGCCTCGATCAGCAGGCGATTGAAGCGTCGCGCTTCCGCGCCTTCCTTGCAAGCGTAGAACTGGCCCTTGCAACGGAGCATGATGTTCCTTTGCTCCGCAAAGGACGGATCGAGCGGAATGCCGGCAGCTTCCTGCACCACCAGCGGCAGATAGGGCGCGTCCACCGCGTCCATGATCGCCGGGCTTTTCAC
>JAKFVP010000398.1 GCA_021732175.1 Bradyrhizobium sp.
TGCCGCGCTCGGCAAGCTGCTTCTGGGCCGCCACCGCGATCTCCACCTCAGAGCCCGAGGCGAACAGCGACACCTTGGCCTCTCCTGCCGCCGGCACGAGTTCATAGGCGCCGTGCGCGCAGGGGTTGTCGTTCGGCGCATTGGTGCGGAGCTGCGGCAGGTTCTGGCGGGTCAGCGCCAGCACGGTCGGACCATCGGTGCGGTTCAGCGCCAGCTCCCAGCACTCCGCCACCTCGATGGCGTCGCAGGGGCGGAACACGCGCATGTTGGGCATGGCGCGCAGCGCTGCGAGATGTTCGACAGGCTGATGGGTCGGGCCGTCTTCGCCGAGGCCGATGGAATCGTGCGTCATCACATAGACCACGCCGGTGCCCATCAGCGCCGACAGGCGCATCGCGCCGCGGGCATAGTCGGTGAAGACCAGGAAGGTCGCGCCATTCGGCGCGAAGCCGCCGTGCAGATGGATGCCGTTCATGGCCGCCGCCATGCCATGCTCGCGGATGCCGTAATGGATGAAGCGGCCCTTCGGCGTCTTGTGCGAGAAGGCGACGGCCGATTTCGCCTTGTTGTTGTTGGAGCCGGTGAGGTCGGCAGAACCCGCGACGAATTCCGGGATCGCGTCGACGAAAGCATCGATCGCGGCTTCCGAGGACTTTCGTGTTGCGGCCGTGAGCGGCTTTTCCAGCAGCGCCTTCTTGTGGGCGCGGAACGCCTTGGCAAGACCGGCCGGCCGCTCATGCTTCATGCGGCGCTGGAACTCGTTCTGCTTGCGGTTCGACAGACCAGCGAACGCTTCCTGCCATTCCTTGCGGGCCGCCACTCCGCGTGCACCCGCCGCGCGCCAGGCCTTCAGCACGTCATCCGGCACCGAGAACGCGTCCTGCGAAATGCCGAGCTTGTCCTTGGCGGCCTTCAATTCGTCGGCGCCGAGCGCCTCGCCATGGGCCTTCGCGGTGCCGGCCTTGTTCGGCGCACCGTAGCCGATCGTGGTCTTGCAGGCGATCAGCGAGGGCTTGCCGGATTTTTGCGCGCGGGCGATCGCGGCGGCGATGGCCTTGGGATCGTGACCGTCGATCTTCTCGGCGGTCCAGCCGGCCGATTTGAAGCGCTTCACCTGATCAACGGAGTCGGCGATCGAGAGCGGGCCATCGATGGAAATGCCGTTGTCGTCGAACAGCACGATCAGCTTGTTGAGCCGCCAGTGGCCGGCCATCGCGATCGCTTCCTGCGAGATGCCTTCCATCAGGTCGCCGTCTGAAGCGAGCACATAGGTGTGGTGATTGACGACCTTCTTGGAGAACTCCGCCGCCAGCATCTTCTCCGCCAGCGCCATGCCGACCGCGGTCGCAATGCCCTGGCCGAGCGGGCCGGTGGTGGTCTCGATGCCCGAGGTGTGGAAATTCTCCGGATGTCCCGGCGTCTTGGAGCCGAGCTGGCGGAAGTTCTTCACCTGATCGATCGTCATCTCGGAATTGCCGGTCAGATACAGCAGCGCATAGAGCAGCATCGAGCCGTGTCCCGCCGACAGCACGAAGCGATCGCGGTCCGGCCATTTCGGATCGGCTGCGTCGTATTTCAGGAACTGCGTGAACAGCACGGTCGCGATATCGGCGGCGCCCATCGGCAGGCCGGGATGTCCCGATTTCGCCTTCTCCACGGCGTCCATGGCGAGCCCACGGATCGCGTTGGCCATACGGGTGTGGTCGACCTGCGTCATGTTGAAAATCCGCCTGAAATGAGGTGCTTGCTGCGATACGCAACGCCAGCGAGCGCGCCGGTTTTGGGGCCGGGGAGGCCGGGAAGTTGGCCGCTGATAGCACCTCGGTTCCCCGAGTCCAAGGCAATGCAACGCGCTATTGGCGGGAAAAGTTGCTTGCGGCATGGTCCCGGAAAAGTGGACAGCGGTTTTCCGCCAGGACCATGCCCATCAATCGGTGCATAGCTTGCAAGTCTCGTTGCGCAGGGCGATTCGGCCACGTAAGCTTCTCCGTGTAAGCGCTTGCCCAACCGTAGTTTTACCGGAGTGGCGGGCCGAGCCAAATGTGCGTGTAATCCTCCAATGAACGAACGCCCCGCCAACGGTTCCGGGAACGCCGATACCTCCGCCTTCGACCTCGAAGCCGCGACACGGCGGCTGATGGCGGCGCTCGAAGCGCTGGAGGGCGCGGTCGAGCGCCGGCGCGATTCCGACCGCGACGAGAACGAACTCGCCAGCCGCATCCAGGCGCTCGGCGTCGATCGCTCGCGGCTGGCGCAGGAGCTCGACAATTCGCTGGTGAAGACGCGCAAGCTCGAGCGCACCAACCGCGAGATCGCCGAGCGGATCGATGCGGCCATCGGCAGCGTGCGCGCCATGCTCGACGGCGGAGAAGAGGCATGAGCCACATCAACGTCACCATCAACGGCCGGCAGTACCGCATGGCCTGCGAGGAGGGGCAGGAGGTGCGCCTGCTCAAGCTCGCCGAGACCCTGGAAGCGCGGGTCACCGAGTTGCGCGGAAAGTTCGGCGAGATCGGCGATGCGCGCCTCACCGTGATGGCCGCGCTCACCGTCTGCGACGAGCTTCTGGATACGACCACGCGCCTGCACGCGATGGAGCAGGAGCTGGAGACCGCCCGCACCATGCGCGCCGCCGCTGTCGACCGCGCCAGGCTGACGCAGACTGCGGTGGCGAACGCATTGAATTCGGCCGCCGACCGCATCGAGAAAACCACGCAGGTGCTCAACCGCACCATCGGCAGCGGCATCGCGATCGGGTGAACAGCTCGGCCTTCATGGTTCGAGACGCGCCGCAGGCGGCGCTCCTCACCATGAGGGTCAGGAATCTCGCCGCAAAAAAGACCTCATCCTGAGAGCCCGCCATCGGCGGGCGTCTCGAAGGATGGCCGCAAGGAAGGGGGCGCCGCGAGCGCTCCTACTTTGCATGGGGTTGT
>JAKFVP010000421.1 GCA_021732175.1 Bradyrhizobium sp.
CCGCTTCGACGATCCACTTGCGCACCGCAGCGATCCGGCGGTCGCGGGCCTGCTCGCTGCGTGAGACGAGGTAGATCGTCTCGCCGCGCGGCGGCAGGAAGTCGAACGGCGCGACCAGCCTCCTGCCGAAGCCCGGCCGCGTGCGGATCAGCGGCGCCATCGCCAGCGCCACGCCAAGACCCTGCTCGGCGGCTTCCAGCATGGCCGGCACGCTGTCGAGCCAGAGATGGCCGCGCGGCTGTAGCTGCGGCATGCCCGCCGCCTTCAGCCAGGCGGGCCAGGCCCGCGGCTGTGTGGTGAGATGGATCAGCACCGCGCCGGACAAATCCTCCGGCCGGCGCAATCCGTCCCTCACCAGCGCCGGTGTGCAGACCGGCAGTCCCTTTACCTCGACGAGAGGCTCGAATTTCAGTCCGCTCGAATGCTCGCGGCCGTAGCGGATGGCGACGTCGACGCGCGAGGCGTTGAAATCGGCATATTGATGCGTGGCCTCGATGCGCAAGGTAAGCGCCGGATGCCGGCGCTTGAAGTCGGGCAGGGCGGGCAGCAGCACCGCGCTGGTGAAGAAGGGCAGCGAGGAGATCCACAGCTCGCCGCTGCCGTCGCGGCGCTGCCGCGTCATCTCGCGCGAGGCTTCCTGCAACGTGGCCAGCGCCGCGGAAACCTTTGCCAGATAACGCTCGCCTTCCGGCGTCAGCCGCACGTTGCGGGTGCCGCGGATGAACAGCTTGATGCCGAACTGCTCCTCGAGCCCGCGAATCTGGTGGCTGATGGCGGAAGGGCTCAGCGACAATTCGCGCGCGGCGCTGCGAAAGCTCAATTGCGTGGCGGCACGCTCGAAGGCGAGCAGCGCAGACAGTGGCGGGATGGCGCGCAAGGGAGAGTCCGATGGGTGAATTTCATTCATCTGAGGTGACGAAATCCCTTTTGTGAGGCCGTAAATTGTCGTCCAGATTGGTTGATAGCTCAATACGGCTCATCTGTGGAGATTTCCGCTTGCCGATCTTCGACCCGCTGGATGCCCCCCGTCACTGGCGGCCGTCGCCGCTCGCCGCCGGTCCCTTTGCGGGCCTGCAGGGCGGCGCGATCGCAAGCCTGCTGACCGCCGAAATCGAGGCGCAGGCGGGCCCGCGCAACTGGGGCACGGTGATCGCCTCCGCCGCGTGGTTCCTGCGGCCGACGCCGATGGCGGATCTGCGCAGCGAGATCAACGTGGTCAGCGAAGGCGGCCGCGTCAGCGTGATCGACAACACGCTGTATCCGGCGACTGAGGATGCGCCCTGCGCCACCGTGCGCGTGACGCTGTCGCGCGAGCGCGCAGTCGAGGTGCCGGGCTTCGTGGAAGCCGGCCGCACAGCCGTCGACCCCACGAAATACAAGCTGCGCACGCTGCACCTGGTCGCCGGACGGCAATGGTTCATGGATGCGATGGAGGCGCGGTTCGGCGACGGCGTTGCCTGGTTTCGCATGAACCACGAGATCATCGCGGGCGCAGGGCCCCTGTCGTCGATCCTGGGCCCGGCAGACTGGACCCATGGCATCGCCCGCCCGGTGCAGAATGTGGTGGCCGATCCCAATCCCAATCTTTCGGTGCAGCTGTTCCGCCAGCCGCGCGGCGAATGGGTCGGCGTGCGGGCGGAAGCGCGCTGGGCGCCCGCGGCCGGGCTCGGGGTCGGCAGCGGGACGCTGCTGGATGTCGAGGGCGAGATCGGCCGCGTTTCGATGTCGGTCGTGCTGGTGCCGTTTCCCAAGCCCGCCATGGCGGCTGGTTAACCGCCAAATCCCGGCAAACTGTCCGATTTTGAGAGGTTCGGCGGCTTTGTGCCGGCCGGACCGCCCGTGCGGTTTGGCTTTTCATTTAGAGTTAATGCGTCCGTAAATGGACGGTGGGCGCAAACATCGGTAAAAGCATAGGGAATCGCGACCCTTTTGATAGAGATCATACTCGATGGCAGCCGCTCCCGGCCTCCGGCGCTCCGAGCTCGGTGAGGCACTGCGCACCTGCCGCAACGCCTTTATCGGCGTCGGCATCATGAGCTGCATGATCAACCTGCTCTATCTGACCGGGTCGATCTTCATGCTCGAGATCTACGACCGTGTGTTGCCGAGCCGCAGCGTGCCCACCCTGGTCGGCCTCGTGGTCCTTGCCGGCTTTCTCTATGCCGCCCAGGGTGTACTGGATATGTTGCGCGGCCGCGTGCTCGGCCGCATCGGCACCGCGCTCGATGAAGCCATGAACGAGCGCGTGTTCGAGACCGTAGTGCGGCTGCCGCTGCTCGTCGGCACCCGCAACGAGGGCCTGCAGCCGCTGCGCGATCTCGACAATGTCCGCTCCTTCCTGGGCAGCATGGGGCCGGGGGCGTTCTTCGACCTGCCGTGGCTGCCGTTCTATCTCGCAATCTGCTTTGCCTTCCACTGGCTGCTCGGCGTCACCGCGCTTGCGGGGGCCATCGTCCTGGTGGGGCTGACCCTGGTCACCGAGTTCATGTCGCGCCAGCCGGCCAAGGACGCGATGACGCTCGCCGCCAGGCGCAACGACCTCGCGACCGCAACCCGCCGCAACGCGGAAGTCGCCGTTGCAATGGGCATGTCGGGCCGCCTGACAAAACGCTGGACCGAGACCAACGAGGAATATATCGCCGGCAATCAGCGCGCCAGCGACGTCACCGGCGGGCTTGGCGCGGTGGCAAAGGTGCTGCGCATGATGCTGCAGTCGGCCGTGCTCGCAGTCGGCGCCTATCTGGTGATCTATCAGGAAGCGACCGCCGGCATCATCATTGCCGGCTCCATCCTGTCCGCCCGCGCGCTGGCGCCGGTCGATCTCGCCATCGCGCACTGGAAGGGTTTTGTCGCTGCGCGGCAGAGCTGGCAGCGGCTGAACAAGCTGCTGGAACGGCTGCCGGCGCCGCAGGCGCAGACCCTGCTGC
>JAKFVP010000191.1 GCA_021732175.1 Bradyrhizobium sp.
AACATCTAAAACAACCCCATGCGCTACTGTGCATGGGGTTGTTTTAGATGTTTGGGTCGAGGCGGTCGCCGCGCGCCCTAGAACAGGTCGCGCTCGAGGAAGTTCGAGCCGATGTCCGCCGTCCGCTTGATCGGGTTGAAGTCGCAATAGACGCCGTCGGCGAACAGCGTGTAGCTCGCGATGATCGTATCCTTGTTGAGCTTGACCGAGTTGAGACCGATGATGGCGGTCTGCTTGCCGCCGTTCCACTTGAAGGGCGTCGTGCTTTGCGCCTTCTCGCAGGCGGCGACGGCTTCCGCGAACACGGCGCTCTCGACAAAGGCCTTCGTGGTCTGCAGCAGCCGCAGCGTCTTCCAGTTCATGTAGAAGGCGCCGGCAAGGCCTGCGACCAGGAGGACGATGAGAGCCATTGTGATGCGCTGAAAGTTCATTCCCGGTCTCCCCAAATGCCTAGAACGGCGTCCCCATCAGCTTCGACAGCCGCTCGATGGAGAGATAGCCGGCGTAATAGGCCCACATCGCGATCGCGAAAATGACGGCCGATACGATCGTCGTCCAGATCAGCTTGCGGCCCATCCGCGCCATGATCGGCGCGCCGGGATCGGTGCCGGGCGCGCCCTCGCCTTCCTCGTGCTGGCTGCGCACGCCGAACGGAAGGGTAAGGAACAACGTCACCCACCAGAGGACGAAGTAGATCGCCAGTGCCGTCGAGATTTGATAGGCCATCGTCAGGCCTGCTCGATCTCGACCAGCGCGCCGGAGAAGTCCTTGGGGTGGAAGAACAGCACCGGCTTGCCGTGCGCGCCGATCTTGGGCTGGCCGTCGCCGAGCACGCGCGCGCCTTCCTTGATGAGCTGGTCGCGCGAAGCCATGATGTCGACCACCTCGTAGCAGACGTGATGGATGCCGCCGTCGGCATTGCGCTCGACGAATTTGGCGATCGGCGAGGCCTCGCCCAGCGGCTCGATGAACTCGATCTTGGTGTTCGGCAGCGTCACGAACACCGTGACCACGCCGTGCTCCGGCAGCGGCACCGCCTCGGAAATCTGCGCGCCAAAGGCGCCGCCGTAGATCTTTGCGGCCTTCTTCGCGTCCTTGACGGCGATTGCCACGTGATTGAGCCGGCCCAACATGTCTCTCTCCCAGTTCTCAACGCTTACACTTCGAGGACGTGGACGAAGCACAGCGGCTTCTTGCCCCACTCCTCGTTGACCGCCGCCCGCACCGCCCGGCGCACCGATTCCGCCAGCGCGTCCGGATCGCGCTTGCGCGCCCGCGGCAGGCCTTCCACGGCGGATACCACCGTATCGAAGACGATGTCGTCGAATTGCTCGCCTTCCGCATTCTTCTCGGGGATGCCGATCAGATCAACCTCGGGATCGTCGGCCAGCTCGCCTTTTTCTGTCATGGCGACTGCCACAAACACGCAACCGGCAAAGCCCAGCTTGCGCCGCTCCACTACCGCGCGCGACTTGGCGTCCTCCAGAATGCGGCCGTCCTTGTAGAGCCGCCCCGCCGGCAATTCGTCGATGATGCCGGGATCGCCGGGACCGAGCTTGACGAGGTCGCCGTTGCGGCAGGTGATGACCTTCGGCACGCCGGAGGCGCGCGCGAGTTTTGCGTGTTCCGACAGATGCAGGGCCTCGCCATGCACGGGGATCAGGATTTGCGGGCGTACCCATGAGATCATGTCGCGCAGTTCGTCGCGGCGGGGATGGCCGGAAACATGCACGAGATGGGTGCGGTCGGTGATAACCTCGACACCCTGCGTGACGAGACCGTTGATGATGCCGCCGACCGCCTTCTCGTTGCCGGGAATGGTACGGGAGGAAAAGATCACGGTGTCGCCCTTGTTGAGCGTCACCGCCGGATGGTCGTTATTGGCGATGCGGGCCAGCGCCGCGCGCGGCTCGCCCTGGCTGCCGGTGCAGAGCGCCAGCACCTTGTCCGCCGGGAAATGGCCGTAGAGGTCCATGCCGCGGAACGGCTGCACCCCGTCGAGATAGCCGCATTCGCGCGCCACCTGCACCACCCGCTCCATGGCCCGGCCGACCACCACCACCTCGCGGTCGGCGGCCCTTGCGGCATCCGCAACGGCCTTCACCCGCGCCACGTTGGAGGCGAAGGTGGTCACTGCCACCCTGCCCTTGGCCGACTTCACGAGGCCCGCAATGATCGTCGCAACTTCCGCCTCCGAGGGCGAACGGCCATCGCGCACGGCGTTGGTGGAATCGCCGACCAGCGCCAGCACGCCGGCCTCTCCCAATTCGCGCAGCCGTTTCTCGTCGGTCGGCGGCCCCAGAATCGGGGTCGGATCGAGCTTCCAGTCTCCGGTATGCAGGACGGTGCCGACCTCGGTGTGGATCGCCAGCGCATGCGATTCCGGAATCGAATGTGCGACCGGAATGAACTCGACACTGAATGGGCCGAGATCGATGCGGCCGCCGGAGGGCACCACGTTGACTGAAATCTTCGGCGGATTGCGCTCGGCTTCCAATTTGGCGTGGAACAGTGCGGCGGAAAACGGCGTGGCGTAGATCGGGCATTGCAATTTGGGCCAGAGATCGATGATGGCGCCGAAATGGTCCTCGTGGGCATGCGTCAGCACGAGGCCCATCAGGTTCTTGCGTTCCTTCTCCAGGAACGAGATGTCCGGCATGATCAAATCGATGCCCGGCAGATGCTCCTCGTCGCCGAAGGAGACGCCGAGATCAACCGCGAGCCACGAGCGCTGATGGCGGTTGCCGAGGCCATAGATCGACAGGTTCATGCCGATCTCGCCGACGCCGCCGAGCGGCGCAAAGGTGAGTTCGTCCGGCCGTGCCATCAGGATGCCCTCACCGAAGCCGCCGAGCCGAAATAGACCTCGCCCGCAGTGATCGGCACAAGCGAGCCATCGGCCTTGCGGAT
>JAKFVP010000466.1 GCA_021732175.1 Bradyrhizobium sp.
CCCCACCACCCAGCTCCAATACAGTACCTTGCAATCCGCGGCGGCCGCTCGAAAAACTTACACGCCCGTCGCTGCGCTCCTCGCAATGACGTTGAGAGGCCGAACGATCAGGCCGCCGGCCGGTGCGCGCGCAGGAACGACCGGATCTGCCGCACCGCCAGCGGGACCCGCTCCTCGGGCTCCTTCCACGGGAACATGCTGACTTCGGCGTTCGGCGCCAGCATCGCGCACTCCATCGCCACCGCATAAGGATGCGCCGGGATGTCGTCGGGCAGGATCAGCACCGGGGTCTGGCAATTTTTCACGAAATCGCGCGACACGGTGAAGACGAAATCCGGATCGGTGCGGTACATCCTGGTCAGGAATTTTTCGCACCTCTCCATCGTGATGTCGGGCCGGCGCTTCACCAGCTCCGGCGCCCAATCCTTCATGTTGTTGTTGTAGAAGAGATCGCGCATTTCCGGCCGCGAGCCGCTGGGCATGGCGAGCACGGCAGCGGCGACGCGATCGCCCGCGCGCTTCAGCAGATTCCAGATCAGGGGGCCGCCAATGCAGAAGCCCAGCACCATGAATTTCTTCGCGCCGAGATGATCCATCAGCGCGAGCTGATCGTCGGTGTGGGCATCCCAGGGGCGATCGATCTCGAGGGGCCCAGTGGATTGTCCGGGCGGCGCGTTGCGCAGGTCAAAGGCGACGCAGCGGTACTCGCCGGAAAATTCCTTCATGGCGTTGAAGGGCGGGTAAGGCCCGGTGATGCGCTCGATGCAGGAGTTCAGGCCGCCACCGGCGATCAGCAGCAGCGGGTAGCCAGAGCCGGATTCCTGGTAGTGGATGCGAACGGCACCTTTTTCGACAAAGCCCATGGCAGCCTCCCTGCTTTTGTTTTCTTTTCTTCTCCTTATCCCCGCTTGCGGGGAGAAGGTCGGGATGAGGGCCGCTTCCACCCATCCGACTCGTGGAGAGTCCCCCTCACCCGGATTGCTTCGCAATCCGACCTCTCCCCGCAAGCGGGGCGAGGTGGAGTCTCTTACGTCTTCGCGGGCTCGCCGATCTTGTCCTGCGTCTTCGTGAGGAAATCGCTGGCGTCGTGGCGCTCGTGGAGCTGGCTCGCCGGATCGCCGGAGATGCGGTTGACCATGCGGCCGCGCTTCACCGCCGGGCGTTTGGCGATGGCATCGGTCCAGCGCTGCACGTTCTTGTATTCGTGCACGGAGAGAAACTCGCCCGCGCCGTACACCAGGCCCTTGGCCAGCGCGCCGTACCACGGCCAGGTCGCCATGTCGGCAATCGTGTACTCGCTGCCGGCGAGATATTCATTGTCGGCGAGGCGCCGGTCGAGCACGTCGAGCTGCCGCTTCACTTCCATGGCGTAGCGATCGATGGCGTATTCGATCTTGACCGGCGCATAGGCATAAAAGTGCCCGAAACCGCCGCCAAGGAACGGCGCACTGCCCATCTGCCAGAACAGCCACGACAGGCACTCCGCGCGTTCCTGGCCGCCTGCCGGCAGGAAGGCGCCGAATTTTTCCGCCAGATGCACCAGGATCGCGCCTGACTCGAACACCCGGATCGGCGTCGGCCCGCTGCGGTCCATCAGCGCGGGGATTTTCGAGTTCGGATTGACCGCGACAAAACCGCTGCCGAACTGGTTGCCGTCGATCCTGATCAGCCAGGCGTCGTATTCGGCGCCCTTGTGACCGGCCTCGAGCAGCTCCTCCAGCAAGACCGTGACCTTCACGCCGTTGGGAGTCGCCAGAGAATAAAGTTGCAGAGGATGGCGGCCGACGGGCAATTCCTTCTCATGCGTCGCGCCCGCGATCGGACGGTTGATCGCAGCGAAGCGGCCTCCGCTCTCCTTGTTCCAGGTCCAGACTTTCGGGGGCTCGTAGGCGGCGGTGGGGGCGTCGGTCACTTGGCTGCTCCAGAGGATTTGCAGGGTGAGCAAAGGCGCGCTTGCGCCGTGCCCACCTTCGTTAGGCCGTGCTAGATATGGTGGGCACGCTTCGCTTTGCCCACCCTTCAAAAGCTCGAACTTTCAATCGTCATTCCGGAGCTCGCGAAGCGAGAGCCCGGAATTCCGGGCTCGCCACTTCGTGGCGCCCCGGAATGACAGTAACTAAGACGCCGCGGCGGCCTCGCGCTGCTTCGCCGCCGTCAGCGCAAAGCCCTCATAGCCCCTCGCGGCAACCTCGTCGCACTTCTGCCGGTAGGCCGGCACGCCGCCGATATAGGGCATGAAGATGCGCGGCTTGCCGGGGATGTTGGCGCCCATGTACCAGGACGCGGCCTGCGGATAGAGCGTGGTGTGCGCGACCTCGTTGACATGGTCCACCCATTTGTCCTCGGCCGGCCTGGTCGCTTCCATGGCCACGAGGCCATGGCTGCGCATGTAAGCGAGGCAATCGGCGATCCAGTCGACATGCTGCTCGATCGAGACGATCATGTTCGAGAGCACCGACGGGCTGCCCGGGCCGGTGATGATGAAGAGATTGGGGAAGCCCGCGCTCATCAGGCCGAGATACGTGCGCGCGCCTTCGGCCCATTTCTGGTTCAGCGTCTGCCCGCCACGGCCGACAATGTCGATCTTGGCGACCGAGCCGGTCATGGCGTCGAAGCCGGTCGCCAGAACCAGAGCATCGACCTCATAGTTCTTGCCGCCGACGCGCACGGCGTTTTCGGTGATTTCCTCGATCGGGCTGGACTTGATGTCGACGAGTTCGACGTTGGGCCGGTTGAAGGTGGCGAAATAATCGGTGTCGACGCAGATGCGCTTGGTGCCGATCGGATGGCTGTCCGGCTGCAGCAGCCTGGCCGTTTTGGGATCCTTGACGATCTCGGCGATCTTGCCACGGACGAAATCGGCGGCGGTGTCGTTGGCGGCTTTGTCGAGCAGCACATTGTTGTAG
>JAKFVP010000452.1 GCA_021732175.1 Bradyrhizobium sp.
GGAGCTTCCGGCCGATGAACTCAGGCAATTCTCTCAAGGCTTTTGCGTTGGGCGCGCTGCTCACGGTCACGGCAGCGCCGGCCTTCGCGGCCGCCTGCGGCACCGGGACGTTCGAAGGCTGGCTCGAGGATTTCAAGAAGGAAGCCGTCGGCAAGGGCATTTCGCAGACGGTCATCGCCAGCAGCCTTGCGGGCGTGACGCTCGACAAGGTCGTCATCGCACGCGACCAGAACCAGAAAGTATTTTCGCAGACCTTTGAGGAGTTCTCCGGCCGCATGGTACCGCCGCGCATGACCCGCGGCTCCAACATGCTCAAGCAATATGGATCCGTGCTCGGACGCATCGAGCAGACCTATGGCGTGCCCGGCGAGATCATCGTGGCGATCTGGGGACTGGAGACCGATTACGGCGTCAACCTCGGCAAATTCCAGACGCTGCGATCGCTGGCATCGCTCGCCTATGATTGCCGCCGTTCCGACCTGTTCAAGGCCGAGCTGATGGATGCGCTGCGCCTCGTCGAACGCGGCGATCTTCCCCCGCAGGAAATGCGCGGGGCCTGGGCGGGCGAGCTCGGCCAGACCCAATTCATGCCTTCGAACTACATCAAATACGCCGTCGATTTCGACGGCAACGGCAAGCGCGACCTGCTGCGCAGCGCGCCAGATGTGCTGGCCTCAACCGCGAATTACCTTGCCAGCAAGGGCTGGCAGCGCGGCAAGGATTGGGAGCCCGGCAGCGCCAATTTCGCGGTCATCAAGGAATGGAACAAGAGCGAGGTCTACGCCAAGACCATCGGCTATTTCGCCAGCCAGCTCGCGCGGGCTCCCTAAAGAAAAAGGGCCGATCGCATGACGACCGGCCCCCGAACAAATCAGCAAAGACAGCTTAGTTGAGATCGGCCGCATGCATCGCCTTGCCGAGGTGCGCGGCGCAAGCACCATCCTGCCGGCCAGCTTCGCATCCTGCGCAGCCGAGATCTCCTTTGCGCGGCGAACTTGGCGTCGCCGTCAGCCATCGCTTCCACCATGGGAGCTCCCAACTCAGCGCAGGCGGCCTTTCGATCCTTCAGTCAATTAGAAATGATTATATATTCACTCTTTAGTTTCCCGAGCATGCGAATCATGCATAGAAAATATTGTGCTGAGACGCTGCAGGAGGCGATTCCAGTCGTCACCGATCGTTCCGGTGGATGCGTCCGGCTCGAATCTGCCAAGCCCGGGACGTGTGTCAGGCTTGCGACATTCCCTATATTTTTCAACGGAATTTTACCTATATAGGTCGGCAATCGGGCGCCTGGCCCGGGACATTGGCACGGGCTGCCGAAAGGTTAAGCGGACCTTACCGGAGCCATGCACCTACAGTTTAGCTGCATCGCAACATCTGAACTACTGCGACGCACAACAGGGCTTTATGTTCATTTCAACGATGCAGCCGACCATCCAAAGGCTGAATCGAATTATCTAGGAGACTACCAATGCTGCTCTCGCTCATCCGCATGATCCAGGCGTTCCGGGACTATCAGCGCAATGTCAGCGAACTGTCCCAGCTCAGCGATCGCGAACTGGCCGATATCGGCCTCGATCGCTCGGACATTCCGCGCGTTGCAGCCGGCACCTACAACGGCTGAAACTCGTTCAGCCCCGAAATGAACGGATAACGCCCGCTTCGTGCGGGCGTTGTCGTATCTAAAGCCGCGCTACGCAGGTGCGCAGGCAGCCAAAACGCGCTAACCCTGCGCGCCATGACAACCCCCAAATCAACTTCCGGCCCCGTGCACGTCATCGGCGCGGGCCTTGCCGGCTCGGAAGCCGCCTGGCAGGTCGCCAACAGCGGCATCCCGGTGGTGCTGCACGAGATGCGCCCACAGCGGATGACGGAAGCCCACCGAACCGAGAGCTGCGCCGAACTGGTCTGCTCCAACTCCTTCCGCTCCGACGATGCCGCCAACAACGCGGTCGGCCTCCTGCATGCCGAGATGCGCAAGCTGGGCTCGCTGATCATGCGTGCGGCCGACGCCAACCAGGTGCCCGCCGGCGGGGCGCTGGCGGTCGACCGCGACGGCTTTTCCGCCGCCGTGACCAAGGCGCTGCACGAGCACCCGCTGATCGAGATCGCCCGCGGCGAGATCGCAGGCCTGCCGCCCGTCGAATGGGACAATGTCATCGTGGCGACCGGCCCCCTCACCTCGGCGCCGCTGGCGGACGCCATCCGGCAGCTCACCGACGAGAGCGCGCTCGCCTTCTTCGACGCCATCGCGCCGATCGTGCACCGCGAGTCCATCGACATGAACGTCGCGTGGTTCCAGTCGCGCTACGACAAGGTCGGGCCCGGCGGCACCGGCGCCGACTATATCAACTGCCCGATGACCAAAGAGCAGTACGACGCCTTCGTCACGGCGCTGGTCGAGGGCGAGAAGGTCGACTTCAAGGAGTGGGAGACCAGCACGCCCTATTTCGACGGCTGCCTGCCGGTCGAGGTGATGGCCGAGCGCGGCCACGAAACCCTGCGGCACGGGCCGATGAAGCCGGTCGGGCTCACCAACCTGCATGACCCGACCGTAAAGCCTTACGCCATCGTGCAGCTGCGCCAGGACAACAAGCTCGGCACGCTCTACAACATCGTCGGCTTCCAGACCAAGCTGAAGCACGGCGCGCAGCAGCGCGTGTTCCGCACCATCCCGGGGCTGGAGAATGCCGAGTTCGCCCGGCTCGGCGGCCTGCATCGCAACACCTTCCTCAACTCGCCGAAGCTGCTGGACCAGCAGATGCGGCTGCGCGCCCAGCCGCGGCTGCGCTTTGCCGGCCAGATGACGGGCTGCGAGGGCTATGTGGAATCCGCCAGCATCGGCCTGATCACAGGCCTCTATGCGGCAGCCAATGCGCGGTCCGAGGTGCTGGTGCCGCCG
>JAKFVP010000184.1 GCA_021732175.1 Bradyrhizobium sp.
GCTCGGCCCAGTCGCGATAACGCGGCGCGACCGGCGCGCCTTCCGACGCAAGCCCGCCACAGCCATGCAGCGCAATCACCGCTGGAAACGGCCCCTTGCCGTCGGGCTTGTAAAGCTGCGCATGCAGCACGAGCTTGCCTGAGGGGATCTCGACCTGCTGCGGCGCGGGTGCGGCTGTGCCGGACACGACGGACAGCGTCAGGAACAAAGCGGCTGACAGGACACGCATGATGCTTGCCGGAATGGAGATGGCGCGCGATGACGCGAGCCATGCCCAAAAGGCTAGCATGCAGGGTTGCCCCGAAACCATCACAAATCGGTGGGTTTGCAGGGAGGGACACCACGACTTATTTATGATAGATCGCATTTCG
This sequence comes from Bradyrhizobium sp., assembly GCA_021732175.1. GTDB lineage: Bacteria > Pseudomonadota > Alphaproteobacteria > Rhizobiales > Xanthobacteraceae > Bradyrhizobium. The sequence goes on from JAKFVP010000184.1 coordinate 372, forward strand.
AAAATGCATTGACCGGGCGCTGCGAGTCGCCCGTTCCGAACCGGAGCACGTCATCTTGCTGAACAAGTTCGGCCCCTCGGGCAGCGGCGAAGCGCAGGTGCAATATCTCGACGGCGACTTTCGCGTCATCTCGCCGGGAACCTATGTCCGCTGCGCCATCACCGACGTGCGCATTCCGCTGGACGAGCTGAAATACTGGAGCGTCGATCTGCAGGAGGCGTATTCGCAGCCGCAGGCGGTGCTGCAGCGGCATTATCCGGCGCAGGTGAAGAAGTAGGCGCGGCTGTCGTCCCTGCGAACGCAGGGACCCATAACCCCAGGATCGCATTGTTGAAGCAAGCTGGAGCTCCAGCCTTCGCATAGTGGCTGCCTGTGGTTATGGGTCCCGGGTCGCGCTGCGCTTGCCCCGGACGACAGCGAGTATTCTCGCGACATGATTTGCCCGAGGTTTTGCAATTTCGTTGGCCCTCCTGAAACAGAGGGCGCAGGGAAGGCCGGGCGCCGGATGCACCCGTAGATCCCGCACGCTGAAGCGCACGGGCATCCCGCGTGCCGAAGCACACGGGCAAAACACTACAGGTACAGCCGAGACATCCCGGCCTTCCCCGCGCAATGGCTTTACGGCTTATACGTGCTCTCCCCGGGGAACGGCCTTTCTTGCCCCCGTTGCCAAGTCCACACAGGCGGACCGGATAGACGCCAGGGTCGCGGCGCCAGAACCACACGATTTCGCCGTACGCTCCCGGCGTTTCGTCGGGCTCGCCGAAGCAAGCCTGACGCCGCAAGCGTCCATCGCAACCCGCGCCACGTTTCGTGACGACCGCGAAGCGCCCCTCATGGCGGCACGGGCTGGCTGCTTCTTACCGCAAATCAGAATTCCGGTAAAGCGAAATATTTTTGATTGCGGGGCTTGACACTGAGTCGGGTGAGTTGCCCGTCGTGTCGGGCGGGCAACACTTGTCGTCGCCCCGGCGACCCGTCTTCGCCAAGGCTTCGCCGGGGTGAAGGTGCGAGGGGCGCCGAAGCTTTAGCGAAGGCGGCAGGCCGGGGCCCATAACCACCGATTTGCATTGCTGAACGCGAGCGTCTGCCAGTTGGCCCTATCGAGAGATCACGCGGTATGGGTCCCCTGAGTTCACAAACGAAGTGCAACACTTCCTTGGGGAGGTGTTGCCATGGGGCGGAGTTACGATCAGCTTTCCTTGGACGATCGATGCGAGATTGCCCGGCTTTCAGCCAATGGCAGCTCGATCCGGCAAATCGCGGCAGCTCTGGATCGCTCGCCATCAACGATCGCTCGGGAGCTGAAGCGCAATAGCGGGACCCAGGTCAAATACCGGCCCGGCTACGCCAACCAGCAGAGCCGGGCACGACGCTGGAAGGGCTCGCGCCTCGAACGCGATGAGAGCTTGCGAGACGCCGTCATCGAGCGGCTCGCAAGCGGATGGTCGCCCGAGCAGATCGCCGGCCGGCTCGAACGCGAACAGGGCCGCAAGGTGATCTCCTACGAGAGCATCTACCGCTTCATCTATGCCCAACTGGCCCGCACCAAGGACTACCGCTGGCGGCGGTATCTGCCGCGCGGCAAGAGCAAGCGTGGATGTCGCGGCAGGAAGGGCGGCAGCCCCGCAAGCTTCATTGAAGGCCGTGTTTCCGTGGCAAACCGGCCGATCGAAGCCGCCGACCGCAAGATCCCCGGCCATTGGGAAGCCGACCTCATGATGTTCGCAAAATACGGCCAGGCCATCCTGACCGTGCACGAGCGGAAGTCCCGCCTTCTGCTGGCTATCCGCCTCACCAGCAAGGCGGCACGCGGTGTTGCGCGGCATCTGCTCAATCTGTTCGCGGCTATCCCGCAGTCGCTTCGCCAGACCGTCACCTTCGATAACGGAACCGAGTTCGCCCGCCATCTCGCCCTCAACAGTCTGGCGATCGAGACGTTCTTCTGCGACCCCTATGCGCCCTGGCAGAAGGGCGGCATCGAGAATGCGATCGGCCGGATGCGTCGCTTCATGCCCCGCAAGACCGATCTTGCCACCCTGCCATCCGCCCGCTTCCGTCAGTTCGTCGCCGCCTACAACAACACCCCGCGCAAGTGCCTTGACTTCAGGACCCCGACCGAGTCCTTTGCCCAAGCGTTGCACTTCGAGTGTGAATCCAGCTCCCGGCCTTCGCCGGGACGACAGCGGAGTTTAATTCACCGCGTTGTTGATCATGACCTCGATCAGCTTGGTGCCCGGGCGCTTGAAGGCCGAGGACAACACGCCCTTCAACTCACCGGGATCGCTGACCTTGATCGCTTCCAGGCCGAGCGATTTGGCGACGCCGGAAAAATCCACGGGCGGATCGACGAAGTCCATGCCGATGTAATTGTCGTCGCCGTGGAAGGCGAGCAGGCGCTGCTTGATGATGCGGTAGCCGCCATTGTTGGCGATGACGAAATTGACCGGCAGCTTGTGGTTGGCCGCGGTCCACAGCGACTGGATCGAATACATCGAGGAGCCGTCGGTGTCAGCCTCGCCCATC
>JAKFVP010000567.1 GCA_021732175.1 Bradyrhizobium sp.
TCTCTGAAGTCCGTCTGGGCCGCGAACAGGCTAATGCTTTTTAGCCGCTGATCACGGTCGCGCGCCATCGCCGCCGCTGCGATGGCGAGCAAGGTTCCACCGAGACAATAGCCGACGGCATGGATCGGCCGTTGCGGAACGACAGCGGAGACGGCGTCGAGCGCCGCCATCACGCCAAGTCGGCGATAATCCTCGAGGCTAAGGTCGCGATCTTCCCCGGTCGGATTCTTCCAGGAAATCATGAAGACCGTGTAGCCGTGCTCGACCAGGTAGCGGACGAGCGAGTTTTCCGGCGACAGATCGAGAATGTAGTACTTCATGATCCAAGCCGGCACGATCAGGATCGGATCGGCATGCACTTCTGCTGTCGTCGGCGCATACTGGATGAGTTCGATCAGCGGGTTTCGAAAGATGACCTTGCCGGGCGTTGCCGCCACCTCATGGCCGACGCGAAACGCTTCCGCGCCGATTGGCTTTTTCCGATCGGCCAGACGCTGCCAGTCCTCCAAAAGGTTCTGTGCACCCTTGAGAAAATTCGCTCCAGCCTGCCGTGCAGTCTCGTCCAGTACGACCGGATTCGTCGGCGGAAAATTCGACGGCGAAACGCTGTCGAGGAGTTGGCGAGTAACGAACGACACTACCTCCTCATGGTGCCTGGAGAGGCCCGGCACCCCGGTCGCCGCATCTTGCCACCACTGCTGCGTCAACAGGAAACCCTGGTGCAGGAGGTTGAAAGGCCAGCGTCGCCACGCTGGGTCGCCGAAACGGTTATCCTTTGGCTGGGGCTCAATGCAGGTCGGACAATCCTGGTCGGTGAAGGCGCGGCTAGCATATGACAAGAATCGCTGCCACTTCTCCCCTGATCTTTGGAGCAGTTCGACCTGCTTGTCTGGGGAGAGCAGCAAATGCTGTATCCAGTTCCCATAGGCTTGGCTTAGGGCCAACGGCGAAAGACCGCCTGACATGCGAGCGATGGCTTGATGAAACGGTTGATCGAGGCCGGTAAGCCAGATCGGCTGTTCAAGGGCGGCGCCTGCCGGCTCAAGCCGCTGCAGCGGTGGTGCGGTGCTCGCTACGATGGGCTCGGGCAAGACGGGCCGGTTCGATGCGGTCGACAGCCGCGAAGGCGGCTCCTCCAACCTCTTAATGAGGTCCTCACCGGCGACCGCTCGATCCACGTACCTTCTCCAACCAGAACCTGCCGTACTTTGCTCTAGCATTACAGTTGCCGTTTCGCTTTGAGGTGGGCTCGCTGGGCGACCGCCTGGTGAGCTCTGCGCCAGAAAGACCATGCGATGATGTGTGCGGGTTGAATACGCTTTCGAGCGAGTCTGATGGCAATGCGGCGGATTTCCTGGATTGACCAACGGATCAGTGGCGGCGTGGTTATGCTTTGGCTTTTACCGGGGGGCGAGGTTTTGTTTTTTTGGGCGATGGCGGATTAGCGCGATGCCGGATCGCGGCCATCATGGCGAAGGCGAGCATCACCAGGGACACGTGGCGGTGCCAGCCATGCCAGGATTCTGCTCTCGTTGTGATCGAGCCCGAACTCGTTTTTCGCGGTTTCAAAGCTGTCCTCGATCGCCCATCGATGGCCTTCGACCGCGACCAGCGTTTCAATTGATGTTCCCGCTGGGCACCAGGTGGTGAGGAAGGCGAGGTCATTATCGGCGATGCGACGACGGATCAGTAGACCGCGCGTCCACAAACCATCATTTGCACTGTTGAATTGCTCGGCCTCGAGATCGGCCAATTCGAGATAACACCAATCGTGCAGCCGCGGTCCTTTGGTTCCGGCTCCCGCCGACAGGCGCTTCCAGTCGGATGAGCGCCGCGTCTGGGCGATGTCGGCGGCCGTACCGGCGACCGGCGGTCGTTTACCCCAGGATCGAAACACATGAGCGCTGCTGACCCCAAGCACGTAGCCTTTGCCTGCCCGACGTAGTTGCTGTTCGATGTCGCCAACACCGTAGACCGTATCACCGGCAACCCACTTGAATGGCACAGACGCGGCTATCGCGCGTGCGATCATTCTCGTCGCAAGTTTTGGTTTGGTCGCAAAGCCGACATCGGCAGGCACATATGCGGCCTCCAGACGATCTGGATCGTCGCTCCATTCCTTCGGAAGATACAGCGCGCGATCGATGAACGCATGACCATGACGCGAAACGTAGGTAGCGAAGACTCCGATCTGGCAGTTCGTAATCTTCCCTGCCGAACCAGTGTATTGCCGCGCTACGCCGCATGACGCTTTGCCCTGTTTGAGAAAGCCGGTCTCGTCGATCACCAGCACCGCATCGTCATCCGCCAAATGCTCGATGACATAGTCGCGCACGATATCGCGCAGGGCATCAGCGTCCCAATCCCCACGACCCAGAATGGCCTGCTGCCGCCATGGGCCAGGATCGCCAGCCGCCTCCGCGCGCATCCAGCCGGTCTTGCGCTGCTCATCTCCGAGCAGACCTTCCAGGAACATGCCTGCATTCGTCGCAACACGCTCTTGCGTGAACAACGGACGTATCCGTTGCTTGATCTCTCGAAGCGACGCCGCCCACAACGCAAGCGTCTCCTCAATCGACGCTACTTGCGTCCACGACCTCCGAATCATGGTTGCCCATGGATTCAGACACCTCCAAAAAAAAGCAACTGTAATGCTAGGTCTTGAGGCGCAGCGGATTTCGTCGACAAGCCCAACCCATTCTTCGCGCACCACGACAGCAAGGGCACGTCCCGGGTCACGTTGGACGACATCAGCGACAGCACCCTACCCGTTTTCAGACCACAGTGCGATGCCCCGGCCCGATGTTACGGCTCAATTGTTGCGGGCTCCCTCGCGAATCCACGCGCGGATGGCATCGCGGTCGCAGATTGAAAGCTTCTTTTTTCCGTGCGGC
>JAKFVP010000012.1 GCA_021732175.1 Bradyrhizobium sp.
TAGGTCGGCGAGCGCTGCAGCATGGTGACATGCGCGCATTTCAGGTTCGGGATCAGCGTCGCGGCGGTGGCGCCCGAGCCGATCACGACGACCTTCTTGCCTTCGGTGACGAGGTCCTTCGGCCAGGTCTGCGGATGGACGATCTGGCCCTTGAACTTGTCCATGTCCTTCCATTCCGGCGTGTAACCTTCGGAATGGCGATAGTAACCCTGGCACATCCAGAGGAAGTTCGCGGTGAAGCGCTGCGCCTCGCCCGTCACCTTGTTGACGGCATCGATGGTCCAGAGATTGGTATCGCTCGACCAGCTCGCGTTACTGATGTGGTGATTGTAGCGAATGTGTTTTGCGAGATCGTTCTCCTCGATCACCTCGCCCATGTAGGCAAGGATCTCTTCGGCAGTTGCGATCGGCGGGCCCGTCCAAGGCTTGAAGCTGTAGCCGAAGGTGTGCAGGTCGCTGTCGGAACGGATGCCCGGATACTGGTGTGTCCACCAGGTACCGCCAAAGGTCTCCTGCGTTTCCAGCACCACGAAGGTCGTGTCCGGCATCTGCTTGGTGAGATGATAGGCACTGCCGATGCCGGAGATGCCGGCGCCGACGATCAGCACGTCGAAATGTTCGACTTTCTGCGCGGCAGAGATGGTGCGGGAGGGCGCGGTGACGTTCATCTGTTTCAATCTTTGTTTGAACGGCTTGTGCCGTTGAGCATTTCCTGAAAATTTTCTAGCGGCCAATCATGGGACACACAAGGCGGCAAGCTGCTTTGAGCTGCATCAAACTCACAGGCCTGCTCCCCACTGCCGCGCGGTCTGCAACAGCCAGTCGCGGTAGAGCGTCAGCGGCGTGACGCCGGTCATGCCGCCGCAGCCGTCGCTGCCGTTCGGCCCGGTCGACCAGCTGACGACACCGACGATGGCGAGGCCATCAGGCTTGGCTTCGAATACCGGCGCACCGGAATCGCCGGTGCAGGCGCCGAGCCCCGCGCGAGTGCCTTGGCCTACGGGATCGACGAGGCGGATCTGTAAGGTGCCGGGCTTGCCTGACGCAACGAGGCCGACGACGCGGATGGTGCCGCCGCTCTTGCCGTCGCCGCGGACGGTGACGCCGATCCCGGCGACGGTGAAGCGGCCGCCAACGGCAATCGGAATATTTGGCATGCCAAGGATGGCCGGCGCCTTGCCCTTCACGGGCGTATCGAGCTGCAACAGCGCGACATCGGCGGTGGCGCGATGCGCCAGCATAGCATCCATCCTGAACGCGGGATGGATTGCGACGCTGCGCACGGCCTGCAGCGCGGGCTGACCGGAAGAGTTGTCGACGATGCGGTATTCCGCGCCTGACGGCACGCAATGCGCGGCGGTCAGCACGACCTTCGGCGCGATCAGGCTGCCGGTGCAGAAATTGCCGCGGGAACCGACGATGGTGACGACGGATCGCGCCACGCCTTCGGTGGACGGCGCGCCGCCGCCGACGATGGCGAACGCCGGTGCTGACGAGAGCAGCATCAAGGCTGCGATGAAAGCGGCTGCGAATTTCATGGCGCAGAAATAGCGGTTCGCGCTCATGCCGCCAAGCACCTCAAATGCTCCTTGGGGCTGGCTTGCGCCCGCGTTCCATGTTAGCCGCTCGCCAGCAAGATCAGGAAACGGCAGGGCGGAATGATCGAGGCGGTGATCTGGGATTTCGGCGGCGTGCTCACGACATCGCCGTTCGAGGCGTTCGCGCGGTTCGAGACCGAGCGCGGCCTGCCCGTCGACATCATCCGCCGCACCAACGCCGCCAACCATCTGGAAAACGCCTGGGCGAAGTTCGAACGCGCCGAGGTCGACATCGAGGCCTTTGACGCCTTGTTCGCCGCCGAGTCGCGGGCGCTCGGCGCCGAGGTCCGCGGCAAGGACGTGCTGCCGCTGCTGTCCGGTGATCTCAGGCCGGAGATGGTCGAGGCGCTGAAGCGCATCAAGACGCAGTTCAGGACCGGCTGCATCACCAACAATCTGCCCAACAACGCGATCGGCTCGGCCTCGGGGCGCAAGCTCTACGTCGCCGAAGTGATGGCGCTGTTCGATCATGTCATCGAGTCCGCCAAGATCGGCCTGCGCAAACCCGACCCGCGCATCTACCGGATGATGCTGGAGACGCTGCGGGTCGATCCGGCAAGGTGCGTCTATCTCGACGATCTCGGCGTCAATCTGAAGCCGGCGCGCGAGATGGGCATGACGACGATCAAGGTGACGAGCGCCACGCAGGCGATCGGAGAGCTGGAAGCCGCGACGGGGTTGAAGCTGCGGTAGGTGGGCCAGCCCTTTCCCTCCCTCGCCCCGCTCTTGCGGGGAGAGGGTTGGGGTGAGGGGCTCGCTCACCAGCGGCGCTCTATCGATAGACCTGTACCCCCTCACCCGTATCGCATCTGCGATGCGATACGACCTCTCCCCGCAAGCGGGGCGAGGTAAGAAGCCATCGTTGCGAGGAAAGACACGCGTTCTCGCTCTCACGGCGCGATTTCGCCCGAGTTTTGCATCTTCGTTCGCCCTCTCTTGACCAGAGGGCGCAGGGAAAGCCGGGCGCCGGATGCACCCGTAGATCCCGTGCGCCGGAGCACACGGGCATCCCATGTGCCGAAGCACACGGGCAAAACACTACAGGTACAGCCGAGACATCCCGGCTTTCCCCACGCAATGGTTTGACGGCTTATACGCGCTCTCCCCGGGGAACGGCCTTTATTGCCCCCGTTGCCGGCTCCGCACAGGCAGTGCCGGATAGACGCCAGGGTCGCGGCGCCAGAACCACACGATTTCGCCGGCCGCTGTAGACGTTTCGCCGGATGCACAAGTCACCTGACGCCACAACGGCCCATCGCCACCCGCGCCAACGTATCGTGGCGATCATGATCCGCC
>JAKFVP010000107.1 GCA_021732175.1 Bradyrhizobium sp.
CGAGGAATTGCTGCGCGCGTTGGGCAGCATTACCCGTGCCGGGGGTATCTGCTCCGTGATCGTCGAGCAGAATGCACAAAAGATTCTGGGGCTGGCCGACCGCGTTGTGATATTGGAGCGCGGCGCCATCGTCCACGATGCGCCGAGCAGCGCGCTGAAGGCCGATCCGTCGGCGCTGGAGCGCCATCTCGGCGTCTCCGGCGGCGGTCACTGAGAAATTTTCGGGAGTTTACGACCATGCAGCGAACCAAGCCCCCCTTCCGCGCCGACGAGGTCGGCAGCCTTCTGCGTCCGCCCAAGATCAAGGAAGCCCGCGCAAAGCTGGAGAAGGGCGAGATCAGCGCCGACGAGCTGCGCAAGATCGAGGACATGGAGATCGAGAAGGTAGTGCACCGGCAGGCCTCGGTCGGCCTGAAGCTTGCGACCGACGGCGAATTCCGTCGCTCCTGGTGGCATTTCGACTTCCTGGCCAAGCTGACCGGCTGCGAGCTGTTCCATCCCGATACCGGCATCCAGTTCGCGGGCGTGCAGACCCGCCACGACGCGGTGCGCGTGATCGGCAAGCTCGACTTTCCCGACAACCACCCGATGCTGGATCACTTCAAGTTCCTGAAGAAGTATGCCGACCAGGCCCATGTCACCGCCAAGATGACAATCCCCTCGCCAGCGGTGCTGCATTTCCGCGGCGGCCGCAAGTCGATCTCCAACAAGGTCTATCCGGACCTCGAGGAATTCTACGCCGATCTCGGCAAGACCTACCGCAAGGCCGTGAAGGCCTTCTATGACGCCGGCTGCCGCTATCTGCAGTTCGACGACACCGTGTGGGCCTATCTCTGCTCGCAGGAAGAATTACAGAAGGCGCGCGAGCGCGGCGACAATCCGGAAGGCCTGCAGGAAATCTACGCCCGGATTATCAACTACGCGCTCGCCGAGAAGCCGGCCGACATGGTCGTCACCACCCATGTCTGCCGCGGCAATTTCCGCTCGACCTGGATTTCCTCCGGGGGCTACGAGCCGGTGGCGGAAGTCATGCTGGGCGGTACCAACTACGACGGCTATTTCCTGGAATATGATTCCGACCGCGCCGGCGGCTTCGAGCCGCTGCGTTATCTGCCGAAGGGCAACAAGGTCGTGGTGGTCGGCGTCATCACCTCGAAGTTCGGCGAACTGGAGAAGAAGGACGACATCAAGCGCCGGCTCGATGAAGCTTCCAAGTTCGCGCCGCTGGAGCAGCTCGCGCTGTCGCCGCAATGCGGCTTTGCTTCGACCGAGGAAGGCAACATCCTCTCGGAGGAAGAGCAGTGGGCAAAGCTTAGGCTGGCGGTCGAGATCGCCAACGAAGTGTGGGGGAAGTAGTTCCGGCTACTTCCTAGATCGCCTTCAGCTTCCGGTAGGCGAACCACACCATCTTCAGCAGCAGCCAGCCGTCGCGGAAGCGCGAGATCTGTGTCTCGCCGAAGGTGCGCGCCTTGTAGTGGATCGGCGTCTCGATGATCTTCAGGTTCTGCTTTGCCGCGCCGAAGATCAGGTCGAAGTCGCCGAACGGGTCGAAATTGCCGAAATAGTCGCGCTCGCGCGCCAGCACTTCGTAATCCCTGCGCAGCAGCACCTTGGTGCCGCACAGCGTGTCGGTCATGCGGGTGTTGACGAGATAGCTGAACAGATAGGCGAAGCAGCGGTTGGCGATGAAGTTGAGCGGCCGCATCGCCTCGTTTTCCATGGGGTAGACGAGGCGGGTGCCGTTGACGAACTCGGCTTTGCCGCTCTCGATCACCGCATGATATTTCGGCAGCGCTTCCGGCGGCATGGTGAGGTCGGCGTCGAGGATCATCAGCACGTCGCCGGTCGCCGCCGCAAAACCCTTGCGCACCGCATCGCCCTTGCCCTTGCCGTCCTGCTTGAGGACCTTGATGTCCCACTCATCCTTGTAGGCGTCGCGGACGCGCTCGCATTCGGCAAAAGTATCGTCGCTGGAATTGCCCTCGACGAAGATGATCTCCTGATGCGCGGCGAATTTCGGCATGCGCCGGATCGCATTCTCGATATTGCCGCGCTCGTTGCGGCAGGGGATGACGATGCTTGCCGAATATTTGCGGTCCGGGAACGATAGCACCGGGCGGCCGACCACATAGCTGCGCAGGGCTAGCTGGCGGATGCCCGGCAGCGGCGCGATGTATTTGTTGATCAGCGGCCCGAGCCCGAGCCAGCGCCGCGGCAGCAGTTGCCGCTGTTCCTGGCTGATCACCTCGAAGTCGGCGAGGTCAAGCAGATTGAGGAAGTCGGCGGTCGCGATGTAGTTGACCTGCGGCTGCTTGTTGCGCAGGCCAATGGCCTCCGCAGTCTTCAGCACAGGCTCCCACAGATGGGAGTAGTAGGCGATGATAAGCCGCGTCGACGGCGCGCAAAGCTGGTGGATCAGCCGCAGCGTGCCGTCGATGTCCTCGAGCAGCCCGATGGTGTCGGCGAGCACGATGTAGTCGAAGGGGCCTTCGATGCCCTGCAGCGTCGCCGGGTCCTCGGCATCCCCAAGCACGAAGTTGAGATGCGGATAGTACAGCCTGGCCCGCTCGATCGCCTTTTCGCTGAAGTCGACGCCGACGCCATAGGACGGCTGCAGCGCCGCCAGCATGTGGCCGCTGCCGCAGCCTAGCTCCAGCACGCGCTTGCCGGGCGGGATCAGGAAGCGCATGAACTTGCGGTCGTCGTCGTGATAGGCGGCGTTGAACTTGCGCCAGCGCTCGAGCTCGTCGAGCGTCGCATTGACGCGCTCGCGCAGCGCGACTTTTCGCGGATTGTCTGATGTCAATGACGGGGAAGACGCTGGTGAACTCATCCCGGACTCGAACGGACTGAAGGCGGATTGTCTTGCGCGTCGCTTTAGCCGTATTGCGCT
>JAKFVP010000408.1 GCA_021732175.1 Bradyrhizobium sp.
GTTGAACCGGCGATGGTGCCGCTCCGACCAAGGCTGCGGAGAAGCACCATGCTTGAAGTTCTCATCATTGTTGGGATCGTGATCGGCGCCGGGATTTTGCTCCTGCTTTGGCTCGACATGGCTGACGTCGCAGTCGACCTGATCGCATCGCTGGCGCAGCTCGTAGTCGCCATCGTCGCGCTGTTTGTCTCGTTCCTCGTGCTCGTGTTCAACGCGCTGCGGCGGATGCTGAAGAAGCAGCACAACGCCATCCTGCCTTGAATGAAAAAGGCGGAAGGCTTGCGCCTTCCGCCTTGCTTCGTCGCGCTGGGCGAGCGAATTCTACGGGCAGTAATCCCAGAAGCCGGCGCGGCGATACGGATCGGTGTAGTACCAGCACATGCCCGGCGCCGGCGCCGGCGTGGCGGCATAAACGGCTGCGCCAGCGGCAACGAAGCCGAGGGCTGCGCCCGCGGCGATCGCGCCGCCCGGTCCCCAGCGATACCAGCCCGGGCGCGCCCAGCCCACGCCCGGGCGCACCACAGTGGCGCCGCGATAGCGATAGACGCCGCCGCGCGGGCCGACATACGCACCGCGGCGCACGACGACTGCCACTTCACTGACATCGGATGCACTGTTCACTTGCGCATTGAGCGCATCGGTCGGTGCAAGCGGCGCCGCTTGCGCGCTGGCCGCAAACAGGCCCAGCGCCGCGGATGCCGCGACGAGAAGGGAAGCGGGTCGTACTGGATTAGCCATCAAATTCCTCCGGCTTACGTGGACGCCCTCAATCGGGCGAAGATACGTGCAGGTTGCGGAACCACCCCTGGCGCCCGCGCGAAAACTAGGCGGATGGAACCGCATTGGCAAGCTTGCGGAACGCTCAACCCATTGACGAAAGCGCGAGAATTACAGCATGCCGTCAAGTTTCGGCCGCAGTCTCCGGGAAGCCCTGACCGGGGATGAACAGCCGGATCGGCCGCACCTCATACACCGCGCTGGGATTGGCGCGGCGCAGATGGCGCACGGCATCCGCGGCCGCATCCTCATCAGGAAGATCCGCGACATAGAATCCCAGCAACTGCTCCTTGGTTTCGGCGAACGGCCCATCGAGCATCATGCCGTCACCGGCGCCGCGCAGCGTGCGCGCCTTGGTGGTGTCGCCTAGCCGGGCGGCGGGGCCGAGTTTGCCGAGCTGGTTGATCCGCTCGTGCGCCTTGCGCAGGTTGGCCATCAGGGCGGCATCTTCCTCCGCCGACCAGGAATTGACCTCGGCCTCCACGTGGTAGGCGAGAATGGCATAAAGCATGAAAACCTCTTTCACTGTTTGAGTCGTTCGCCCTGAAGACGCAGAAGCGGTGCCGAATCCGACAATCCGCGGCCCACGAAACCGAATTGAAACACGATTTCCGGTGGCCGGTGTGAACGTGGCGAAGTCGGGGCACGACTGATGGCCAGAACGCAAGAACAATGCGCGAGGCGGAGAGGGTCATGAAGAAATCAGGCACCATCATCAGCGATACCGCCCGCGGATTTTGCACCGTTGATGCGCTCGGCGACTGGCACGACGTGCCCCGTCATCACCGCTACTACGGCAGCACCGCCTTCAATGGCGGCGAACGCCTCACCGAATCCCGCCGCGGCGCCCGTCCGCGCCCGCTCAATCCGGCCGGCATCTGAAATCAACAACCGCTGCGACCCAGCTGTTTCTCAGCCTGCCATTCCTGCTTTCGCTCGCCACAGGCGGCGCTAATCCGAAGCTGATCGGCTTTGTGAGCTCTGGCTTTGCGATCCTGCTCAGCGTCGATCCCGGCGGGTTCGTATTACCCTGGGCGACCGGCATGACGGTTGTCAGCGTCGCGCTGGATGAGCGCTTCCGGCACCATCCCGCCTGAACGGCTCGCCGCCCACGCTTTACCGACACATCCTCAAAGAGAAAGGCGCGGCGGAAAAGCTCCGCCGCGCCCCAACTGTTGTCTCTCTCGCTGGTCCAGGGCTGAGATCACCCCGATGCCAGGCTGTCAGGCCTTAGCGGGCGATCCCAGCGAGGTGACAGCGTCTGAGATTAGACACTCGATCACCTCCTTTCGTTGTTAATGGGACTCCCAATATAGGCGGCGAATCGGCCGCCGTTAAGGTCCCTTGTGGGCGTCTTGGAGGCGTCATCCGGCGGCCCCTGCAGCGGAATCGCGTGCTGGAACAGGCCGGTTTGGCCCGGGCGGGGCGGTTGAGACCGGCATCAGGCCGTGTTAGGTCACGCCTCACGCGGGTGTAGCTCAATGGTAGAGCAGCAGCCTTCCAAGCTGAATACGAGGGTTCGATTCCCTTCACCCGCTCCAGTCTTCGCGCGCGAAGCGGCGAAGACTGCCGCGCCGAAGCCGAAAGGCGAAGGCGGGCTGGTGGCCGCGCGCTACGGCTCGGCAAGCCGGAACACGAGCCAAACCTTTCTGAAGCAACCAGCGGGCCGCACGTGTAATGCGTATCATCTACTTCTGTCTCGGCTGGGTGATGGTTGGTCTCGGCGTGATCGGCGCGGTGACGCCGCTGTTGCCGACGACGATCTTCCTGATCATTGCAGCCGCCTGCTTTGCGCGCTCCTCGCCGCGGCTGGAGACGTGGCTGCTCGAGCATCCAACCTTCGGCAAGACGCTGCGCGACTGGCGCGCCACCGGGGCCATTTCGCGGCCGGCCAAGCTGATGGCCTGCGCCGGCATGACGATCGGCTATATCCTGTTCTGGTGGGGCGCAAAACCGTCGCTGCCGCTCGGCGCCGCCGTGGCAATGCTGATGCTCGCCTGTGCGGCCTATGTGGTGTCGCGTCCGACGGCGGCGGCCAATCAGGACACCGCAATCTAGAGTCGATCGGGAGCCGCCACCCTGCGGCCGTCGTTGCC
>JAKFVP010000205.1 GCA_021732175.1 Bradyrhizobium sp.
AGGTCGGTGAGATCGGCCGATCCGCCCGGCGTATAGCCGATGATCAGCCGCACCGGCCGATTGGGCCAGGCTTGTGCGTGCGCCAGCCGTGGGGACGCGGACAGCGCGAACGCGCCGGATGCCAGCTGCAGGAAATGACGGCGTGATGGTTTCATGGCGGGCCGGGAATTATCCGTTGCAATGGGAGAAGCGTACAACAGCGGCGGCGGGTATGGCAAAGCCTCGTGGGAAGCAGATCTCGCTACATGGTCGCACCCGTGCCCGGCCATGCGGCCTGCAGTTTCGCGAATTCGCCGCTTTCCCGCAATGCCGCAATAGCGGCGTCAACGGCATCGCGGAGATCGGCGCGTTCGGGCGCGAACGCAATGCCGAGCTTCTCGTGGGTCGGTACCTGCATTGCGACCTCGAGGTCGGACCGATCGCGCGTCAGCCACGAGATCACGGGAAAGAGCTTGATGACGAGGCCAATGCGTCCGGCCTGGAGGTCATCGAGCGCCGTGCCGATGCCGTCATAGGGATAGTATTTGATCCCTGCGATATCGCCTTGCGCCAGCAGACGCTTGGCAACAAAGTCTGATGTATTCCCCTTCTGGATGCCGGCGGTCAGGCCGCGCAAATCAGCGGTCGAGGTCGCACCTGATGTCAGCCGGCGGTTCACTGCGACGCCCTGATTGAATTCCAGATAGGGTTTTGAGAAGCGCACGATCGCTGCGCGCTCCGGGGTGATCGTCGTGCCCGAGATCACGGCATCGCACTTTCCCTGCGCGAGGCCTGCGAAGATGTCATTGAAATTCTCGCCTTCAAAGGGAAGCGGACGCAATTCGAGCGAGAGGTGGCTTGCGACCGCGCGCATCAGTTCGATGTCAAATCCTGTCGCGGCGCCGTCCTTCATGACGTCGAAGGGCGGATCGGGATAAGCCGATAGAATTGTAAGAGCGCCGGGAATGACTGTCCGCATCATGCCACCGCGACCTCACTCGATCACTTCGTCGGCGGCCACCAGCAAGGAGGCAGGCATGTCAAAGCCGAGCGCCCTCGCCGTCTTCATATTGACCACCATCTCGAACTTTGTTGGCAATTGCACCGGCAGCTCGGCTGGCTTTTCACCTCTCAGAATCCTGTCGGCGTAAATCGCGGCCTTCCGAAACAACTCGACGATATCAACGCCGTAAGACATCAGCCCCCCATCGGCGACGGCGGAGCGAAGGGAGTAAACGATCGGCAAACGGTAACGCGCCGCAAGCTCAACAACGAGTTTTCGCCGTGAGTTGACTGCGGGATCCGAAGGCACGATGACCCCGTAATTCGACTCTTTTGCCCACTGCGCCATCGCCGTTTCAATTTCGGCAACGCTGCGCGCCGGGGCCGACACGACGATCACGTTGTAGTTGGGCGCATTGGCCTCGAGCAGAGCCAGAATCCTTGTGTTGGTTCGGTTGTCGGGATTCACCAGTACCGCGACGCGCGTCGTGTTCGGCGCAATCTGCTTGAGCAGTCCGAGCAGCTTGGCTCCAAGAGTTCGCTCCATCACGCCGAAACCTGTGATGTTTCCGCCGGGTCGGGCGAAGCTTTGCACCAGGCCATCCCCCACGGGGTCGGCCGAACCAATGAAGATGACCGGAATTTTCTTGACTAATTCCTGGGCGGCGAAGGCAGCAGCGTCACCGTTGGCGAGCAGCACATCAGGCGATGACTGCAGCGCGCGTGCCGTAGCGGCGCGGACCCAG
This sequence comes from Bradyrhizobium sp., assembly GCA_021732175.1. Lineage (GTDB taxonomy): Bacteria > Pseudomonadota > Alphaproteobacteria > Rhizobiales > Xanthobacteraceae > Bradyrhizobium. Next base: position 1,728 of record JAKFVP010000205.1, read on the forward strand.
TCCACATCGCCAGTGCCCCATTGAAAGTCGATCTGAAGATTACCGCCGATTCTCCAGCCGGCTTTTTCGAGTTCGCTTCGGAACGCTTGGGCACGCAATTGACCCTGAGGATCGTTTTCCGGGTAAAGCATGACCACGCCGATCCGGCGCTGCGCTCCGGGCTGCTGCGCACTTGCAGACGTAACACCCGCCAGGGCTCCTCCAGAAAGCAGTGAGATGAACTGGCGCCGCCTCATGATTCACCCGATGCCGTCTCAGGGCAGGATCATAGACACCCAGTATCAGGCAATATTCCAGAAAGAGCCATGCTTCAGAACAGATGGATCGAGGTCGGCGAATTTCACGGCTAATCCAGCTTGATCCCGGCTTCCCGGATCAGTTTCGTCCAGCTCGCGTGCTCGGCCGCGACGAAGGCGTCGAGACCGTCAGGCATGTCCCAGACCTCGCCGCCGGTCTTCTCGAACCGCTCCTTCAGCTCCGGCAGCACGGCGCGGATGTCGCCGCGCAATCTGGCGATCACGGCCGGCGGCGTCTTCGCCGGCACGAAGATGCCGAGCCAGGAATCGACATCGAGCCCGGCAACACCGGCCTCCGACATGGTGGGGACATCAGGGACCTGCGCACTGCGCTGGGACGACAGCACGGCAATGCCCCGCGCCTGCCCTGATTGCACATAAGGCAAACCGGCGGCGATGGAATCGAAGAACAGGTCGATGCGGCCGGCGAGCAGATCGGTGAAGGCTGGCGGCGAGCCCTTATAGGGGACTTCCTGCAGCTTGATCCCTGCGGCCTTCATGAAGGCGGCGGCGACAAGGTGCTGACCGGTGCCGACGCCGGCGGTCGCCACCGAAATCGAACCGGGCCTTTCCTTTGCCGCAGCAACGATCGCCTTCACGTCGGCCTGCGGCAGGTCCTTGCGGCCGACCATGATGTAGCCGAAGCGATAGGCCATCGCGACCGGCACAAAATCCTTCAGGGGGTCATAGGCGAGATTGGAATAGAGCGCGGAATTGAACGCCATGTTGGAGAGGCCGCCGACGACAAGCGTATAGCCATCAGGCTCGCTCTGCGCCGCAGCCTGCGTTCCCACCACGGTGCCGGC
>JAKFVP010000491.1 GCA_021732175.1 Bradyrhizobium sp.
AGGTGACCATCACCGAATATGCCTCGATGAGCTGCCCGCATTGCGCAGCATGGGAAACACGTTCTCGCCCCATGCTGCGCTCGCGCTACATCGACACCGGCAAGGTGCGCTTTGTGTTTCGCGAGTTTCCGCTCGATATCAAGGCGGCCAGCGCTTCGATGCTGGCGCGCTGCATCGCCAAGGGCGACGCCGAGAAATATCTCGCGGTCACTGCGATGATGTACCAGCAGCTAGACCCGCTGCTCGCCCGCACCAAGGAGACGCTGATCGCCATCGGCAAGCTCAACGGCATGAGCGAGCAGGACGTGGCGACCTGCGAGACCGACCAGTCCCTGCTCGACAAGCTGAAGGCTGACCGGGACTACGCCTATGGCACGTTGAAGGTGGATTCTACGCCTAGCTTCTTCGTCAACGGCCAGCGCCTGAAAGGCTCCATGTCGTTCGAGGAGCTGGAGGCCATCATCAAGCCGATGCTGAAGCGCTGAGCTACAGTCGCCCGATCGCCCGCTTCTCGAGCAATTCAGGTGGTGGTTGGGTCGGCGGTTTCCGGCGCGTGCCTCGCAGCCTGCGGCACCGTGACGAAGGTGACCCCGATCCGGTTCTGCTGGATCCAGGCGATCTGGCAATCGCGCACGATCGAGGAGTCGCTGGCCAGCACCAGGCGGAAGCGTTGCGGCACGAAAGCGGGTTCGTTGACCTCGATGGCGCAGCCCTCGGCCGAAAGATTGAGCAGGGTGCAACGCATCACCGCTCCTCCCGCCGACACAAAGGCGGGTTCGTTCATCTCGGTCCGTGGAAACCTGCGTCGCTCTTCCATCTGGCTCGACCCGGAATGCCCCAACCCGGCGAGGATAGCGAAAAGAATTAAAAAACCGCTCATGCTTCGGCCGCCCATCGCCATAAAATTGAACGATCACGGTCCGCTTCTACTATTCGGACGCGAAGTACAACGGCGTTGCACTTTGAGAGTGCCGACTTCCCGGGGCCGTCTTCGCGGCGCGGCGAAGCCTGACGTTGTGTTTATGCGCAGGAGACTTGCGCAAGGTGCGTCTTGTTGTGCGCCGCGAGCGGGGCGTAGCTTTTTGCCATCGCGGCACGAGGGGATAATCAACATGCGCCGCTGACGCAGATACCGACAGCCTTCCTCTATCTCGGCTGCTGGTTCCTGATGGCGGGCGCGGTGTACTATTTCCTCGGTATCGAAAGCCGGGGCAAGTCGATCGAACGGATCGATGCCGAACTCAATCAACCCGCAGCGGCGGCCCAGCCGGCGCTGGCATCGAAGTCACCTTGAGGGAGAGAAGTAAAATGCCGCTTGGCGGACTACAGCACTACACGATCGAGCCGCAGGATCTCGAGCGCACCAAGAATTTCTATGTCGACGTGCTCGGCCTCGAGATCGGCGACCGGCCGCCGCTCGATTTCCCGGGCTACTGGCTCTATTCCGGCGGCCAGGCCACCGTGCATCTGATGGGCACGCGCAAGCCGCGCGAAGGCATCGTCGTGCGCGGCACCGAGAAGAAGTTCGACGACACCGGTCGGCTCGATCACATCGCGTTTGCGGCGAGCGATGTCGCGGGAATGCGTCAACGCCTGCATGCACGCAATGTGAAATTCCGCGAGAGCATCGTGCCGCGCACCGGCGACACGCAATTCTTCCTCTACGACCCCGATGGCGTCGGCGTGGAGCTGAACTTCCCGAAGCCGTAGAACTACGAGGGGCGCGCCGAGGGCTTTCGAAAATGTCTTCGTCTCGCCTTGTCTTCGACACCAGTTTGGCCGGCCTCGCGCCGGCCAGACGCGTCCGGGCGATGCAGACGCGCAACACTTGGCAGCGGAAACGCAAGTTCCCCAGAAGGCCCCGAGTAAGCCATCAGTAAGGCGCAGGTCCGTCAGCGTTTGATCACGATTGACCGCAGATTTAGGGAGCCGCGCCGCTGCGGCAGGATAGTCGGGTGCCGCGCCTCTCAACCTACCCCAGGGCATTGGTGCCCGGCTATTCGCCGCCGCGGCGCTGCCAAATTTCCGGCAGCGCGCTTGCGATCAATCCAGCCCGCGCTCGTGGCTCAGCCGCACCATTTCATTGATGAAGGTCTGCTTCTGCTTGTCGTCGAGGCTGGAAAACAGCGGCTCGGCGGCATCGGCGACATTGCGCTGGTCGACCGCGCGGTCGTTGAGGAATTGGGCCTCGTTGCGCATCTGCTCGATGATGTCGTCGGGCGGGTCGCGCTGCGCGCGTGCGACGCGCAGCTTGAGGCGATCGGCGCCGTTGTGGCCGAGATAGTGCATGGCGCTGTTGAAGGCGCTCCAGTGCTTCTCCTGCTCGGGCGTGAGATTCAGTTCCTTCTTGATCCGCTCGATATTGGCATCGCTGTTGGCGACGATCTGCTCGGCGGTCAGCACCGGCGCGCCGGCCTGGGTCAGCACCTGCGGCTGTTTGGCGCCTTTGGCGCCGGCCTTGGCCGCCTTCGACTTGTCGCCCTTGGCGGCATCGGACTTCGCGCTGTCCTTGGCGTCCTTGCCGGCATCCTTGGCCGCATCCTGCTTGGCGCCGGACTGGGCGGGCGCATTTTTCTGATTGCCGCCGCCACCGGTTACCGCGCCGACCACGCCGCCGACGGCGCCGACCACGCCGCCGATCGCGCCGCCAAGCACGCCGCCGATGGGACCGGCGGCCTTGTTGCCCTCGCGCGCGCCCTTCTGTGCACCCTCGACCAGGCCCTGTGCGTGCAGCCTCGTCGAGCCTGCCGCGACCAATGCGCTCATGGCCAGCACGGCAACAGCGACGGCAACGAAACGCAATCGCGACGGC
>JAKFVP010000544.1 GCA_021732175.1 Bradyrhizobium sp.
CAGGCCCGTAGGTGGTGGGACCCTGCTGGCGCTGCGGCGCCGGGTAGGCCTGGCCCTGCGGCGGCGGAGGCGGCGGCGGCGCCTGGTATTGTTGGCCTGCCGGGGGCGGGGGGCCCGGCGGCGGCAGCGGCTGACCCTGCACCTGCTGTGCGGAGGCGGTGGCCGTCCAGCACAGCAGCGCGGCGAACGCGACCGCGGCAAGGCGTGATGCGACAATCATGAAAAGACCTCTGGTATCGATATCCGGCCGCCGCCTTAACCTGACGCCAACATCCCCGGCTTTAGGTTGCGTCCAGTGTCCCCTCGACTCGATTGTTATTGATACCAACTATGACGGCACAACGGCAGGAAAGTTACCGCCGGGACCCCCGAATGGCCTTGTTTGCCCTCCTGGCGGCCGTTTTCGCGCTAATCGGCCCAAATCCGGCCGCCTGGGCTGCGACCACCGAGCGGATTGTGGTGAACCGCTATTCGGGGCTGGCCATCGAGGGCTTCGACCCCGTGGCCTATTTCACCGATGCCAAGGCGGTCCGGGGCGTGCCGGACTTCGAGGCCGCCGATTCCGGTGCCGTCTGGCGCTTCCAGAACGCCAGCAACCGCGACGCCTTTGCCGCCAATCCGGAGATCTATGGCCCGCAGTTCGGCGGCTACGACCCGATCGATGTTGCCCGCGGTATCGCCTTCGCCGGCAATCCCAACTTCTTCGTGGTGACGGGACAGCGGCTCTATCTGTTCGCCCGCGAGGAAAGCCGCGACCGCTTTGCCGCCGATCCCGCCCGCTACCTGAAGGACGCCCTCGAGCGCTGGCCGGCGGTGCAAAAGACGCTCGCGCGGTAGCGGCTTTACACGGCCGCGGCCGGATCGCCCCAGGCGATGAACTCCGGCACGATGAAATCCTCGCTGCCCAAACCGAAACGCAGTTCGGCTCCTTTGGAGTCCGTCACCTTGCCGCCCGCCGCCGTCACCACGGCGTGGCCCGCCGCGACGTCCCATTCCGAGGTGGGGCCGAGCCTTGGATAGATATCGACGGAGCCCTCGGCGACGCGGGCGAATTTGACGGCCGAGCCGAGTTCGGCCCGCACCGCGCCGGGGCGGCCCTTGATGAAGTCCTCGGTCCTTGCGTTGCCGTGCGAACGGCTGACCGCCACGGTCCAGGGTTTTCCGGGCGCAGGGCAGGGCCGGGTGCGGATCGCCTCGATGGACTTGATCGTGGTGCCGTCGAGGGTCACCCGCTCGGCGCCACGCCCGACGAGGCCGCGCCACACAAGGCCCAGCGCCGGCGCGCCGACGAAGCCGAGCAGCGGCCTGCCTTCGCTGACCAGTGCGAGGTTGACAGTGAATTCGTTACGCCCGGCGACGAACTCCTTGGTGCCGTCGAGCGGATCGATCAGGAAGAAGGAGCCCACGTAGGGCGGGTTCGCCAGATGGGTGCGCTCCTCCGACAGCGAGGGAATGCCGGGGACGATCCGCGCAAGGCCTTCGCCGATCACCTTGTCGGCGGCAAGGTCCGCCTCCGTTACCGGCGAGCCGTCCTGCTTGCCCTGAACTTTCATGGCGGCGCGGTTGACGGCAAGGATCGCTTCGCCGGCGCGAATCACAAGCTCCGTCAGGGGCTCGATCAAGGCGGCCGCAGCCTCCATTCCGGTCGGCTGCGAACATGCATCAGTCATGGGCAGGTCTCATTGGGCAGGTCTATTGGGCAAGTCTCATTGTTGTTGTCTTCCGTATGCCGTCCCTGTCCTTGGCTGGCAGGTGAGGCTCCCGCAGTGTATCAAACCCGAAAGCATGCGTGATTCGCGCTGAAACCGTGCAGCTTTCCAGGAACATCTGATGTCTGGCACTTCAACTCCCGGTCCCGCCCCCGATGCGCTCGAACTTGCAGCGCTGCTCTGTTCGCGGGTCTGTCATGATCTCATCAGCCCGGTCGGCGCGATCGTCAATGGCCTTGAGGTGCTCGACGACAATCCCAAGCCCGAAGACCGCGAATTTGCGCTGGACCTGATCCGCAAGAGCGCCAAGACCGCCTCCGCCCGGCTGCAATTCTGCCGGCTGGCGTTTGGCGCTGCGGGCTCTTCCGGCGCGCAGATCGATCTCGGCGATGCCCAGAACATGGCCAAGGGCCACATCGAGGACGGCAAGATCACGCTCGGCTGGAACCTGCCGCGCCTGCTGCTGCCGAAGAACCGCGTCAAGCTGCTGCTCAACATGCTCGTGATCGCGCAGCAGACCATTCCGCGCGGCGGCGCCTTGAAGATCGATCCGGTGGGCGAGGGCGAGACGATGAGCTTTCGCGTTACCGCTTCCGGCCTCAACGCGCGCATCCCGCAGGCCATCGCCGATGTCCTGAGCTCTGCGACCGTGTCGCCGGCGGCGGATGCGCATGCGGTGCAGCCTTACTATACGCGCCTGCTGGCGGACGCCTGCGGCGTGAAGGTTTCGCTGACGCCCGAAGGCGAAAATGTGGTGATCGCCGCCGGCTGAGAAGGCTGCTTTCGGCGCTGCGAAAGTTAATCAAATCTTTACGCGCAGGCAGCGACTTATTGTAGCTGCCTTATCTCTTTGTTGAGCCCGTTCTTTTCCGAATGCTCAACCAATATTAAACCGTTTCCATAGAAGCTGGCGAAATCCAAGGGTGCAGCGATGTCGCGCGCCCTCAGTTGCGTAAGGCCAGTTTCATGGATGATTTGTTGCGCGAGTTTTTGACCGAGACCAGCGAGAGCCTGGACACGGTCGACAATCAGCTGGTTCGGTTTGAGCAGGAGCCGAACAACGCCAAGATTTTGGATAATATTTTCCGCCTGGTCCAT
>JAKFVP010000086.1 GCA_021732175.1 Bradyrhizobium sp.
AGGATGCGCCGTCCGAAGGCCTCAACGCATCGGACTATCCGCTGCCGGATTTCGCCGCTGCGACCTCGCCGGAAGCGCTCGCCGACGCCGAGCTGAAGCTCACCTCCAGCATGCTGGACTATGCGCGGCAGGCGCAGAGCGGCCGCATGCACTATTCGCAGGTGTCCTACGACATCCTCTATCCCGAGCATCCGACCGATCCGGCTGAAGTGCTGGCGAACGTCACCGGCGCCAAGGATGCCTCCGCAGCGCTCGAGAGCTACAATCCGCCGCACAAGCTCTACAAGGAGCTGAAGGCCAAGCTCGCCGAACTGCGCGGCCAGGGCGACGGCCCCGTGACCACGATCGCCGATGGTCCGGCGCTGGCGTTCAAGCCCGGCACCAAGAAGCAGCCGGCGGTGGCTCCGGAAGATCCGCGCGTGCCGATGCTGCGCGCCAAGCTCGGCATCTCCGAGAATCCCGACGACACCAAATATGACGAGAAGGTCGCGAACGCCGTCCGCAAGTTCCAGGAGAACGCCGACCTCAAGCCAACCGGCGTGCTCGACGACAAGACGATCAGGGCGATCAACAGCCCGAAGCGCGACCGCACCATCGACACCATCCTGGTCAACATGGAGCGCTGGCGCTGGCTGCCGCGCCAGCTCGGCGCGTCCGCGATCAAGGACGCATATGTGATCCTGAACATCCCCGACTTCACGCTGAAGGTGATGCAGGGCGATACACAGGTCTGGACCACGCGCGTGGTGACCGGCAAGCCGGGCAACCATGCGACCCCGATGCTGACGGAGACGATGAAGTTCATCACGGTCAATCCGACCTGGAACGTGCCGCCGTCGATCATCTACAACGAATACCTGCCGGCCTTGCAGCAGGATCCGACCGTGCTGCAGCGCATGGGCCTGCGGCTGGAGCGCAACCGCGACGGCTCGATCCACATCTCGCAGCCGCCAGGCGAAGCCAACGCGCTCGGCCGCATCCGCTTCAACTTCCCGAACAAGTTCCTGGTCTATCAGCACGACACGCCGGACAAGAACCTGTTCGCGCACGAAGTCCGCGCCTACAGCCATGGCTGCATGCGCGTGCAGTATCCGGACCAGTACGCCGCGACGCTGCTCAACCTCACCATGCCGGGCGGCGGCTACACGCCGGAGAAGATCCGCAGCATGTACGGCCATTCGGAGATCGACCTGAAATTCCCGACCCCGATCCCGGTCAACATCACCTACCAGACCGCGTTCGTGGATGACGCCGGCAAGCTGCAGATCCGCAAGGACATCTACGGCCGCGACGCCCAGATGATCGCGCTGCTGAAGGGCAGCCGCAGCAAGGACCTGGAGAATGTGATCGCGCGTTCGCAGCCCAGCGTCGGCCGGCCGAACGGTTCGCAACTGCCCTCCAACGTCGCGTTCAACGATGGCGGCTATTCCGGACCGTCCTTCTTCGAGCGCCTGTTCGGGCCGCCGACCCCGCCTGCCCCGGTCGGCCGGGGCCAGCAACAGCAGCGCCGGGTGATTACCCGCTAATCACAGTCCGCGCCGGGCTTGATCAAAAGATGAGATAAATCAATGGCCTCGCCCCTCCGGCGGGGCCATTTACGTTAACCATTCTCCACCGGCCGATGGGCGGCAGGCACTTTTTCGCCATACTTGGCGGGTTAGGTTAAGGCTGACTTGGGGGCGGGAAGGTAAACGTAAAGTTAACTTTCCCGCATTAAGACTGCGTTCACGCTCTTTCGCTTCGCGGGGTTGCGAAAGGGTCACACTACCGGTCGTCACTTGGGTGGGCTTCTCTTGCTGGCTGTCTTCGCGCGCCAAATCAAACCGCTCTGCTCGCAGCGTGCCTGTTTCCGCGCGGGCCTCGCGAGCGTTTTGCTCCTCGGCGGAGCCGGAGCGGTCCGCGACGCCACCGCCCTGAACGAGACCCGCACCCTCTCCTTTCACCACACCCATTCCGGCGAAGACCTCACCGTCACCTTCAAGCGTAACGGGCGCTACGACGACGAGGCGCTGAAGCAGCTCAATCACTTCCTGCGCGACTGGCGCACCCAGGAAAAGACCGAGATGGATCGTCGCCTGTTCGACATCCTCTGGGAAGTCTACCGCGACGTCGACGGCAAGCAGCCGATCAACATCATCTCGTCCTACCGCTCCCCCGCCACCAACGCCATGCTCCGCCGCCGCTCCTCCGGTGTGGCCCGTCACAGCCAGCACATGCTCGGCCATGCGATGGACTTCTACATTCCGGGCATTGCTCTGGCGGATATCCGCGCCGCGGGCCTGCGCCTGCAGCGCGGCGGCGTCGGCTTCTATCCGACCTCCGGCTCGCCCTTCGTGCATCTGGATACCGGCAGCGTGCGCCACTGGCCGCGCATGTCGCCTGACCAACTCGCAAAAGTCTTCCCGGACGGGCGCACCGTGCATCAGTCCACCAGCGGCCCCATGAAGGGCTATGAGTTGGCCAAGGCCGATCTCGAGCGCCGCGGCGATGGCGACGACGTCAAGGCCGCCGGCAAGTCGGGCAACTTCCTGACCGCCCTGTTCAAGGGCAATGCCGCCGCCGACGAGGATGACGAGGCCCCCGCGCCCGCCCCGGTCAAGAACGAGAAGCCGGTCAAAACCACCGTGGTCGCCGCGACGACCCCCGCAAAGTCCGCTGAGAAGCCCGCCAAGCCCGCCGCATCGACGCTCCAGTTGGCCTCGGCCGACGCCAAGATCGTGCCTGCGCCGAAGACGGTCGCCGTGGCCGCCGCCGCTTCCGCCACGGCCGAGACGAAGCCGCAAGCCGCCCCGCAGACCGGTCCTC
>JAKFVP010000511.1 GCA_021732175.1 Bradyrhizobium sp.
GCTGTTCGACTACCTTGTCTATTACAACAACCTCAGGCCTCATCAGGCCCTCGCAGGACAAACCCCGAAGGCCTTCGCCGCCACCAAGCCCACCGCGATCCAATCAGCGAATTAGTGAACATCGACAATTGCGAGGAGCGAAGCGACGGAGCAATCCAGCTTTCTTGTTGTGGCAAAGCTGGATTGCTTCGCTGCGCTCGCAATGACGCCCCCTGGGGCCTTTCGGTTATTTTGCCGTCCTATTTTGCCGTCTTCTCGAACGTCCGCAACATCGCGTTGCCGCGTTCCACCGCGGTGTCGAGCGCTTCCTTGGCGGTCTTCTTGCCCGCCAGCGCCGCCTCGATCTCCTCGGCCCAGACGTCGCGCATCTGCACCATGTTGCCGAAGCGCAGACCCCGCGAATTCTCGGTGGGCTCCTTGTTGGTGAGCTCCTTCAGGGGAGTCTGCAGCACCGGGTTCTTCTCATAGAAGCCGTCCTTGATCGACTTCTCGTAGGCCGCCTTGGTGATCGGCAGGTAGCCGGACTTCTGGTGGAGATCGGCCTGGCGGTTGGTGTCCGACAGGAAGGTGAAGAATTTCGCGACGCCCTTGTATTCTTCCGGCTTCTTGCCGCCCATCACCCACAGCGAGGCGCCGCCGATGATCGAGTTCTGCGGTGCGCCTGCAACATCCGGATAATAGGGCATCGGCGCCGAGGTGAAGTCGAACTTCGCGGTTGCCTTGGCGGTGCCGTAATAGCCCGAGGAAGTCAGAAAGATCGCGCATTCGCCGGAACCGAACCGGGCTTCGTTCTTGCTGTCGCGTCCGCTGTAGTCGTAGGTCTTGTCCTTCTGCAGGTCGACGAGGTTCTGCAGATGCTTGACATGCAGCGGCGAATTGAACTTCAGCACGGTGTCGAATCCGTCGAGGCCGTTGGCCTTGGTGCCGATCGGCACGTTGTGCCAGGCGGAGAACTGCTCGATATGCGCCCAGGACGCCCAGGCATTGGAGAAGCCGCAGGTGGCGTGGCCGGCGGCCTTCAGCTTCTTCGCGGCATCGAACACTTCGGGCCAGGTCTTCGGGATCTCGTTGACCCCGGCCTTCTTCAACTCATCCTTGTTGATCCACATCACCATGGAGGACGAGTTGAACGGGAACGAGAGCATCTCGCCCTTTGACGTCGAGTAGTAGCCGGTGATGGTCGGCAGATACGCCTTCGGGTCGAACGGCTCGCCGGCGTCCTTCATGAGCTGGTAGACCGGCTTGATGGCGCCGGTGGCGCCCATCATGGTGGCGGTGCCGACCTCGAATACCTGCATGATGTGCGGCGCGTTGCCGGCGCGGAACGCGGCGATGCCCGCGTTCATCGTGTCGGGGTAGCTGCCCTTGTAGGACGGCACGACCTTGTAGTCGGACTGGCTGGCGTTGAAATCCTCGGCGAGCTTGTTGACCACGTCATTGTTGGCGCCGGTCATGGCGTGCCACCACTGGATCTCGATCGCCGCCTGCGCGGACGTCGTAGCAAATGCCAGCGAGACCGCGACGGCCGCGGCCGTGCCAAACTGTCGAAGAGCCATCAAATTCCTCCCGGTTGGAACCGTCATCGTCTTTGGTTGCGCTAGCAGCGGCGGATGACGTGCAAATGACCGTATAAGCGAGCCAATCGTAGGGGGGAAGTGAACGTTTGGGGAAGCAAGAAATTTGCTTTTTGCCGCGGCGCACGCTTCTTCACCTCTCCCCGGCGGGGAGAGGTCGGATTGCGAAGCAATCCGGGTGAGCGGCTCAGGTCTCTAGATGGAGCGTAAACCCTCACCCGGATCGCATCTGGCGATGCGATCCGACCTCTCCCGAACGGGAGAGGTGGTCTGAGTGCTCAGCGACGGCGTCGCCAGCTACCGCTTCCGCTCCGACCCGCACACGACGCCCTTGGCGACCAGCGCTTCGATCTCGCTCTTGGAATAGCCGAACTCGCCGAGCACCTCGGCGGTATGCTCTGAGAATTTCGGCGGCGTGCGGCGCAGGCTCGGCTTGGTGCGGTCGAGCCGGATCGGCGAGGCGACGCCCTTGTACCAGTCCTTGGCGATGATATCGCCGCGATGGATGGTGTGCGGATTGGTCAGCGCCTGGTCGATCTTCTGCACGGGGCCGGCGGGCAGGCCGGCGGCGAGCAGGCGATTGCACAGCGGTTCGGCCTCGTGCTGGCTGAACACGGCGGCAAGCTCCTCGCGCAGCGCGTCGCGGTTGGCGATGCGGTCCTTGTTGCGGGCAAAGCGCGGATCGGTGCCGAGCTCCGGCTTGCCGATTTCTTTCGCAAGCTTGCGGAAGGTGCCGTCATTGCCGACGCCGATGAAGATGTTGTCGGTTTTGGTCGGGAAGATCGCGTAGGGCACGAGATTGGGATGCTCGTTGCCGGTGAGCGAGGGCGGCTTGCCGTGCATGAAATAATTGGCGGTGTGCGGATGCATGATGGCAAGGCCAGTCTCGTACAGCGTCGTCTCCAGGAACTGGCCGAGGCCTGAGCGCTGCCGCTCCGACAGCGCCATCAGGATGCCGATGCAGGCGTAGAGACCCGTGGTGATGTCGACCAGCGGCACGCCGATGCGCATCGGTCCGCTTTGCTGCGAGCCTGTCGCGGCGATCATGCCGGTCATCGCCTGGATGATGGCGTCATAGCCGGGATTGCCGCCGCGCGGCCCGTCGGCGCCGAAGCCGGAGATGCGGCAATGCACCAGCTTCGGGAATTTCTGGCGCAGCACGTCGTTGCCGATGCCCCATTTGTCGAGCGTGCCGGGCTTGAAATTCTCGATCAGCAC
>JAKFVP010000373.1 GCA_021732175.1 Bradyrhizobium sp.
CGGATTTGCCGTCCGGAGCGTTCTTTTGCTGGTCCTGGGGGGCGGGGTTGCCGCTTTGGGCCAGAGCGCCGGCGGTGCCGATCAGGAACGCCAAGGGGATGGCCAGCATGGCCGGGGCAAGGTGACGCAGGACCACACGATGAAGCTTAAGTACCCGGCGACGCATACTTTCCCCGACTGGTTGAACTTCCTGCGCCAGGACCGGGCGCACGGGTTTGATGCCGTTCAAATGGGCCCCGAATACGGCGGAAACGGCTCCCGATTCCCATGCCGTGAATCCGGTAATTTGTCCAGCAAACTCACAACTTTATCTCGCCGTGGTAAAACCGCGCGGGCGCAATGGTTGCTATTGTCGCCGCCGTGCACTTGGCAGACGGCCGGCAAGACGGTAATCGACGAGCCCCGCCCGGAGGATGGAACTGATTTCTCTTCGCACGCCGCTGGCGCTCTTCGTCATTTCCTTATGCGCGATTGCCGCGGTGTGGTGGTGGCTGGCCACGCCGATCCATCTGGTGCGCGCCCCGATCGACCCCAACGCCAAGCTGCAATGCGTCTCCTATGCGCCGTTCCGCGGCGCGCAGACGCCGCTGGTCGAGACCACCCACATCACGACCGCGCAGATCGCCGAGGACCTGGCGCAACTCGCCAAGGTGACCGATTGCGTCCGCACCTATTCGGTCGAGAACGGGGTCGACCAGGTGCCGGCGCTGGCGGCCAAGCTCGGGCTCAAGGTCATTCAGGGCATCTGGCTCGGCAGCAATCGCCAGAGGAATGCCGCCCAGATCGGCACCGCCGTACAGCTCGCCAGGAACTATCCGGGCACCATCACCGCACTCGTCGTCGGCAATGAGGTGCTGCTGCGCGGCGAAATGACTGTCGCCGATCTCGTCGCCAATATCCGCATCGTCAAGGCGCAGACGGCGGTGCCCGTCACCTATGCCGATGTCTGGGAATTCTGGCTGAAGAACCGCGAGATCTATGACGCCGTCGACTTCGTCACCATTCACATCCTGCCGTACTGGGAGGATTTTCCGATCAAGGCGAAGTTCGCCGCCTCCCATGTCGATTCCATCCGCAAGCGCATGGCGGTATCGTTTCCCGGCAAGGAAATCCTGATCGGGGAGACCGGCTGGCCGAGCCAGGGCCGCATGCGGGAGGGCGCGCTGCCGTCGCGCACCAGCCAGGCGCTGGTGGTGTCGGAAATTCTCGACACCGCCAAGCGCGAGGGGTTTCGCGTCAATCTGATCGAGGCCTACGATCAGCCCTGGAAGCGCCAGCTCGAGGGAACGGTCGGCGGTTACTGGGGATTGTTCGACGCATTTCAGCGCGTCGTGAAATATCCGCCGGGCACAGCCGTCAGCAATTTCCCGTCGTGGAAGCTGCAGATGGCCGGCGGCATGATCCTGTGCGCCGTCACGTTCATCGTTGCGATCGCAACGTTCCGCCGCAGGCCCTGGAAGCCGGGCTTCCTCGCCTGGCTGACGGTCGCGATATCGGCGACGACGGCAGGCTGCCTGCTCGGCATCGCCGCCGACAAGATGTTCTATGAGAGCTACGGCATCGGCGGCTGGCTGAAATGGGGCGCGCTGCTGACCGCTGCGATTCTATCGCCCGTGCTGTGCGCCAATGCCGTGATGGCGGGGCGGCCGCTGCCGACCTTCCTCGAACTGCTGGGCCCGCGCGACTTCCGCAACCGCTCGACGCTGACGATCCTGCTCGCCCTTGTGCTGGCGGTGACGACGGTGATCGCAGCCGAAACCGCGCTCGGCTTCACCTTCGATCCGCGCTACCGCGATTTTCCCTATGCCGCGCTGACCATGGCCGTGGTGCCGTTCCTCAGCCTGATGGTGCTGAACCGTCCGCAGACCGGTGTGCGCCCGATCGCCGAATCCGTGTTCGCCGGGCTGCTCGCCGCGTGCACGGTCTTCATCGCCATCAATGAAGGTCGCGACAACTGGCAGTCGCTCTGGACCTGCGCTATGTATCTGCTGCTGGCGCTTACGCTGTGGCGGGCGCGGGCCGTGCAAAACCCAGAATGAGCAGGCCGATCGCCAGCCCCGACAGCACGATGTTGTAGAGCACGATGCCAAGCCCGGCGGCGACAAGGCCCGCCGTCAGCAGCACGATCGACGGCCGCAGCACATGCAGCACGGCGACGATGACGGCGACGATCCCGAACACCGAGTTCTTGAACAGATAGGTCGCAAGCGCGCGCATCTTGCAGAGCGTGGACTGCAGGCCGGCATCGCAGGCCAGCGCCACGGTCGAGAACTCGACGGCGAGATAGCGCAGATACAGCGCGTAGCCGACGGTCAGGAAGCCGACGACGAGCAGGAATTGCACCTGATACGGGGTAAGGCGGAACGGGGTCTTCTTCATGCGGCGAATATGGCCGCTAACGCCGCGCGGGACAAGCCAAAGCGCGGCATGCCAGACGACTCCAGGAATGGCCCGCAGATCGTTGCGATAGCTGGATTTTTTGTCAGTTCCGCTTGCCGAAAAAGGACCAGCTTGTGGACGCCGTTTGTGCCGGCTTTGCCGCTTCCTGGTACGAGGCGCGCTTCTGCGAAGTGTTCTTCTTGCGCGATGTCGGCGGCGCCGCCGGCGTGACAGGCTCAGCAGCAGGCTTCGCCGCCGGCGCTGCATCGTCGGCCTTGAAGGTCAGGCGCTGCCCTTCATAGACGGCGGTCTCGCAGTCCCGGTCGTTCTCGCTCAGAAAGGCGCAGAGCTTTGCAGCGGTCGCGGCGTCGCTGAGCGGCCCCGCGACCGCTGCAAAGCT
>JAKFVP010000132.1 GCA_021732175.1 Bradyrhizobium sp.
GCTGATGGCCAAGGTGCCGGCTTCGCCAAGGCCTTCGCAGGGTCCTGGCGCATCGTCGACATGGACGCCTGGACAGCCGACAGGCTCGGTTCGCAGTACGCGACCGAGTTCTTCAACAGCCTGCTAGAGCTGCAGCCGGTAGAAATCCGTCGCCGACCCCGAGAACAGCGCAGTCCTCTCGGCTTCACTGTACTGCGCGGCAATCCGCTTGAAGGCGTTGAAGATCACTTGATAGCTGCACTGGCCTTTATCCGGCGGAAAATTGCTCTCGAACATCGCGCGCCTGGGGCCGAAAGCCTCGATGCAGGTCTCGATGTAGGGCTTCCACGCCGCAGCCGCTTCCTCGGAAGTCGGCGGCTTCGGCCGCAGATGAAAGTCATAGCCGAGCAGGCACATCGCGAGCCCGCCGAGCTTGACATGAACGTTCGGGCATTTCGCGATGTCCGTGATCGCGGCCTTCCACACCTTGAACGTCTCCTCGCGCTTGCCGGCAAAGCGCCCGCGTCCGATCGGCCCGCCGCAATGGTCGAGCATGATTTTCGTATCGGGGAAGGCGCGGGCAAGATCGGCCAGTTCGTCGATCTGCGGATGGAACAGCCAGGCATCGAAGGAAAGGTTGAGCGGCGCGAGGCACGCAAAGCCCTTGCGGAAGGTCGAATCAAGCAGCAGGCCCTGCGGCCGGTTCGCATACATGCCGGCGACATCGGGCTCGGGATCCCAGGCGGAGGAATGCCGGATGCCGCGGAAGCGGCCATTGCCGGCGACGATCTCGGCTTCGAGCACGCCCTTGGCGGCATCGCCGAGCAGGAGATTGGCGTGGCTGACGATGGCGGCATTGATCTGGGCCTTGCCATAGCCGCCGCTCGCGCTCATCGCGGCGACGCCATTGGCGAACTCGACCTCGCCGACGGGGCGATAGGCTTCCGGCCCGTTGGCGCGGTACATCGAGCGGCAATCGACATAAACGGTGGCGACGATGTTGTGGCCGGAGGCGATGTCGTCGGCCATCTCCTCGATCATGTAGCGCAGGCCGCCGCGGTGCCAGAGATGGTGATGCGGATCGACGATCGGCCTTGCGGGATCGATGATTTCCTCGGTGTGCTGCGCAAGCCAATCCTCGCGCGGATCGACGAAGAGACCGCTGCTCATGCTGGTGGGTGCGGTGCCGACGGACATTGTCACTCCCTACCTTTTGTTATTCGTCATTGCGAGGAGCAAAGCGACGAAGCAATCCAGCTTACTTGTTGCAGCAAAGCTGGATTGCTTCGCTTCGCTCGCAATGACGGCTTTAGTGTCTCACACCCCGTCGAGAATGATCACCGTCGGCTGACTTGGCAAGCTGTCGCGCGAGATCTTCAGGCTGCGCTCGCCGCGGCGGTCGATCTCGAACTGCTGGCCGATTTTCTGCATGAACTCGTCGAGCGGCGTCGCGAAGCGGTGCATCGGCAGCACCACCGAGGAGCGCAGGCGCTTGGTGATCTCGGAGACGCCGTCGAGCGACATGGTGTAGGTGCCGTCGATCGGCACCATCAAAATGTCGATGCGGCCGATCTGGGCAAAATGGCTCTCGTCGAGCTTGTGATGGAGATGGCCGAGATGGCCGATACACAGGCCCGCGGTCTCGAAGATGAAGATGGAATTGCCGTCGCGGATCATGTCGCCGCCGGCGAAATCGCCGTAATAGCGGCGGATATCGGTGGTGACATTGCGGATATAGGCGTCGCCAAGGCGCAGATCGACATGCGCCGCCTTGCCGTTCTCGCCCCAGCCGTGCAGGACATGCGGAATCTTCGGGTCGGGGAACAGCGTGTAGTGCGTGCTGTGCGCGCGGTTCATGGTGACGACGTCGGGCAGCCGGCCGCCGGCATGGTAGCCGCCGGAAAAATCGGTCGCGATGCGCACGCCGCGCGGCGTGTCGATGTAATAGGTGGAATGTCCGGCATAGGTAATGACGACGTCCTCGGCCTTGGCGGCGAGACGATAGCTCACCGGTACTGCGCGCGGCGCGCTTGCCATGGCGAGGCACTCGCTGCGCTGCGGGGCTTGCGCGCCGGCCGGCAGGACCAACGAAACCAGCAAGGCAAGCGCGGCGATCATTCTCGACATGGCGGGCCCGTTCAGGAGGGGACGTTTTCGGCCACTCTATCGCCGAATCCGCGCCCCGTCATGACGCTAGCTGCGCATGCGTCAATCGCGCCGCGGGCTGATCTTCCAGGCGGCGGCGATGATGGCCGCGGTCATGATGCCGCTGACGGCCGCGGCAACGGGCGCCACGAGCGCCAGCGCGGCGGTGGCGGCCCAGCCGATCGAGGAAAAGGCCTCGGCGAAGGTGGCAAGGCGCGAGGAAGTCTGGCGGCGCCGGAACTGGCTGCGCTTGGCCTGTACCCGGAACCAGAGCTGGATGGCCGTGGCCGATACGGTGGCAACCATGATGCCGAGCGCGGTGATCGCGGCCTGCACGGGCGAAGCCAGAACAAGCAGCGCAACGAGCGGTGCGAAGACCGCGGCAATCGAGATCAGCACGACCTCGATCTTGGCCCTGATGACGCTGGTGGGCGGCAGCGGCGCGGTTGCCACGAGATCGGCGGCATCCTCGCCGGAGATGGTCAGCCAGGCGAGGCCTCCCGCGAGCTGGCCCGCGGCCATCACCATGACGGGCGCGACCAGAATGATGGCGGCGGAAGAGTCGGAGAAGCTGCGCCACAGCAGCAGCGCCGGCGGCACCAGGTAGAGCAACTGCATCAGGCTTTGCGACAGCAGC
>JAKFVP010000119.1 GCA_021732175.1 Bradyrhizobium sp.
GTCTGGGGGAAGGTGCCGTGGCCATCTATGGCTATGCGGCGCGCCTGCAGGGCAGTGTCTCCCAGGCATTGATCCTGGGCTTGAGCACCGTGTTGCTGCCTCACTTCGCTTCGCTGTGGGCGCTCGGCAAGAAGGACGATATCGCCTTTCTGTTCCGCCGGCTGGCGCGCTGGACGGTACTGGCTGTCGCCTACCTTACGGTCGGCATCTTCCTGATGGGAGAAACCGCAACACAGGTTCTGTTCCAGCGCGGCGCCTTTGAGGCGCCGCAAACGGCACAGGTCAGCCTTGCCTGGTTCCTGTTGAGCCTCTCGTTGCTTCCGCACGTGTTCGGCACCTTCATTGCCAAATTTTGTTCGGCCATGGGCGATGCGCGCAGCCTGCTGGTCAGTAGCGCAATCCTGTTTGTATCGACGTGGATCGCCGGCTGGTACGGAGCATCCACCGGAACCATCGGCGGCATCGCGGTCGCATACACCGTGAGTTTCCTGGTCACCGGCATCTACTGGATTGCCTGGCTGAGCCAACAGGTTCGCACCGGACCCGTGCTGGGCGACATGGCGATTTCCCTGTTCCGTTGCGCATTGATTCTTGCACCCGCGATCGCCGTCGATTACTGGCTTCGACCGTTCAGCGCGACGGCCATTGTCGATCTGCTCTGCCGCGGCGCCCTCTACAGCGCAACTGCATTGTTGCTCTTCGTGGTGACGAGGTCGTATAGTTGGTTTGTGGCTCGGAACTCCGGCTGACCCGCGAGCCTCACCTTCACGGCAGCGCGGCAAGTCTCGGGCGTATCCGACACGACCGGTCCCGGAAACGACAAGAATGAGTTTGCTCGAACGCCAGTCCCATTTCGAGTTCGGCGAGAACTGGAAAGCCTATTCCAGAAAGATCGACCAGGGCCGCATCGATTTCGCGATCGAGGGCATGACCAAGCTGTTTCCCGAGGGACTGGCGGGCAAGACGTTTCTGGACATCGGTTGCGGGTCCGGCCTGCATTCATTGGCAGCGTTGATGCTTGGCGCAGCTTCCGTAACGGCGATCGACATCGACGAGAACTCGGTCGAGACGACGAAGCGGTTGCTTGCTCAATTCACCCCGCAAGCCAGCTGGAAGGCGAACGTCGTTTCGATCTTCGATGCCTCGCCGCAAACGCTCGGCATGTTCGACGTCGTGTATTCCTGGGGGGTTCTGCATCACACCGGCGACATGTGGCGCGCCATCGAGCGCGCCGGCGCACTGACGAGACCCGGCGGTTGCTTCGCCATCGCAATCTACGAGGCGACCCCCTTCGATTCCATGTGGAAGCTGGAGAAGAGGCTGTACGCGCATGCGCCGCGTCCCCTGCAGTGGCTGCTCCGGCAAGTCTACATGGCGGCGCAGCTGGTGCGGGTTTCCTTCCGGGAGAATCCGGTTGCGTATGTACGAGACTACGCAAAGCTGCGCGGCATGCACTTCTCTCATGACGCGCACGACTGGCTGGGTGGCCACCCCTATGAAACGGCGCAGGCCGACGACCTGATTGCGCGCGTCTGCGCACAGGGCTTCACCAAGCTGCGCACGTTTCCAATCCCGAGGACGATAGGACTGCTCGGAACGGGTTGCAGCGAATTCGTCTTCGTGCGGAACGAGGTCGATCTTCGCGACGGGCATGCATAGGCTCGACTTGGGCAACACAGACCCTCAATTCCGAACACCCGACCGAAGCCATCAGTTGCGGACCCATTTCAAATCGGGATGGGTCGCCGCACACGCGGATTATTTCGCTTTCGCCGCTGCCGCGCTTGTGACGCTTGCCGTCGCGGGATTCGAGCTGCAACTGCTTTCGTTCTCGGGACTGCTGGATATCAGGTTCCTGCGATCGGTCGCGTATCATGGCACCTGGGCGCTCGCGATTGTGCTGACGGCCTTCCTGCTGATCGTCAGGCGCGGTGCGGTTCGTCAAATTCTCCCGGTGCTGCTCGCTTGCGCACTCTGTACCGGCATCACGCTCATTCATCCAATTGATGAAATCTCGCGCAGCTTCCTGGTGGCGCTGCTGCTCACTTTCTGCGGCACCGTGCTGGCGACGTTTTCGGCGCCTCTCGCCCTGGCGCGGCTTTCAGCGTCGGCAACCGTGCTTGCCGCAACGTTCTGCCTGCTCGACATCCTGTTCGCGCGAGGGTTCACGGAGATCGTCGGGCGGGCAGCCGGCCTGAGCATCAATCCGAATGCGGCGGCGGCCGGGCTGTTGCTCGGCGCAGCGAGTTCGTTCTGGACCGTTCCGCGAGATTGGCGCGCCTCCTTTGTGCTGGTCGTGGCTGCCGCCATCCTGACCACGCTCTCCCGTTCCATGTTTCTTGCGACCATCCTGATAAGCCTCGCGGTCGGCATCCCCCTCCTCCGTGACCGGCTGAGATCGCCGGCAACCAGGCCGCCGTTCAAATGGCTGCGCACCGGCGTGCTGTGCCTGTGCCTCGCCGGCTGGGTCGGCACCGCGTACTGGGCAAACCCGCGCTTCTCGCGCACCATGAGCGTCACTGTGCAGCAGATCTCCGAGGCGCTGCCGGCGTTCAGGCGTGCGCAGAAATCCGTTTCTGCAGAGATCGGGGCCGTGAAATCGAGAGTCGGGGAGCGCGAGGCATCGTCCACGCCGGACCCGGCTGCCGACGCAAGCCTCGCGCAGATCGCTCGCCGGGCCTACGCCGAGGGCGTCAAGAATTCTCTTGCCGCGCGCGGGCTGTACTTTGAAGCCGCGGTCCTTGCCTATCGAACCGGTCC
>JAKFVP010000591.1 GCA_021732175.1 Bradyrhizobium sp.
TGCTGACGCCGGTCTCGCCATGGCACCCGGCACAGCTTGCGGCCGCAACCTTGCCGGCCTGGACCGGATCGGGCTCGACCGCGGCGGCCTGCGCGGCCTTTGCATCCCATTGAGCGGGATCGAGGCTGGCATAATAGGCTGCCACTTTGAACAGAGCGTCGTCGCTCAGGAATTTGACGGCGTTGCTCATGTCGTTGTCGCCGCGCGCTCCCGTTTGGTAGGCGCGGAGCTCGAGATGCAGATACGCCGCGCGCTGGCCAGCAAGATTGGGAATGCGTGCGGTATCACTGATGCCGTTTGCGCCATGGCAGCCGGAGCAGGACGCCTCGGCGAGGCTCCTGCCTTCAGCGACGTCGGCAGCATTCGCATAGAGGGCCCGGAGGTCGTCTTTGCCAGCGTGGACCGTGACGGGCTGCGTTGCTGCTCGTTCAGGGTAATACAGCCAGGTCAGGACACTAGCGAGCACCACCGCGATGACCAACTTCGCAAGCGAAACGTGCGAAGTCGCAATGCCGATACGCCCGAGCAACCCTCGCTTGGCAGGGTCGACTGACTCACTATCGTCTCGTTCTCGGTGAAGCATGGGACGCTATCGAACGCAGGTCTGGGGGAAATCAGGTCAGCTATTTGTAGATGTTAGCATGGAATATCCTGTTGAGAAACTCTATGATCTGGATCAATGTCAGCCCAAATGATCTGGATCAATGTCAGCCCAAGTCGGTTCCGTAATCTTCCACACTGAGTGATCTTGGTGAAATTGACTGAAATCGAAGCTGGCCTTTGCAGCAGAGTAAGATATATACAAATAGGAGGGTCGTATGAGACTGGTGGTTTTGGCGGGAGGTCTCACGGCGGTTGTAGCTGTTGCGGTCGTAGCAGGGGCATTTTCTGCGAGCGAGGTCTGCGCTGCCGAGAAGACGAGTTTTGCCGAAGAAGTTTTCCCGATCTTCAAAGCGCGCTGCACAAGCTGTCATCAACCGGGCGGAGAAGGCTTCGAGAAGAGCGGGCTTGATCTGAGCACCTACGAGGGCGTGATGAAGGGGACTAAATTCGGAAAAATGGTAATTCCGGGTGACCCTGAGTCCAGCAACCTGATGTTGCTCATTGATTGGCGAGCATCACCTGCGCTGCGCATGCCGCACGGAAAAAAGAAGCTTTCAATCTGCGACCGCGATGCCATCCGCGCGTGGATTCGCGAGGGAGCCCGCAACAATTGAGCCGTAACATCGGGCCGGGGCATCGCACTGTGGTCTGAAAACGGGCAGGGTGCTGTCGCTGATGTTGTCCAACGTGACCCGGGACGTGCCCTTGCTGTCGTGGTGCGCGAAGAATGGGTTGGGGCTTGTCGACGAAATCCGCTGCGCTCAAGACCTAGGCCGGTCTCGGGTCGCCTCTCGGCGGCGCTCGTCCAGACTTTATCTCAAACACAATCTTCATCTGCTCGCGGACACGGTTGCGGCAAGAACATATCCGTTGGGGCGTTGAGGGCAAATTCGATATACTGGAGGGGGTTGGTGTACCGCCGCGCGCAAACAGCGTTGCACAGGTGGCATGTCGGCAGAGTGACTGGATGATGCTCTGGCTAATCTTCGCGTTGATGACGATGGGAGCGGGTCTTTGCGGTTTGCTGGCCGCTCATGCGGCAGCAGAGACCCGTCCAATCGGGACACGACGTTGCGGTCTACCGTGACCAGCTCGACGAGATCGACCGAGACGAAGCCGCAAGCCTGATCGGGAATGCGGAAGCCGTTGCCGCGCGGCTTGAGGTTTCACGGCGGCTGATTGCTGCGGCGGAAAACACCAAGGCCCAGCGTTCGGCAGCGCCTGTACCTACGGGCCACACCGCCGCGCGACGCTTGCAGCAGTGATCGTGCTGCTGCCGCTAGGGGCCGTCGCAGTCTACTTCGCAGAGCTGACAAGGCAACGGCGGCCATCGCTGATGCTCGTGCCGCACTGGCCAGTAATCCAGAAAATCTGCAAGGCCTGGATGAGGGGCTTCAGACGTTGCCGGCTGCGACGGGCTCAGGCACAAACTCCAGCTCATCTGCATTGGGCTCGGCCCAGTCGGGGCCAACCGCTGTCACACCCCCTTCGCAGTCAGGACCTAACGCGAGTGACATTGCCGCTGCTGCCAGGATGACGCCGTCCGAGCGCAACGGAGTGATCGAGAGCATGGTAGCGCGCCTCGCCGAACGGATGGCCAAGGATGGCTCCGATGTCGAGGGATGGCTGCGCCTGATCCGGGCCTATTCGGTGCTCGGCCAGCGCGACAAGGCGCTGGCTGCGGCTGCCGATGCTCGCACTGCGCTCGCCGGCAACAGCGACAGCATCCGCCGGACCGGCGAATTGACCAAAGAACTCGGGCTGGAGGGATCGTGACGCGCAGTCTACGGCGTCTTGCCCTGATCGACTCAAGCCGGCGTGCCTTGCACCGCGGTCACAGCTCGCATGATCCGGCAAGGGCGGAGCAATTCCGGAAAACTCGCCAAATCTAGAATGGCTTGACGATCACCAATACGACGATGCCGATCATGAGCAGGGTCGGCAGCTCATTCAGGACCCGGTAGAACGCCTCGCTGTGATAGTCTCTGTCTGCTGCAAAGTCTGTAAGCGGAGCTTTTCTCCCATTTGATTGATTGGTTTCCCTTCGGCTTTCGCTCTGCGATTCTTGGCTGGTCAGAGAGCCAAGAGGAGACTGAAGGCGATGGAACAATCGGGGGAGGAAGCCGAAGC
>JAKFVP010000506.1 GCA_021732175.1 Bradyrhizobium sp.
TCGTCTTCGCATCGATCTCGCCGAGCGAGGCCGAGGGCAGCATACCGAGCGAGCCCGTCAGCATCGCCGCGATATCGGACAGAATGTCGCCGAACAGATTGTCGGTCACGATGACGTCGAACTGCTTCGGCCATTTCACCAGCATCATGCCGCCGGAATCGGCGAGCTGATGCTCCAGCGTGACGTCCTTGTATTCGCGCGCATGGAGCTGGGTCATCACCTCGTTCCAGAGCACGCCCGACTTCATGACGTTGCGCTTTTCCATCGAGGTGACCTTGTTCTTGCGCTTGCGCGCAAGATCAAAGGCGACGCGGCCGATCCGCTCGATCTCGTAGGTGTCGTAAACTTGCGTGTCGATGGCGCGCTTCTGGCCGTTGCCGAGATCGGTGATGGTCTTCGGCTCGCCGAAATAGACGCCGCCGGTGAGCTCGCGCACGATCATGATGTCGAGGCCTTCGACCGCCTCGCGCTTCAGGCTGGAGGCGTCCGCCAGCGCCGGGTAGCACACCGCGGGACGCAGATTCGCAAACAGGCCGAGATCCTTTCGCAGCCGCAACAGGCCGGCCTCGGGGCGAGCCTCATAGGGCACCGCGTCCCATTTCGGGCCGCCGACCGCGCCGAAGATCACGGCGTCCGCCGCCCTGGCCGTGTCCATGGTCGCGTCCGTGATGCTCTGCTTGCTGGCGTCATAGGCGGCGCCGCCGACCAGCCCGTCCTCGGTCTCGAAGGAGGCAATGCCCTGCTTGTTCAGCCAGCCGATCAGGCGCTTCACTTCGCCCATCACTTCGGGGCCGATGCCATCGCCGGGGAGAAGCAGCAGTTTGTGGGTCGCCATGTCCTGTCCTCGTTCTGCCCCAATTGCGGGGCGGCGGGAGTGCTAGAACGCCACGCGCAGATTGGCAAGGCGCTCGCCATCGGCGCGAAAATCGGTTTCAATACCCGTCGCACGACGGAACGCATGACCGCAGCCATCCTGTTTGCCTTTGCGTCCGCCGCCCTTCTGGGGGCGGGCGTGGTGACCTCGCAACTCGGCCTGCGGACGATGGAGCCGCTGACCGGTGCTGCCGTCGCCGTTCCCTGCTTTACCCTGCTGTTCCTGCTGCTCTCCCCGATCCTGCTCGCCGGCGAGCCGATCGTCTGGCGCGGCCTGCCGATCTTTGCGGCGATCGGTCTGTTCTTCCCGGCCAGCTTGACGCTGCTTGCGTTTGCCTCCAACCGCGCGCTCGGGCCGGTCATCACCTCGACGCTCGGCAATCTGGCGCCGCTGTTCTCGGTGGCGCTGGCGGTGCTGCTGCTGCACGAGCCGCTGCGGGGATTGCAACTGGCCGGCCTCGTCATCGCCGTGATCGGTGCCGTCATCATCAGCGTCACCCGGCCGCGCGACCTCGGCCACTGGCGAAGCTGGGCATTGCTGCTGCCGCTCGCGGCCGCGCTGGTCCGCGGCGTGACGCCGCCGCTCGTCAAGCTCGGGCTCGAAGTATGGCCGAGCCCGCTGTGGGCCTGCTTCATCGGCTACATCATGTCGTCCCTGGTGCTGCTGGCCGTGCAGCGCATACGGCAAGGCAAGTTTCTCGCGGATGCGCCGCGATCCGGGCTGATCTGGTTCGCCGTCACCGGCATCGCCAATGGGCTCGCCACGCTGACGATGTTCACCGCCGTGCGCCACGGGCCGATCACGCTGGTCGCGCCCGTCATCGCGGTGTTTCCGCTGGTCACCGTGCTGCTCAGCAAGGTCGTGCTCAACAACGCGATCACCGTTCGGATCCTCGGCGGAACGGTGCTGACGGTTGCCGGCGTCGCGCTGGTGCTGGCGAGCTGAGATTATTGCGCCAGCGGCAACGCTCCCCTGCAGCGTCCGGCCTGTGCAGATGACCGCGGTGCTGCCACAGTGCGGCGCCTGCCGGAGCCTCGTGTGAAATCCCCCGACCATCAACATCCCACCCCGCATGCGGCGCGGTTGATCCTGATCCTGTCGCTGGCGCCGACCATCGGGCTCGGCATCGGCCGTTTTGCCTATGCGCTGGTGCTGCCCGACATGCGCGACTCCCTGAACTGGTCGTATTCGGCGGCCGGCTTCATGAACACCATCAACGCGGTCGGTTATCTCGCGGGCGCGCTGACTGCCTCGCCGCTGATCAAGCGCTTCGGCCTCGCACGAAGCGTGATCTGGGGCACCGTCGCCTGCGTCGTCTCGCTCGCGCTCTGCGCGCTGTCGGGAAATTTCATCGTGCTCAGCTTTGCCCGGCTGCTGGCAGGCTTTGCCGCGGCCGCCGGATTTGTCGGCGGCGGCGCGCTCGCCGCGACCATCGCGCAAACGCAGCCTTCGCGCGCCAACTTCCTGCTCAGCCTGTTCTATGCCGGCCCCGGCAGCGGCATCGTCGCTTCCGGACTTATTGCACCCTATGTCTTGCAAGCCTTCGGCGCGGGATCGTGGTGGGTGGTGTGGTGGGCACTGACCGCGCTCTCGATTGTCATGATCGTGCCGCTGCTGCTGGCGCCGCTCGGCGGCGGCGGCGAATTCGGCTCCACGACGCGCATGGAATTCTCGGTGCGGCCGGTGCTGCCTTATCTCGCCGCCTATTTCCTGTTCGGCGCGGGCTACATCGCCTACATGACCTTCATGATCGCCTATGTGCGGGATGGCGGCGGCGGTGCGGCGGCGCAGGCGACCTTCTGGGGGCTGATCGGCGTCTCCGCTTTCGCCA
>JAKFVP010000604.1 GCA_021732175.1 Bradyrhizobium sp.
ACGGGCCGCGGCAGCCAAGGAAAATGGTCGGGCGCTGCGCCGACAGCCGCGGCCCGTCGGAGGCGATGAACAGATCAGCCGCAAGTTCCTTGCGATGGCTCTCGCACACCGCCCTCAGGTCGGGCGAGCCGATTTCCTCGCCGGTCTCGATGATGAATTTGGCGTTGAAGCCGAGCTTGCCGCCGCGCGCCGCGCGCACCATGGAGAGCGCCGACATGTTGATGCTGTGCTGGCCCTTGTTGTCGGCGGTGCCGCGGCCATAGACGCGCTCGCCCCTGATGGTGGTGCGCCAGGGATCGAGATTGTCGCGCCACTCGCCCGCCATTCCATCAACGACATCGCCATGGCCATAGGTGAGCACGGTCGGTAGCCTGACATCCTCGATATGCTCGGCGAGCAGATACGGCCCCTTGCCGCTCGGCGACTCGATCAGCTGCGTGGTGAAATCGAGCGCGGCAAAGGCCGGCTGCAAATCCTCGACCAGATAGGCGCGCAGCGCTTCCCCCGAATTCGGCTGCTGGCTTTCGGTGCGATAGCCGACCCGGCGATCCAGTATTTTGAGGAACTCGCCGGACTGAAAATGTTCTTTTGCCCGGGCGATCGCGTCGGCTCTGCTCATGCTCTTCTTCCTTTGCTCAGCAAGTCTTTCCCTTCAGCCTAGCAGAGGCGATTTGGCCTTGCTAATCCCCGTCCAAATGCGCAATTTCCCGGTCCGTTCACCGAACACGACGCGTTGCAACAATGCCAAAGCAAATCCGCCTCAACGCCTTTGCCATGAACTGCGTGGCGCACCAGTCGCCGGGCCTGTGGACGCATCCGCGCGACCGCACGCTGGAATATAACCGCCTGCCCTACTGGCTCGACCTCGCGCGTGCGCTGGAGCGCGGCCGTTTCGACGGGCTGTTCCTCGCCGACGTGCTTGGGGTCTACGACGTCTACGGTAACAGCCCCGACGCGGCGCTGCGCCACGCGACGCAGACGCCGGCCAACGAGCCCTTGATGCTGATTCCGGCGATGGCGGCGGTGACGAAACATCTCGGCTTCGGCGTCACCTCCAACCTCTCCTTCGAGCCGCCCTATCCGTTTGCACGGCGGATGTCGACGCTCGATCATCTGACCGAAGGGCGTGTGGGGTGGAACGTCGTCACCGGCTATCTCGACAGCGCCGCGCGCGGGGCCGGCAAGGACAAGCAGACCGCGCATGACGACCGCTACGACATCGCGGACGAATATATGGAGCTGGTTTACAAGCTCTGGGAAGGCAGTTGGGAGGATGGCGCGGTGCTGCGCGACCGCGCGCGCGGCGTCTTTGCCGATCCGGCGAAAGTGCATCCGATCGCGCATGAGGGGAAAAACTACCGGCTCAACGCGATTCATCTGAGCGAACCCTCGCCGCAGCGCACGCCGGTGCTGTACCAGGCAGGTACATCGCCGCGCGGCCGGCAATTCGCCGCCGAGCATGCCGAATGCGTGTTCATGTCGGGGCCGTCGGCGAAAATCATCGCGCCGCGCGTTGCCGCCATTCGCGAGCTTGCCGCTGCGGCCGGACGCGATCCGCGGGAGATATTGATGTTCTCGATGTTCACGGTGATCCTGGGGCGCACCGAGGCCGAAGCGAAAGCCAAGTATGAGGACTATCGCCGCCACATCAGTCCCGAGGGCGCGCTGACGCTGATGTCGGGCTGGACCGGCGTCGACTTCTCGCAGATGGGGCTCGACCAGGAAGTGCGCCATGTCACCAACGATGCCGGCCGCACCGCGATGGACAACATCACCCGCGCCGATCCGGATCGGGTCTGGACCGTGCGCGAGGTGGCGCAGCATGTCGGCATCGGCGGCATCGGGCCGGTGGTGGTCGGCACACCGGAGCAGGTTGCCGACGCGATGGAAGCGTGGTTCGACGCCACCGACGTCGACGGGCTCAACGTGCCCTTTGCGGTCTCGCCCGGCGATTTCGAGGATATCTCGGACATGCTGGTGCCGGAGCTGACGAAGCGTGGGCGGTACAAGGCGGAATACGCACCAGGCACGCTGCGGGAAAAACTGTTCGGCGCAGGCCGCGCGCGGCTGAACGCAACGCATCCGGCGGCACGGTATCGGCCGGGCTTGGCGGCGAAGGCGGCGGAGTAGCCAAATCTGTCGTCCCTGCGAACGCAGGGACCCATAACCACAGGGCTTCGTTGTCAGAGCAGGCTGGAGCCGCAGCTTTCGCCAAAACCACGTCCTGTGGTTATGGGTCCCGGATCGCGCTTCGCTTGTCCGGGACGACAGCGGTATTTGTGGATTCTGTTTTCAAACAGCCGAAAGCATTCCCGCGGCACGATCTGCCCGAGGTTTTTGCCAATTCGTTGCTCCCTCTCCGAACAGAGGGCGCAGGGAAGGCCGGGCGCCGGATGCACCCGTAGGTCCCGCGCGCCGGAGCGCACGGGCATCCCATGTGCCGAAGCACACGGGCGAAACACTACAGGTACAGCCGAGACATCCCGACCTTCCCCGCGCAATGGCTTTACGGCTTATACGCGCTCTCCCCGGGGAACGGCCTTTCTTGCCCCCGTTGCCGGGCCCGCACAGGCAGGCCGGATAGACGCCAGGGTCGCGGCGCCAGAACCACACGATTTCGCCGTACGCTCCCGGCGTTTCGTCGGGCTCGCCGAAGCAAGCCTGACGCCGCAAGCGTCCATCGCAACCCGCGCCACGTTTCGT
>JAKFVP010000603.1 GCA_021732175.1 Bradyrhizobium sp.
GCGCTTCTATCGCGCGCTGGTCAGCGCCGGGATCAGCCGCAGCTCGTCCGCGGTGAAATCGCTGCCGAACGGGAATGACGGCAACAGCCCCGCCTCGCGCGCCGGTTTTATCGCGGCAGCAATCCGCTCCGGAAAATTCTCGCGATGGGCGGCGGGAATTGCAAAACCCTTCGGCAGCTTGCCGGCGTCCTTCGCCTGCCGCGCCAGCTCGTCCTGGAAGCGCGAATCCGCGATGGAAAGCATCGCCGCGATCACATCGGCATCGGATTTGCCGCGCACATCGGCGACGCCATATTCGGTGATGAAGACGTCGCGCAAATGCCGCGGAATGGTTTCGTGGCCGTAGGACCAGCGGATGTTGGACAGCACCCTGCGCCCCGCGAACCGGCTCGCCTCCAGCGTCAGCAGCGCGCGGGCGCCCTCGAGCTCGAACGCCTGGGCTACGAAATTATACTGGCCGCCGACGCCGCTGATGACCTGCCCGCTCTCGAGCCCGTCGGAGACGGCCGCGCCCATCAAGGTCGCCATCATTGCATTGTTGACGAAGCGCGCATCGCGCCGCGCCTTGCGCTTGGCCTCTTCGTCGCCATAGAGCGCGTTGGTGAAGGAGACCGGCATCATGCGCATGCGGGATATCTCCTCCGGTTTCATCTCGCGTAGCGCGCGATAGAACTTCTTCGGCCCGACGAAGAACGCGCCGTGCAGGATCACGCCGTCGACCGCGCGCTTGAGGATGCCGGCCTCGATCAGGCCGATAAACGCCTCGAAGATCATCTCGCTGACGCCGTAAAGGCCCTTGTCGAAGGCCGACGTTTCGCGGGGCGCGATATCTGGCGAAAGCCGCGCCATGATCTCGCGGAATTGCCCGTTGCTGCGATGGCGGACGATCAGTCCTTGCGCCAGGGCATCGCTGACCTGCCCGATGCCGATCTGCAGGGTGCCGCCGTCACGCACCAGGCTCGCGGCATGCAGGCCGATCGCATATCTGGTGTCGCTGACCGGCTCTGCCGGCGGCGCGAACAGCGGGAATTGCGTGGCGGGGCTGTCGAGCACCGCGGAAAATTCCTGCGCCGGCAGATCGCCAGGCCCCGGCATGAACGGCAGCTCGGAATTGACCTGCGCGATCAGCTTGAAGTTGGCGCGGCCCTCGTTGCGCGCGCCCATGATGTCCAGCGTGATGTCGGTATTGCAGCTCAGGCTGTAGCGGGTCTGCCCATCAACCACGCGCTTGGCGACGAGCTGCAGCACCACATTGAGCCCGCGCGCCAGCAGGTAGGAAGCAACGTGGGTATAGTTCCCGGAAATATAGTGCTGCTGCGCGAACGGCACGTGCAGCCACCGCCCCGCCAGGAAGAAGAACTCCAGCACCTCAACGTTCGGCGGCAGCCGGCCGGCACGCAGCGGCGCCACATAGGCCAGATCCGGATAGCCACCGAACAGCCGCTCGATCAGCGGTCCGGCAAAACGGGATTCCAGGAAGCTCCCCGGCTTCGGCTTCTCCAGCGTCAGCGCCGAGAACAGGGTCAGCCTGATGGAGGCATCGGCCGCCGCCCGGGCATACAGCGCATTGACGATGTGATTGGCCTTGCCGAGCCCAAGCGGCAGACCCACCACGAGGTTCTTGCCGACATCGCCGATGATCTCGTCGACGACCGCCTCGGGGTCGGAAAACTGCTTTGGCATCAAGGACGGCATCCCGAGGCAAAACTTACACGTGGGTCACGGAATCGTGTGACCGCCGCCAGACGGCTATAACCGATTTGCGGCCGGGAGTGTCTGTGACGTACCGGCCACAGCCAAGCACTGATTTCATGTGAAGATGTCGCGCGGCCCTTTGTCAGTGGCGCCGCTTCCCCGTAAACAGGTAGACGAGACAAAGCCGTCGGCGGGGGCGGACGGCTTTGTGGGGTTGGGTTGCAGGATCAGATGACGAGGCGTGACGCAAGCGTTGGTCACGACATAACAGGGCGCGTGCTTCGGTTGGGCATTAGCCTTGGCGTGATCGCTTGTGCCGGCATAGTCGTGCCGGCCGCTGCCGAGGGCCTGCCGGATGCGCTGGCGCGGGCTTACCAGACCAATCCATCGCTGAACGCCGAGCGGGCGCGCCAGCGTGCCACGGACGAAAATGTCCCACAGGCGCTCGCGGGTTACCGGCCGCAGATCATCGCAAGCCTGAGCGCCGGCCTGCAGCAGGTGCGCAACCTGCTGCCTGACAACACGGTTCAATCCGCTTCGCTAAAGCCTTGGCAGATCGGGGTTACCGTCACGCAAGTACTGTTCAACGGCTTCAAGACCGCCAACAGCGTCCGGGTGGCCGAATTGCAAGTCAGTTCCGGCCGCGAGGCGCTGCGCAATACCGGCCAGGGCGTGCTGCTGGATGCGGTCACCGCCTATACCAACGTGCTCGCCAACCAGTCGCTGGTCGAGGCGCAGCGCGCCAACGTCGCCTTCCTGCGCGAGACCCAGAGCATCACCCAGAAGCGGCTCAACGCCGGCGATGTCACCCCGACCGATACCGCCCAGGCCGAGGCCCGCCTCAACCGCGGCCTCTCCGACCTCAACGCTGCCGAGGTGGCGCTGGCCATCAGCCAGGCCACCTATACCCAGGTGATCGGCAACCCGCCGGCCCAGTTGCAGCCCGCGCAGACCGTGGACCGTTTCGGGCCGCGAAATCGCGAAGACGCGATCCAGATTTCCTACACC
>JAKFVP010000216.1 GCA_021732175.1 Bradyrhizobium sp.
GACAGCCCGCAAACGGCTCGAACAAGCGATCGTGGCTTCGGCCGACCAAGGTCGTGATCGGCTGATCCGCGTTGCTGCGGTGCTTGAGGCGGTCAGTCAGGCCGCACGCGCCGGCGGCGATATCGCCGCAGCGGTCGCAGCGGTGGCCCCGCTCGACACGATCGATGCAGATGCCGCGCTCATTCGCCGAACGACGAGGCCGGGGAGAGACAACGCAATCAGCGAGATTGCCCCGGAATATCGGACTTTCAAGCGGGCAGGGCCGCGCTTCTTGAGGGCATTTGTATTCGAGGGTCGCAAAAGTACCGTGCCGCTGCGTGCGGCGATTAAGATCCTGGTTGAATTAGATGGTGATTGGCGAACACCGCTTCCCGACGGCGTGCCGCTCGGTCATATCGAGCGGCGCTGGCAGCAATACGTCGTAACGGACAGCAAGATAGATCGCACCTATTGGGAACTGGCGACCTATTCCGCGTTGGCCGGCGCGCTGGCGGCGGGCGACATCTGGGTGCCCACCTCCCGGCTGCACCGGTCGCTCGATACGCTGCTCGCTCCGAGTGCGGATGCCGCCCCGTCGCAGATCGGCCAGATTTCCGATCCCCACGCGTGGCTCGACGCGCGAGCGGTCGAACTCGACGCCGCGCTGCTCGGTGTTTCGCGAGGTCTGCCCGGCGGGGATCCTGCTCTGTTCACTGGCGACCGACTGCGCTTTCCGAAAGAACCGAAGACCGATCTTGCCGAGCGTGACGACGGCAGGCGGCTGGCTATGAACTGCTACGGACTTGTGCCGACGACCCGCATCACAGATGTCTTGTCGCAGGTCGAACGCTGGACCGGCTTCACCGCCCAATTCGGGCATGTCTCGACCGGGCTTCCCCCCGGCGACGAGCGCGCCTTCCTCGCCGCGCTAATCGCCGAAGCGACGAACCTTGGCCTCTACCGTATGGCTGAAGTCTGCGGCGTCGCGTCGCGTCGCGCGCTCCTGCGTATGCAAACCTGGCACATGCGCGAAGAGACGTTCCGCGCCGCCCTTGGCTGTTTGACCGACGCCATACACGCCGAACCGATGGCGGCGTGGTTCGGTGAGGGCTGGCGCGCCTCCGCCGATGGCCAAGCCTATTATCTTGGCGGGGCCGGCGAGGCGGGCGGACTGGTAAACGCGCATTACGGCCGTGATCCGATCGTCAAAATCTACACCACAATTACAGACCGATATGCCCCGCTGCATCAAACGGTGATCGCCGGCACTGCTGGCGAAGCGATCCACGCACTCGATGGCATCCTCGGTCACGAAAGCAGCGCCAACTTGTCCGCGCTGCACGTCGATGGCGGCGGCGTTTCGGATATCGTGTTCGCGGTCATGCACTTGCTCGGGCTCGATTTCGAACCCCGCATTCCGCGCCTGTCCGATCGTCGCCTATACGCCTTTGAGACATCCAAGCGCTATGGACGCCTCGCGCCGCTATTCGGGCACCGGCTCAACCGCGATCTGATCGTCAATCACTGGCCCGACATTCAGCGCGTCATCGGAGCGATGCGCGATAGAACCGTCACGCCGTCGCTCATCCTGAAAAAGCTGTCCGCCTACCGGCAACAGAATAGTCTTGCCGCCGCACTGCGTGAGGTCGGACGCATCGAGCGCACGCTGTTCACGCTGCGATGGTTTCAGGACCCGGCGCTTCGCCAGCTCGTCACCGGTGAACTCAACAAGGGCGAAGCACGCAACAGCCTAGCGCGCGCGGTAGCGTTTCACCGGCTCGGACGCTTTCGCGATCGTGGCCTGGAAAACCAGCAAATGCGAGCCGCCGCCCTCAATCTTGTCACTGCCGCCATCATTCTTTTCAACTGCCGCTATCTCGGTCGCGCCTTAGCCGAACTGGAAAAGCGCGGGACAAAACTCGATCCCACTCTGATTTCGCAACTTTCTCCGTTGGGCTGGGACCGGATCAATCTCACCGGCGACTATGTCTGGTCAGATGGAATCGAACTCGACGCCGATGGGCTAATGCCGCTCAAACTGGCCAATCGTTCCTGATCGTTACGCGGCTACCGTGAATCTGTGTCCGAATAATGCACAGGGGCCAAGCGACGGGCATTGCCACCGGGTTGAAATCGGCTTGACTATGCACCTTATATAGTGCATATGAATGGCATGGGATCGGGAACTGCACAACGCATCGAGCTGGTGTTCTACCAGACCGAGGCAGGCAATGTACCCGTTCGCGACTGGTTGCTCGGCCTCCCCGAAGTCAATCGCCGCGAGATTGGCCAGGACCTGCAGCGGGTCCAGTTTCGTTGGCCGGTCGGAATGCCGTTGGTCCGCCCGATGGGCAAGGGTTTGTTCGAAGTGCGGACGTCCTTGTCTGACGGCACGATCGCCCGCGTGTTGTTCTGCTTCCACCAAGGCGAGCTTTACGCGCTGCATGGATTCATCAAGAAGTCGCAGAAGACGCCTGCGGCAGATTTTGAATTGGCCCGAAAGCGCCAGAAAGAGGTTGGAAATGGCTGAGAACAAACATCGCGGCCCGACGCTGGACAGCTTTCTCGAGGAAGAAGGCGTCCTCGCGGAATTCCAGGCCAAGGCCATCAAGGAAGTCATCGCCTGGCAACTTGCCGAGGCGATGCGCGAACGCAAGCTCAGCAAAAAGCGACTGGCGCTCTTGATGCATACCAGCAGGACCCAGG
>JAKFVP010000030.1 GCA_021732175.1 Bradyrhizobium sp.
GTGGCGCGCAGCTCCGGATGGGCTTCGAGATCGAGGCCGCAGGCACGCATGAAATTGAGCGCCTCGGAGATGCGGTCGGCCAGCTCTTTGTAGCGGCGGGACTGCGGCGAGTCCTTGAGGAAGCCGAGCATCCACTGATGCACGCTGGCGAGATTGGCGTAGCCGCCGGTCGCGAATGCGCGCAGCAGGTTCAGAGTCGCCGCGGATTGGCGATAAGCCATCAATTGACGTTGCGGATCGGGCGTGCGCGCGCTTTCCGTGAACGCGATGTCGTTGATGATGTCGCCGCGATAGCTCGGCAGCTCCTTGCCGTCGACTTTCTCGGTCGGCGAGGAACGCGGCTTGGCAAACTGGCCGGCGATGCGGCCGACCTTCACCACCGGCAGCGCGCCGGCATAGGTCAGGACGACGGCCATCTGGAGGAAGACGCGGAAGAAGTCGCGGATGTTGTTGGCGCCGTGTTCGGCGAAGCTCTCGGCGCAGTCGCCGCCCTGCAGCAGGAAGGCCTCGCCCCGCGCCACGCGGCCTAACGATTTCTTCAGGTTGCGGGCCTCGCCCGCGAACACCAGCGGCGGAAAAGTCGCAAGCTGCGCCTCGACATCGGCCAGTGCCCCCGCGTCGGGGTAATTTGGCATCTGCAGCACCGGCTTGCTGCGCCAGCTGTCGGGCGTCCACCGCTCGGCCATGATCGTTAACTCCTGAGCAAAAACCGCCACTTAACAAGCGGTTGCGAGGGCCGCGTTATACACAGGGGCGCAACACTCCGCCACAAGGATTTCCGACTGCAACGTCAAGCCCTTGCGGCAAAAGCTGAATTCGCATTTGTTAAGGGCATGCTTGAAGTTGTGAGGGAAGCCAAGGTGGCCGAGGCTGGGTTGGACGATGTCTTTGCGGACGACATCATCGTGCCGGCGGCCGACCGCTATCCGCTGGGCGCGACCCTCTTCCTGCCCCGCACCGGCAAGCGCAGCCATGCCGTGCTGATCAATTCGGCCACAGCCGTACCGCGAAAGCTCTATCGCGGCTTTGCCGGTTACCTCGCCCGGCGCGGTTGCGCGGTCCTGACCTACGACTACCGCGGCACGGGCGACAGCAGACAGAAGGCGGTGACCGGCTACAACCAGCCGCGTTCGCTGGTCGGCTTCAAGGCCTCGATGTCCGACTGGGCCGCCAAGGACATCGCTTCGACCGTGCAATGGATGCGCGAGCGTTACGGCAACATGCCCCTCATTTATGTCGGCCATTCCTTCGGCGGCCAGGCGCTCGGGCTGCTGCCGAACAACAAGGAAGTCTCGCGCGCGCTCTTCATCGCGGCGGGCGGCGGCTACTGGAAGCTGATGGCCTCGCCCGAGCGCTACCGCGTCTATGCGATGCTCAATTTCATCGGCGTGCCCCTCACAAAGCTATTTGGCTACATGCCGGGCTGGGCGGGCTTCGGCATGGACCTGCCAAAGGACGCCTTCCTGCAATGGACAGGCTGGGTGAACCACGAGCGCTATCTGTTCGGCGACTCCACGCTCGATACCCGCGAGAACTTCCACAACTACAAAAATCCCTTGCGCGCGCTCTGCTTCACCGACGATCCGTTTGCGACGCGCACCCTGGTCGAACTGCTTCTCTCCGGCTACACCGCAACCAAGCCCGACCTCGTCAGCATCTCGCCGAACGATATCGGCGTGAAGAAGATCGGCCACATGGGTTTCTTCCGCAGCGAGCACCGCGACACGCTGTGGCGCGGGGCTGCGGAGTGGCTGCAGGCGGATGGGTAGTCCGATTTGAGCAGCTCGAGTTTCGAAAACACAAATCAAACCAAAGCCAAGTCGAGACGCGCGATAATCAGCTCAATGGCGCAAGTCGTACCGCATTCGCGCGACGTCACGGGTCAATAGCGCGGTCAGGATCGCGTGAAGGATGACTGCCGGCCAAAGAAGGGCGCCGGACAAACCACCTGCAAGACCGAGATAGGCAAGATACAGCGTTACCAGCGCGCTGTAGGTCAACATGCCGAGGAGCGGCGAACCCGGCCAGCAGGCGATCCCCAAGGCAATCAACGCGATGCCGGCCACACGGGCAACCGGTATCGCGACTCCAGCCAGTTGCTCACCAAGCAGCAACTGACCGACCAGCGAGGGAGCGATCAGCAGCGCCAATCCCGTCGCAGCTTCGCCGACGGCAGCGAATGCCAGGGCGCCTTTCATTTCTTGCCGACGTTCGCGGCCGGCTTTTGAGGGTTCGACGCTTCAATGGGATCCGGCTCCGGCGCTGGCCTGGCTCCGAGTTCTGCCTTGGCTTGCGCCGGGTCCTTGAGCTCCGGTTCCAGCTTGAACGTCAGCTTGTCGATCTTGCCGGTGAACTTGAACGGAGGATCGTAACGATACTCGATCATCGCGACGCCCGTGCGACTGTCCATGCCGACGTCGAAGGTCTCGTCCTCGGGGAATGTGATCGGTGTGCCGTGTTCGATGGACTTCCTGTCCACTTCCTTGCCGTCGACGGAGAGCACGCCCGTGCCGCCCTTGCCAAGCCCCGGACCATCGGACTTGAAGTCGAAGACGATGGTGTGCTTGCCGGGGCCGAGTTCCGGCCCCGACCAGATCGTGCGCTTGAGGTTGAGCAGGTTGTAGAGGAACACGGGCTTGCCGGAACGGAAGCCGGCCACACCCTTGCTCAGGAAGAGGC
>JAKFVP010000587.1 GCA_021732175.1 Bradyrhizobium sp.
CTCTATTACCGCGATCCCGACGGCAAGCCGTCCTATTCGTCGACGCCGAAGAAGACGCCGGACGGGCGCGACTATGTCGCCGTGCCCGCCGGCGCCGATATCAGCTTCGAGCCGAAGCCTGCGCCCGAACCGCCGATGACGGCGCAGGGCCCGCGCAAGATCAAGTACTACCGCAATCCGATGGGCCTGCCGGACACCTCGCCGGTGCCGAAGAAGGACTCCATGGGGATGGATTACATCGCCGTCTATGAGGGCGATGACAGCGACGACGGCTCGGTGAAACTCTCGCCGGGCAAGATCCAGCGCACCGGCGTGAAGTCGGAGGCGGCGACGCCGCGTGTGATCGGCACGCTGATCCGCGCGCCTGGGACTGTTCAACTCGACGAGCGCCGGGTTTCCGTCGTCGCGATGCGGTCTGACGCCTTTGTCCTGAAGGTCGCCGACGTCACGACGGGCTCGCACGTCCTCAAGGGCCAGCCCCTGATCGAGGTCTACAGCCCCGCGGTGACTTCTGCTGCAGCCGAATATCTCGCCACCATTTCGACCAGAACGACCGGCGGTGACAGCGCGTACGGAAGGGGCGCCCGGCAGCGGCTGATCAATCTCGATGTGCCGGAGGCGGTGATCGCGGAAATCGAGAAAAGCAAGAACGTCCCGACCTCGATCCAGTGGACCGTTCCGCGCGACGGCATCGTGCTGGAGCGGAATGCCATCGAAGGAATGCGCGCGCAGCAGGGCGGAGTCCTGTTCAGGATTGCCGACCATTCGGTGATGTGGGCGCTCATTGATGTTGCCGAGCGCGACCTCGGCGCGATATCGATCGGTCAGCGCATCGTGGTGAAGGCGCGGAGTTTTCCGGAGCGCGAATTCACAGGGAAGGTCGAGGTCATCTATCCCGAGATCAACAGTCAGACGC
Organism: Bradyrhizobium sp.; assembly: GCA_021732175.1. Classification (GTDB taxonomy): domain Bacteria; phylum Pseudomonadota; class Alphaproteobacteria; order Rhizobiales; family Xanthobacteraceae; genus Bradyrhizobium. Next base: position 917 of record JAKFVP010000587.1, read on the forward strand.
GGACCGCGCGTCTTCGCGCTGAGCTGCAAAACCCCGACCTGAAACTGCTTCACGACATGTATGTCGATGCCGAGATCCATGTCGGCAGGGCCGAGGCCGTGCTGGCGGTGCCGGAAAGCGCCGTGCTCGATACCGGCACGCGGCAGACGGTGCTGGTCGACAAGGGCGAGGGACGGTTTGAGCCGCGCGAGGTCAAGATCGGCCAGCGCGGCGGCGGCTATGTCGAGGTGCGCGACGGTTTGCGCGACGGCGAGCCGGTGGTGGTCAGCGCCAATTTCCTGATCGATGCCGAGAGCAACCTCAAGGCCGCGCTCAGGGGTCTCGCCGGCGGAGGCCAGCCATGATCGCCCGCATTATCGGCTGGTCGGCGCGCAATCTGCTGCTGGTGCTGTTCGCCACCGGCTTTGCGGCGGCGGCCGGCCTCTGGGCGCTGCTGCATCTGCCGCTCGACGCCATTCCCGATCTGTCGGACACGCAGGTCATCGTCTACACCGAATATCCGGGGCAGGCGCCGCAGGTGATCGAGGACCAGGTCACCTATCCGCTGGCCTCGGCGATGCTGACGGTGCCGAAATCGAAGGTGGTTCGCGGCTTCTCCTTCTTCGGCGTGTCTTTTGTCTACGTCATCTTCGAGGACGGTACCGATATCTACTGGGCGCGCTCGCGCGTGCTCGAATTCCTCAACAGCGCAGCGCAGCGATTGCCCTCCGGCGTGACGCCGACGATCGGGCCGGATGCGACCGGCGTCGGCTGGGTCTATCAGTATGCGGTCATCTCGAAGGAGCTGAACCTTGCCGACACGCGCACGGTGCAGGACTGGAATCTCCGGTTCGCGCTCGCCAAAGCCGAAGGCGTGGCGGAGATCGCCAGCGTCGGCGGCTTCGTCAAGCAGTACAATGTGATCCTCGATCCGCAGCGGATGCGCAATCTCGGCATCACCATGGGCCGGATGCGCGAGGCGATCCGCGCCAGCAACGCCGATGTCGGCGGCCGCACGGTGGAGCTGTCGGAATTCGAATACGTCATCCGCGGCAAGGGCTACATCAAGGACATCAACGACCTCGGCAACATCGTACTCAAGGCCGACAAGGGCACGCCGGTGCTGCTGCGCGACGTGGCGCGGGTCGAACTCGGCCCCGACGAGCGGCGCGGCATCACCGAGCTGAACGGCGAGGGCGAGGTCGCCAGCGGCATCGTGCTGCAGCGCTTCGGCATGAACGCGCTCGACGTGATCAAGAACGTCAAGAAGCGGTTTGCGGAGATTGCGACCAGCCTGCCGAAATCGGTGGAGATCGTGCCGGTCTATGACCGCTCCAACCTGATCTATGCCGCCATCGATACGCTGAAGCGCACGCTGCTGGAGGAGAGCATCGTGGTGGCGCTGGTCTGCGTCGTGTTCCTGCTGCATGTCCGCAGCGCACTGGTGGCGATCCTGATGTTGCCGGTCGGTGTGCTGATGGCGTTCGGCGCCATGAAATATTTCGGAATCGGTTCCAACATCATGAGTCTGGGCGGCATTGCGATCGCGATCGGCGCGATGGTCGATGCCGCCATCGTCATGATCGAGAATGCGCACAAGCATCTGGAGCGTGCGCCGCCCGGCAAGCCGCGGCTCGAGATCCTGATCGAGGCGGCCTCCGAGGTCGGGCCCGCGCTGTTCTTCAGCCTGCTGATCATCACCGTGTCGTTCATGCCGATCTTCACGCTGGAGGCGCAGGAAGGGCGGCTGTTC
>JAKFVP010000331.1 GCA_021732175.1 Bradyrhizobium sp.
GTCCGCGCCGGCCGATCTCGGCGCGCGCCTCGATCGCGATCCGGTCGGCTTTCTGCTCGATCCGGCCGGCGCGGACAGCAAGTTGCCTGCCGGCCGCTTGGTCGGCCTTTGCGTCGGCGATGTTGTGATACACCGCCATGGCGATGTCGTGAGCCAATCCGATCTGGCGCAGCACGATCTCGAGCAGCGCGCCGTCCACCCGGTCGAGATGCCGGACCAGGTCCGCCCCGATGCGATCACGCGCCAGCCTGGACGATTGTCCCGCGAGCAGTGCCTCGGTCGAGATTTGCAGCGTGGCCTTCAGAAAATTGATCGCCGCATCGCGGCCCAGCACCTGGTCCAGCCGTTCGCCAAAGCCGATCCGGGTCGGCGCCGCATTTCGCACCGCTGCGCAGAGAAGCTCATTGCCGCCGAGCTCCAGGAAGGCGCGATGGCCGATGCGGTGCCGGGCGGCCCAGTCGAGAATGCGCACGGCGTCATCCTTGGCAACCCAGGTGCGCAGCAGCTTGCGCGCCTTGTTCCAGTCGATCAGGAAAACCAGCGAGGCGCCGACCGCCTCCAGAAACGCGTCACGCTGATTGGCATCGCTCGCTTCGTAAAGACCGGTGACGAGGTAAAACGAACCGTCCTCCTCGAGACCCGCAGCGGCGTGCTGGTCGAGGCCGCTCCACTGGACTGCAAACTTGTCGAACAGCGACAGCAGAAACCTGGCGCGCGCCCGGTGCACGTCTGTGTAAGTCACCGTCACTGCATTTCCTGTAACCGCGATGACCACCACGTGCGCATCGGTGGTGCCGATGTCATTCTGGATCACAAGGCGATCACCCGAGCGAACGGCTGTGGCCTCGAGACCGGGATGGTTGAACTTCAGCCCGATCGTGGCGTTGACTCCGCGCATGAAACCCTCGACCGGCGCACGGTCCTCTTTGCCGATGCCGAAGGCATGTGCGCCCGCCACGATCTCCTCGCAATGACTTGCCGCGAGTTTGTTCAGCTCCTTGTGCAGATCCATCACCAACCGATGCAGGCTGTCCGACCCCTCCTGCGTGACACCCGTGAGGCGCCCGATACGGGCAATTTCGATTTCGGCCGAAGCTTCGAGATGACCGGCAGCACGGATCGCGGCCAGCCGCGTCTCGAATTTCTCGCCCTCGGCACGGTCACCGGAAGCGACGGCGCCGATCATGGTCGCGGCGTCACCATCGATATCCTTCAGCAGCGGTGCCAGACCGGGCGCGACAATTCTGCCGTCGCCCGCGAGATGCGCGCCGCTGATCAGCGTCACCAGCGTGGCCGGTGCAATTCCCGCCGCCCGGCTTTCCACGTTCAGGTCGGCGACGGCGCGGTCCGGATCTTTCGCGTGCTGTGCGGCAGCCTGAAGCGCGCTCAGGCGAAGTTTGATGCGATCGTTTGCGGCGAGCCCCTCCGCGACGAGCGACGGCAACAGAATGTCTGACTGTCCGAGTTCCTTGACGATGACGGCTTTCACGAGCGCACCTTTCCGACGACCAGACGCGTTATGCGGCATGGGCGCGGCCGTTGCGTTGAGCCAAATCATTCACAGAACCGTCATATACGCGTGGATTTCAGCCACGACGCCAGGCTTCTTCATGAGCGCCGCCTCCGCGGCTTCACTGAAGGCAAGCGCGTGATCGCAGGGGCGGGACTCCTGTGACGTGCGGCAGGATCTAGGTATCGGCGGTTGATCGCATTCTTCCGTGCGCGCGCAAAAACTTCTCGCCGCCTTCGGTGATGGTGACGCGCAATCCGTCGGCGGTAGGCCGGCGCGCGACATAGCCGCGGTCGACGGCGTCTTCCCAGATCGTCAGCCGCGGGCATGAGGTGCGCCAGGTCTCGATCACCTCCGCATAGGGCCGCGGCTCGCGTGCGATCCATTCGACGAGATCGAGCACCAGAGCGTCTGTTGCGTCACGCATCAAAGCCCTCCGTTCACGTCTTGATGAAATGCGGGCTCAGCAGCAGCCAGCTGCCATAGCCGATATAGTAGCAGGCGATTGTGGTGATGAGGCGATTGGCCCAGGTGCGGAACTGGGCATCGCTCATGGCTTCCAGGAGCCGCCGCGCCAGCGTGGTTCCGAGCATCGAGGCCGCGACGGCAACGGCCGCGAGCACCGGATCGAGCGAGGCCGCCTGGTCGATGATGCCGCCGAAATAGATCAGCTTCACGAAGTGGCTTGCGACCTGGCAGGTCGCCTTGGTCGCCACGATTTCCTTGCGGCCGAACTTGCCGCCGAGGAAGAAAGTGTCCATCAGCGGACCGGACACGCCGGTCATCAGCATCAGTCCCATGCAGATGAAGCCGTAGAACGAGCCTTGCGCGACGCTGTCGGGGTTCGGCTTGATGCTGGCCGGTGTCATCCGCGCCATGAACGGCGTGATGCCGAGCATCAGCAGCGCGATCGGCTTGTCCGGCACGTAGCGCGTCAGCGACCAGGCGCCGAGCGCAAGGCCGCAGCCGATCAGATAGACGAACACCGGCCGCCAGCGGATATGCGTCCGCCACAGGAAAGCGCGCCAGCCGTTCGAGGCCATCTGCGTGATCGCATGCAGCACCATCGCCGACGGCAGCGGCAGGATGGTCAGCAGCACGCCGATCAGGATCAGCCCGCCGGCCATGCCGAA
>JAKFVP010000346.1 GCA_021732175.1 Bradyrhizobium sp.
CCGGCGACGATGGTGACCAGCATCGGCGCCGGCGGACTGTCCGTCTTCGGCGTACTGATGAGCCTGTTGTTCGCCTGGCTCGCCCAGCGCAAGGCGGAGCGTTCGCCGAACCCGTCGATGATGCCGCCGCTGGAAATGTCGCGCCGGCCCGGCGATGCGTACCGGCAGCGCAAGCGGCTTCGAGCGCAGAAGAGCGGACGCCGCGCCGCCTGAGGCAGACGGCCGAGGCCGTGGTTTATTTCTCGAGTTGCCGCTGCAGATTGCGCACGAATCCGGTGAGGCCGGTCCGGCGTGCGCGCTTCAGCCGCTCGGCCTTCAGGATCGACTGCACCTCGGCAAAGGCATCGTCGACATTCTGGTTGACGACGATGTAGTCATATTCCGCCCAGTGGCTCATCTCATGGCTGGCACGCGCCATGCGGCCGCGGATCACCTCTTCGGAATCCTGCGCACGGGTGTGCAGGCGCTTTTCGAGATCGGCGGCCGAGGGCGGCAGGATGAAGACGCTGACGACGTCGGGGCCGGCCTTTTCGCGCAGCTGCTGCGTGCCCTGCCAGTCGATGTCGAACAGCACGTCCCGTCCCGCGGCGAGCGCGGTTTCGACCGGCGCGCGCGGCGTACCGTAGCTCTTGCCGAACACCGGCGCCCATTCCAGCAGGTCGCCCTTGGCAGCCATTTCGTCAAAACGCTTCTGATCGATGAAGAAATAGTCCTTGCCCTCGACCTCGCCGGGCCGCATCGGCCGCGTCGTCACCGAGACCGACATTTGCAGGTCAGGCACCTCTTTCATCAGCATGCGCGACAGCGTGGTCTTGCCGGCGCCCGAGGGCGAGGACAGCACGAACATCAGTCCGCGCCGTTCCACCCCGTCAGAGCCCTGGCTGCCCGCCGCCATCGCCTCACTCCAGATTCTGGACCTGCTCGCGGAACTGCTCGACGACGTTCTTCATCGCAAGCCCGGTATTGGTGAGCTCGATGTCGTTCGACTTGGAGCAGCAGGTGTTGACCTCGCGGTTGAATTCCTGCGCGAGAAAATCGAGCCGCCGCCCCACAGGTCCGCCCTTGCCGAGCATCTCGCGTGCCTGCGCGATATGGGAGGCGATGCGGTCGAGCTCTTCCCTGATGTCGGCCTTGGTCGCGATCAGCAGCGCTTCCTGGGTGAGCCGGTCCTGATCGAAGCGATCGGACGCTTCCAGCAGGACCGCGACCTGTTCGGCGAGCCGCGCGCGGATCGCCTCCGGCTTGCGCCCGGGCGCAGCTTCGGCGCGGCCTGCGAGTTTTTCGATCTCGTCCAGGCGCTGGGTCAGCACCTGTCCGAGGGTGGCACCCTCGTTGCGGCGCATCTCGATGAGATTTTTCAGGGCTTCCTCGAAGGCCACGCTCGCTGCGGCCTTGGCGGCCTTGTCCTCTTCCTCGTCGCTTTCGGGCTCGACGACTTCGATGACCCCCTTGATGGCGAGCAGGCCGTCGACGCTGGGGGCGACCGCATCGATCCTGCCGGCGAGCTGTCCTGCGACCTTCACCACCGCCGACAGCACGTCCTCGTTGATGCGTACCTGCGCCACCGCGTTGGTGCGCTTGACGTTCAGGTTGGCATAGACGGTGCCGCGCGACAGCAGCTCACTGGCGCGTTTCTTGGCCGCCGCCTCGATGTCGTCCCAGCCGGGCGGTAGCCGCAGCCTGAGGTCATAGCCCTTGGCGTTGACCGACTTCAGTTCCCACTCGAACGTATAAGGACCGCTGGCGCCGTGGCTGCGGGCAAAACCGGTCATGCTCGACAGCGCCATCGCCAGAAAATCTCCGAATACGAAAGGTGGGACTCAAAAGACGCGCGACCATAGGACGATTCCGCCGCTGATGAAATCGGCTTGGCCGTGCGTGGCGCGAAGGCTAGCGCACGATGGCATATTGTCGATTGATCGGCCGCGAACTCGGTTCACCTCTCCCTTCGGGAGAGGTCGATTTGCGTAGCAAATCGGGTGAGGGATGCCGCTCCATCGAGGGACCGTAAACCCTCTCCTGGCGCTACGCGCCGACCTCTCCCAAAGGGAGAGGTGTTTCCCGTTGCCGCGCCAGTTCAACCCAATCTCATCACAGGTTAGCGCTGCACGACCGGCGGCGAGGTGGTCGATTGGGCCGCACCCTGCCGGGCCGGCGCCTGGGCAGGCGCTGCGGGAGCCGGAGGCCGCGCCGGGCGCTTGGCCGCAGCCGGAGGCCTGGTGCCCCCGGTGGGATCCGCGCCGACAGCGGGTGCGCCCGCGGCGGCCGGCGCCTGCTGCGCCTCCTCGGCGGGCTCGGCCGTGTCGTTCTGGATCTGCTTTTCCATCGCACGCAGCCTGGCGACGCCCTTCTGGTGCGCGTCGTAGGTTTCCGTGAAGGTGTGCCCGCCGGTTCCGTCGGCCACGAAGAACAGGTCACGCGTGCGCGCCGGGTTGGCGGTGGCCTCGAGCGAGGCGCGGCCGGGATTGGAGATCGGCCCGGGCGGCAGGCCCTCGATCACATAGGTGTTGTAGGGCGTCGGCTGGGTGATTTCCGAACGCTTGATCGGCCGCCCCAGCGTGCCCTTGCCGCCGACCAGGCCATAGATGATGGTCGGATCGGACTGCAGCTTGATCTTCTGCC
>JAKFVP010000649.1 GCA_021732175.1 Bradyrhizobium sp.
GGCGCGCACCGGCACAAGACACCGGACCAGCTTTCCGGCGGCCAGCGCCAGCGTGTCGCGGTGGCGCGCGCGCTGGCGAACGATCCGCCGGTGATCCTGGCCGACGAGCCGACGGGGAGCCTGGATTCGGTCTCGACAAAGCAGGTGTTTGAAATCCTGCGCGACCTCGTCGCCTCCTACGGCAAGACCGTCGTCGCGGTCACCCATGATGTCACGCTCGCCCAGCAGATGCAGCGGCGCATCCACATTGTCGACGGCGCCCTGGAAAAGGACGAATTGATGACGATCGGGGCTTGAGCAGCTCCAGCTGCGCGGGGGATCGCGGAGCGCCGCGCGGCAAATAGGAACAACCTCACGCCGCGCCACGTTGACGCCGCAGACAGCGAGCGTCAGGGTGTGCGAAAATGCATGATCGGAGACAGGAAGACATGCGGTTGACATGGCGCAAGACGCCGCTGGCGCGGCTGCTCGCGATCAATCTTGCGATTGGCACCGCGCTCGCGCTGCTGCTGGTCGGCGGGCTGCTGCTGCTCAATCCCGGCGGCCTGCGCGATCTGATCCTTGGCGACAGTTCACCGCTGGTGGCGCTGGGGCTGTTGCTGTTCGGCTTTGTCGTCACGCTCGGTTCGACCGCGATGGGCACGGCGATCATGGCGATGGGCGCGGGCGAGAGCGAGGATCGGCCGGGAGGCGGGTTGCGGGTGGTGAAGCAGAAAGCTGAGGTGCGTCGGTAGACTCATGTGAGGGACGCGACGGTGTCGGCGCTCCCTCGCCCCGCTCTTGCGGGGTCGAGGCGAGCGAAGCTCGCTCCTAGAGGGTTGGGGCGAGGGGCCGCTTCCGCGATAGTGCTCCGTCGATGGACCTGTACCCCCTCACCCGGATCGCATCTGCGATGCGACATAGCCGAAGCTTCGCTTCGGCGTTCTTAGGAACGGCCGCCGAAGGCGGCCTATGCCTCTCCCCGCATCCGCCTTCGCCCGAAGGCGGGCTTCGGCGGACAAGAGCGGGGCGAGGTGAAGAAAGAGGCTACTCCGCGCCGCCATCGATCTGCCGGCCCATCAGCGCGATCGCCTTCTGGTACACGCCGGCGGCATTCCAGGCCTGGATGGCGGCGAAGTTGGCTTCGCCGGGCTGGTAGCCGGCGCCCGCCTTCCAGCCATGAGCGCGCAGGAAGTTGGCGGTGGACATCAGCGCGTTCGCTGAATTCTCCAGATTGCCGGTGCCGTAGGCGAGGATCGCCTTGGGCATGAACTGGGTCTGGCCGACCTCGCCATGCATGGAGCCGCGCTGCGACGGCGAGAGCACGCCGCGATCGATCAGTTGCAGCGCTGCATAGAGATGCTCGGTGAAATATTCCGAGCGGCGGCAGTCGTAGGAAAGCGTGGCGATGGAGGCGAGCATGTTCTGGTTGCCGCGCTGCGTGCCGAACCCGGTCTCCATGCCCCAGATCGCGAGCAGCGGGCCCGGCGGCACGCCGTAACGCTGCTGGATCGACGCGAACAAGGCGGCCTGCGAGTTCTTCAACTGCCGTCCCTTGGAAACGATGGTGCCGGCGCCGCGCTTGGCGAGGAATTGATCGAGCGTCAGCTGAAAGCTGCGCTGGCCGCGGTCGGCATTGATGGTGGCCTGCGCGTAATTCGTCGCCATCAGCGCGTTGATAGTGTTGGCGCTGATGCCCTTGGCGCGGGCTTCGCCAGCGAATTGCTGCTTCCAGCCCTCATAGCCGGCGGCGGAATTGCCGCAGGTGGCAGCGTGGGCGGATGAAGTCGGGGATGCGATGGCCAGGGTAGCAAAGAAGGCAGCGAAGGCGGCCGCGAAAATCGTCTTGCTCTCGGTCATTGAATGGAAATTCCCTGCTACGGTCGAAAAACCTAGGCGGCCACCTCCGGCGTCAATGCGCCGGTTTGCTCGATCTCACGACGCAGCCAGCCGGGCGCAGCGTCGTAGCCGTTAGGCCAGGTCGGCGCTCCATCCTCCAGAAACACGCGCGCAAAATACGCGGGGTCGCGCAGCGGCTCGACCATCGGTCCGCCATGGCCGATGATGCCGGCGAAGTCATATTCGCCCGCCATGCCGTCGCTGAAGGTCGCGCGCACGCGATACCCTCCGATACATCTTATCCTGGCGACCTTGATCATTCGTCGAGACCTGCAATCTTCGATAGCGGCGCGTTTTCACGAGCCTTCCGCCAATTATCCTCCAGTTCCGTCCGGTGCGCCAGTGCTCATTGCTTCACGAGGCGGGCCGCATTTGCAGGCAGATGCCCCTCGATTACCTCGCCCGTTTCGATTGAGACGTTCGCCTCATGGCCGCTGTAAGACGCAAAAAAGTGCGGCGGAGGGTGGTCGTTGAAAAACATCCTGATGGCAATCCCATAGAAGTAGGCAATTGTGGGCATCACCGCCTCCCCTGCGCCGGCTCCGCCCCATCGGCGCGTTCCGTGCAGAATAGCCGTCATTTGACAGCGGCGCACTAATCGACCACAAGCCCGCCATGGCCAAAAAACCCGGCACCAATCCCAAAGGCGAATTTGCCTTCTTCGACGTCGTCTATGAAGACGGCTCGCAGCGCTCCAACCGGCGCGTGCCGGCCGAGCTGCTCGGCGGCACGCGCCGGTT
>JAKFVP010000399.1 GCA_021732175.1 Bradyrhizobium sp.
AGGCGGAAAAGCTCGCCGCGGGCGACTTCGGCTGCGAAATTGGCGGTCTTGCGTTCCAGCGCCGAGGCCACCGTCAGGCTGATGCCGACGGGATTATTGACCTCGTGCGCCACGCCGGCGACGAGGCGGCCGAGCGCGGCGAGCTTTTCCGCCTCGATCAGCGAATTCTGGGTTTCGCGCAAGTTTCGCAGCGCCGCTTCCGCGGCGTCGCGCGCCTTGCGCATCTCCTGCTCGCCGCGCTTGCGCTCGCCGATGTCGAGCGCGACGGTGACGATGTTCTCGATCTCGCCGTCGGCATCGAGCAGGGGCAGCTTGTTGACCAGCCATTGCCGCATATTGCCGGCCGAATCCTTGTACTCTTCCTCGTAGAAACCGAGCTCCCTGCCCGCCGACAGCACCCGCTTGTCGTGCTCGTCGGTCTTCGCCGCGCCGTAGCGCGACATCAGCTCGGCGGTCGTGCGGCCGATCGCGTCCTGCGGCTCGATGCCGAAGATACCGGCCATGTAGCGGTTCATCAGCACGTACTGCAGCTTCTTGTCCTTGACGTTGATCACCGCCGGAACGGTGTCGATGACCTGCTGCAGCAGCCGCCGGCCTTCGGCAATGGCGTCTTCAGCCCGCTTCTGGTCGGTGATGTCGCGCACCACGCCTTCGTAGCGCACGATTTCGCCGGCATCGTTGCGGACGGCGCCGGCCGAATCCGACAGCCAGAGGATTTTGCCGTCGCGGGCGCACACCTGGTATTCGAACTCGCGCACGAGGCCATCGCGCTGCATCAGCCGCTCGTACTCGTCACGTGCAGATCGGTGCACATAGACGTTATCGGCGACGTCATTGATCCCCTCGATCAGCTCCCTCGGCGTGGCGTAACCCATCATGCGCGCCAGTGCCGGATTGGCATCGAGCAGCTCGCCGGAGGGCGTCGTCACGTAGATGCCGTCAACGGAGGTCTCGAACAGCTTGCGATAGCTCTCCTCCGCCTGGCGCTGCTCGGCGAGCGCGCGCACCGCGGCCTCGCGCGCGGCGTCGGCATCGAACAGGGTCTGGCGGAATACCTCGGCGGCGCGCGCGATGTCGCCGATTTCGTTGTCGACGTCGGTTGCGGGGATCGACACGTTCTTCTCGCCGCCCGCCACCGCGCGGATCGAATTGGCGATGCGCGCCAGCGGCCGCACGGTGCGGCGCACCACCAGCGCGGCCGCAAACAGGCCGATCAGCACGCCCATGCTGCCGAGCACGATGCTCTGCCATTTCGCTTCGGCCAGCGTGCGGGCGAAATCGCGCGACAGCACATGGCCGCGGCGTGCGCTGACCTCGCGCAGCAGCTCGGTGACGCGCTGGATCAGCCGGCCCTCGGTGCCCAGCACCTCCTTGTCGATTTCGGCGATCTGCCGTTCGCGGACCGAAATCGCAACGACCGCCTCGGCGTAGCCGTTGGCGGCATCGCGCAGGTTCTGGTCGGCAATCGTCATCGCGCGGATGCCTTGCGCGGCGAGCTCGGCGGCCGAGGGATTGTGCGCGAGCAGCGCCGCCGCGATGCGGTTCTGGAACTGGAAAAGTTCGGTGGTGACGCCGGCATCGGAGTTGCCGGCGATCGCGGCATCGAGCTTGTCGCGCAGTGGCGGCAGGTTTGCGAGCAGGTCGGCGCGGCGGGTGATCAGCACCGATATCCGCTCGATGCCGGTACGATAGGTCGCAAGGCGTTCGGTGACGCCGTCGATCATGTCCTGCTGCTCGGGCGCAAGCTCGAGGCGGGTCTTCTTCAGGACGTCGCTCAGCGCAGTCGTGGCTTCGGCGATCTGGGTCGATTGCGTGCCGGGATCGGTGACGAAATCGCGCGCCGCGAGCCGCAGCTCGTTCATGCGGCGGTCGATATCCTCGGCAAGATCGCCGACGCTCTGCAGCCGCTGCAGCTCGGCGAAGGTCTGGTCGATGTGCCTGATGGCAATGACGCTGGCCGCGCCCGTGACCACGATCACCGCCAGCACCAGCATGAAGCTGCCGAACGTCATCTGGCCGATCGAGAGCGATCGCACCCGATTATTCGGCGGATTCGGCGGCGTTTCGGCAGTCATGCGGGTAAGACCTACCTCCAATCGGCCGCAATATACGACGTCTTCCGGGGTTGGGGGAACATGTTGAAATTTGTCGTAAATCCGACCGATCAGCTGGTCGGGACGGCTCGGCCGGTGGCGCTGATTCTGGCCGCTGCCGTCCTGGGCTGGGGCCGTGGGAGCAGTCGCGCGGCTCGGATGGCGAAGTTCGCCCGTCCCGAGTGCCGTTTCCTGCCCCGCAACTTTCAGACCTGTCCCGGCGACCCCGCTCAGGCGATCGCGGCCTTGCGTTGCGGGATGGTCATCGCGGCAACACCGATGACGACGCAGGCAAGGCCGATCCAGACGGTCGGGCTCAGGCTCTCGCCCAGGAACACCACACTCGCCGCGACGCCGATCGGCACTCGCAAATAGGCCTGCGCGGTGGCGCCGACCGAGCCCAGCGTCTGGATCAGGCGGAAATAGATCACGAAGGCGAACGCGGTGGAAAACACCGCGAGCCCGAGCAGCGCGAGCAGCGAATTCATCGACGGCGCCAGCGTCCACGGCCGGTCCACCACGACG
>JAKFVP010000579.1 GCA_021732175.1 Bradyrhizobium sp.
TCCCGACAGCAAGTGGGGCTGGTCGGTCATGGGTGCCTTGCAGATCAAGAACATCCCGACCGGTGCTGGCGACGACTTCAAGATCGACGCGACCTACGCTGAAGGCATGACGAAGAACGTCATCTCCTCCAGCTCTGCCTCGCCGAGCTTCGCGATGTTCGGTGGTTCGGGCCGTGCTGGCGCCTACAACAGCGTCGGCTTCGGTGTCACCACCGATGCGATGTACTTCCCGACCGGCCTCGCCGCCGGTGCTGCTGGTGCCCTCGGCGACGGTCAGATCCATCTGACCAAGGCCTACGGCGTCCGCGGTGCGTTCAACCACAACTGGGACCCCTACTGGTCGACCAGCTTGTTCGGTTCGTACTCGGCTGTGCGTCATGACTCCTACGTGAAGGCGACGTACTGCGCCGTCTACACCAACAGCGCCGCGACCGGTGGTGCAGCCGGCAAGTCTGCCGACTACACCTGCAACCCGGACTTCAACACTGCCCAACTCGGTGTTGTGACCCGCTGGACTCCCGTCAAGAACCTGACGTTCTCGGCTGAAGTCATGTGGTTCCATCTCGATCAGAAGTACACGGGCACGACTGGCATGACCAGCGTGCAGCCGAAGCCCAATTGCGCCGGCACCCCTGCTTCCTGCTCGTACGAGTTCAAGGACCAGGACGCCGTTTCGCTCAACGTTCGCATTCAGCGCAACTTCTGATCCTGACGACCTGACACTCTGAAGGACCCCCGGCAGGCAACTGCCGGGGGTTTTTCGTTGAAGGGTTTTGAAGGAATTTCTTGGAAGGATTTCAGGATTGCTTGATTGATTTACCTGAGTAACTCAGCTATATTTCTCACGTTCGCTTCTCGCGATGGTGACGATCATTTCGAGGATACCGAAATCGACTCGTGTCGTTAAACCTCCAAAACCTCCGGGAATGCCCTCCCGGAGGTTTTTAATTTTTGGAGCCGGCGCGGCCTCGCCGCATACAGTCCACCTTCCTCGGAAAATGAAGATGCGACGCGGCTTCCGCCCGCGACGCTATGGACCGGCGTTTGCTGCGATCGGCTCGATCCGAATCGCCTGTCGGCGCACCTGACGCAGGCTTTCAACTTCCCACAATGCGAGCTGGTGCCTGTCGAACGGCGGCATCCAGTCGTCGAGTACGCGGATCGGCGGCGGGAAATTGTAAGGCGCCGCGCAGAGATTCACCGTGAACCAGTCGCCATTGTGAATCGCGCGATTCTTTCCGTCGGGATAGGTGGTGGTCAGCAGATACTTGATGTTGGAGCGGAGAATATTGTCGATCGCGAGCAAGATCATGTCTTCCGACAGATGGATGAGGCAATCGCGGCAGAGCAGGAGATCCGCATCCGGCAGCTTGTCGTGGCAGAGATCGAGTGTGCGGAATTCCCGGCCGGGCCGGCCATGGCGGATGCGCGCGTTCTGCACGATCAGCGGAACGATGTCGCATCCGATGTAATGCTTCACGGGAAGCTCGACCTCGGACATCCAGTTGAAGTCGCCGCAGGGCGCGTCCAGCAACGTTCCGATCCTGAGCTCGGCAATGAGGGCGGGCAGGGTCTGCCGCAGTTGCTGCGTGTAGCTTAGCGTCGAGCTGCCGCCGGAGACGGTCTCCTGATAGCCCCAGATGTTGCGGCGATAGATTTCGGTGAAGACTTCGCGCGGCGTGCCCTTGAGATTGCGCACCATCTGCGCGCGGAGCCAGTTCAGGGCCGGTGGGGGCAGCGTCTTGCGGGCGATTTCGATGCAGGCCGTGAACAGGGCCGTGCGGCGCAATCGGTCTGCCACCTCGTCAAGCACGCGGCTACCCGGCAAATTGACTAAACTTGTCAGAAAGCCTCTGGCAAGGGGCCGGCGGAGTCAAGACGGCAGAGGGCCGCTGCAGCCGCGATGACGGCTGTTCTGGGAACGCGACGTTGCGCTTTCGGAGGCTTATTTCGGCACGATCTCCGGCACCTTGCCGGCAGGCGGGGTGTTGCGGCTTCGCTGGGTGCGGACGATGCCGTCGATGACGGTCATGCCGATGCCGGGCAGGTCGCCGAGCTGCACGCTCTCCAGGATGTTCTTGCCCGGCGAGTGCTGCGCCTTGTCCATCAGCACGAAGTCCGCCGCGCGGCCAACCTCGATCAGGCCGCAGTCGAGTTCGCGCATGCGCGCGGTGTTGCCGGTGGCAAGACAGAAGGCGATCTCCGCCGGCAATTCGCCGAGCGATGACAGCAGCGAGACCATGCGCAGGATGCCGAGCGGCTGCACGCCGGAGCCGGCGGGCGCGTCGGTGCCGAGGATGACGCGATGCAGGTCGCCCATCTCGCGTGCGGTGCGCAGCGTGAACAGCGCCGAGCGTTCGTTGCCGTTATGCACGAGCTCGAGGCCGCGCTTGCAGCCCTCGCAGATGCATCGGATCTGGTCGTCGGGTAGCGCCGTGTGGCCGCCATTGATGTGACCGACCACGTCGGTGTCGGCCTCCAGCACCACATCCTTGTCGATCAGGCCGGAGCCGGGAATGGAGGGCCCGCCGGTATGGATGGTGCTCTGGATGCCATATTTGCGCGCCCGTCATCGAATGCGAGATGGTGGAAGAGGATTT
>JAKFVP010000002.1 GCA_021732175.1 Bradyrhizobium sp.
GGACGATGCTGCGCATCGCCGGGGGCAAATCGACCTCTCCCCGCTGGGGAGAGGTGAAGCAGGGCTGTGCACCCTAGCCAATGACTTGTTCCGCTTCCGTCACGGCGCAAAGCACATGATAGAACGAAGACGCCGGAATGGTTTCGACCAGCGAATTGCCGGCGCGGTCGAACTGATCGTACCAGCCGCCCGCCACGGGATGGCGCAGATAGTGCCGCTCCAGCCGCGAAAGCGCGGCGCGCGCCTTGTCCGCTGCGCCCTCCTCGCCCGACTCGGCCTGGGCGATCCACGCTTTTGCGATTTCCGTCTGTGGCCACAGCCGGCGCGTATCATGCGTGATGTTGCCGGCGACATCGCCCGCGTCGATCAGGCAGCCCGTGGCCGGGTCCTGGTAGCGCTGCGCGGTGGCGAGCAACTCGCCGCGCGGCCGCCCGGTCGGACAGCCGGTGATGCGCTCAAATCCCTTCAGCAGCCACGCCCATTCCGCCTGGTGGCCGGGCTCGACCACGACAGGTTCGATCCTCGACCAGTCTTCCTCAAAGTACTCGCCGAGCGCCTGCCGCGGCTTGTCGTAGAGACTGGCCATGAACAGGCCGAAGAATTCGCCGGCGCGCTGCTGGAAAGCGAGATCGTGCGTCGCGTCGAACAGCGCGATCATCGCCTCGAACAGATGCATCTGCGGATTCTGCCGGCGCGGCAGCGTTGCCGGAAAGCCTTCGGCGAAGCCGCCATGCGGCGAGCGCAGTTTGGTGTCGACGAATGACAGCGCCGCGTCAATCTCAGAGCGCACCTGCGCGTCGCGGTCGAGCGAATACACCGTCGCGAGTGCAAGCAGCACGAAGGCATGGTCGTAGGTATCGCGCCTTGCATCGAGCACTAAGCCATCTGCTCCGAGCTTGTGGACGAAGCCCGGCTGCCCGTCGGGCGACTTGGCCTTGGCGAGGAGATGTTCGAGCCCTTTCAGCGCGATCGCCTTGCCCTCGGGGTACCAGCCCATCTGGGCCGCCTTGGCGTAGCAGTAGATCTGCCGCGCCTGCACAAAAGTCCGCCGCGGCGCCTGTCGGTCGGCGCGGCCCTCCTTGTCGAGGCGGTCGACAAAACCACCGGACGCAGCGTCCCAGCCCTCGCCCGACCACAGCGGCAGGGAGCGCTCGATGATGAAGGATTTAAGCTGCGCGACAATGTCGCCGGCATCTGCGGCCGCGGACGGATCACCCATTGCTTTCCCTGACACCACTCCCGGCACCGCTGCGAGCTGTCTGATACCACGCCAACGCCGATCCGCAATCGGCCGGAGCCTGCCATGACCGAGCATTATGACGCCCTGGAAACGCGCGATCACGCCAGCCGGGAGGCCGATCTGTTCGCCCGGCTGCCGGATGTGCTGCGCAGGGCCATGGAGGCGCCAGCCTATGCCGAGCGCCTGAGGGGCGTCGACCCCGCCAAGGTCACCAGCCGGGCCGCGCTGGCCCGCCTGCCGGTGCTTTGCAAATCGGAGCTCCCCGCCCTGCACAAGGCGGCCCCGCCGTTCGGCGGCTTCGTCGGGGCACACCCGGGCTCCTTTGCGCGGCTGTTTACCTCGCCGGGGCCGATCTTCGAGCCGGAGGGCACGCAGACCGACCCCTGGCGCGGCGCGCGCGCCCTGCACGCCGTCGGGTTCCGCCCCGGCGACGTCGTGCTCAACACCTTCAGCTATCACCTGACCCCCGGCGGCTTCATCTTCGATGCCTCCGCCCGCGCGCTGGGCTGCGCGGTCATCCCCGCCGGTCCCGGCAATACCGAGGCCCAGTTCGAACTGATCGAGGCCTATCGTCCGGTCGGCTACAGCGGCACGCCGGACTTTTTGAAGATCCTGCTCGATGCCGCCGCCACGGCAGGCCGCGACATCTCCTCGATCAGGCGCGCGCTGGTCTCCGGCGCCGCCTTCCCGAAATCGCTGCAGGAAGAGATCAAGTCGCGCGGCGTCGACGCCTATCAGGCCTTCGGCACCGCCGATCTCGGCCTGATCGCCTTCGAGACGCCGGCGCGCGAGGGCATGACCGTCAATGAAGACCTGATCATGGAGATCGTGAAGCCCGGCACCGGCGATCCCGTCGCCGAGGGCGATGTCGGCGAGATCGTCGTCACCTCGCTCGACCCGCATCATCCCTGGATCAGGCTCGCCATCGGCGACCTCACCGCCGCGCTGCCGGGCAAGAGCCCGTGCGGCCGCACCAATATGCGCATCAGGGGATGGATGGGCCGCGCCGACCAGACGACGAAAGTAAAGGGCATGTTCGTGCGCCCCGAGCAGGTCGCCGAGATCGGCAAGCGCCATCCCGAACTCGGCCGTCTGCGTCTCGTGGTCAGCCGGGCCGGCGAGAGCGACGTGATGACGCTGCGGGCGGAATGCGCCAAGCCGAGCGATGCGCTGCGCGATCAGGTCACCTCGACGCTGCGCACGATCGCCAAGCTCGGCGGCAATGTCGAACTGGTGAACGCAGGGTCGCTGCCGAACGACGGCAAGGTGATTGCTGACGAGCGCTGAGCTTCAGGCAAATCACCCGCTCAGCGAACTTCCATCCGCTCCAGCCGCTCGCCATAAACATATTTCAG
>JAKFVP010000568.1 GCA_021732175.1 Bradyrhizobium sp.
GCCGGGGATGTCGAGCTCGCGGCCGCGCGGCGCGCCGCTGCCGACGAAGATCGCGTCGTAGTTTTCGCCGAGCAGCTTCTTCAGGCTGTCGACACGATGGCCGCCCTTGAACTCGACGCCGAGGTTGAGGACGTAGTCGGTCTCCTCGTCGATCACGGAGTCGGGCAGGCGAAACTTCGGAATCTGACTGCGCATCATGCCGCCGGCCTTCGGATCGGAATCGAACACCGTGCAGTGATAGCCGAGCGGCGCAAGATCGCGCGCGACCGCAAGCGAGGCAGGGCCGCCGCCGACCAGCGCGATGCGCTTGCCGTTCTTCGCCGCAGGCCGTGGCATGCGATGCTTGACGTCGTCCTTGAAGTCGGCGGCGACGCGCTTGAGGCGGCAGATCGCGACGGGATTTTCCTCGACGCGGCCGCGGCGGCAGGCCGGCTCGCACGGACGGTCGCAGGTGCGCCCCAGAATTCCCGGGAACACGTTCGACTTCCAATTGATCATGTAGGCGTCGCTGTAGCGGCCTTCGGCGATCAAGCGGATGTATTCAGGAACGGGGGTGTGCGCGGGACAAGCCCACTGGCAATCGACCACCTTGTGGAAGTAGTCGGGCGCCGAGATGTCGGTCGGTTTCATTCTTCCCTTGCCCGCGCCGTTTCAAGGACCGCGCGGCCTCGTCGTTGCTTTCGAACGCTTAGGGCGCGTTCTTCTCGTTTCTGAATTGGATCATAGGCTTATCTTATTAGAGCCATTCCAGAGGCTGCACAAAGGGCAATTTTGTCTCATCGCCAGTTTTCATGGCTGGCGTGCTCAAACATTCGTGTCGCCGTGCACTTGTGGCGGTGCAGCATGCTCGCTGCGGCGCACATTAATGTGAAGGCAGGTCGCTTTTAGCGAGATCGAACAATAGCCGATAGACGCCGTTGGTCACGACCAGCGGCTTGATCGCGGCGTTGTCGATGATGCGGGAAGCCGCGAGCGGCACCGAGTGTACGCTTGTCGCGTCGATCAGCACGAACCAGTCGCCGGCGCCGGGATCGGATGCAGCGGCATCCTTGGTGAGCGGTTTCGACAATGCGGGATCGCTCTCGATCAGGTGCATGGAGATAATGCCGTCGAGTTCGGTCGGATCGAGCAGGGTGTCGAGCGCCGCGCGCAGCTTGTCCTTGGCCCCGCCGGGGCGCAGGCGGATGATGCCGAGCGCTGCGGCGCGGCCGACGCCGTGGCTGATGGTGATGCGCGCCACCGCGCGGATCATGTTCTTGAAGCGGTTGATGTTGGCCTTCGACCATTTGGTCTGGTTTTCGAGGGCCGCGCGATACGCGTCGCTGTCGAGCGTCTCGAAGGTTTCCGTGGAATAGAGGCTGAGATATTTCGGCTTGCCGATCTGGGCCACGTAGCGCCGGGCTTCGAGAAAGCCGTCGATGGCGACGCGCTCCTCAAGGTGCTCGCGATTGTACCAACGGTTGAACTCGGCTTCATGCGCGGCATCGATGTCCATCGACGTCAGCAGCATGCCCTTTCCAGCCATCGGCATTTCTGTCCCCCGCTATTTGATCTTGCCCGCCATATCGGCAATCGCCCGCATCACCGCATTCCGTACACCCGGATCGTACAATGTGTGTCCGGCGCCTTCGACAATTCTGGTCTCCGCATCGCGCCACACCGCCGCCAGCGCATGCGATGTGCTGGGCGGGCAAAGCAGATCGTAGCGGCCCTGCACGATGATGCCGGGGATGCCGGCGAGCTTGCCGGCTTCCGTCATCAACTGGTTCGGCCGCATGAAGGAATTGTTGGCAAAGTAATGCGCTTCCATGAACGGCGTCGCCGGCAGCGCGCGCGAGGAATTCAGTGCACCGAGATCGAGCCGTGTGCGGCTTGGCGCGAGCTCGGAGAGGATACGCTCGGTTTCGCCCCAGGCGCGGGCCGCCGGGCCGTGCACGGCGGGATCGGAATCGAGGATGCGGCGGAAGTAGGCCGCGATCGGCGCCTTGCGCTCTTCCGCAGTGAGCAGGCTGAGGAAGTCCTCGGAAAGGCCGGGATGGTGGCGAGGTAGCGACTTGAGGAATCCGTGTTCGATCTCCTCGATGGTGCCGAGAAAGGTCGCGCGAAGCACGATGCCGCTGACCCGCTTCGGATGCGCCTGCGCATACGCCAGCGCCAGCGTCGCGCCCCAGGAGCCGCCGACCACCATCCAGCGCTCGAAGCCGAATTTTTGGCGGATCGCTTCCATGTCGGCGATCAGATGCGCCGTCGTGTTGTGCTCGCGCCCTCCCTTGGGACGGCTGCGGCCGGCCCCGCGCTGGTCGAATAGCACGGCATGAAAGCGCTCGGGATCGAACAATCGGCGATGATCGGGCTGGCAGCCGCTGCCGGGGCCGCCATGCAGGTAGACTGCGGGAATGCCGCCAGTATGGCCGACGCTCTCGACATAGATCTCATGGCCGTTGCCGACGGCAAGGTGCTCGCTGGTCAGCGGTGCAAAGGGATCGGCGCGCGAACGTCTGGCGTCAACGTCAGGCGCCATGGCTACTTTCCGTCTCCAGCGTTCCGCCGGCGAAGTTGCGATAGAGGAACAGGTTC
>JAKFVP010000644.1 GCA_021732175.1 Bradyrhizobium sp.
GCTCGTCCTCGACGCAAGGCTACGGCTCGACCGCGCCGGAATACACCTACCCCAGCCGTCTCGCCGCGCAGCTCAAGCGCCAGTATCCGACCGCCGATATCGTCGTGCTCAACCGCGGCAAGGGCGGCGAGGATGCGCCGGAAATGATGCGGCGGCTGCAGACCGAGGTGATCGATCTCAAGCCCGATCTCGTGATCTGGCAGGTCGGCACCAACGCCGTGCTGCGCAATCTCGATCAGGCCGAGACCGCCAAACTCGTCGAAGACGGCGTCGCGCTGATTCAGGCGGCCGGCAGCGACGTCGTGCTGGTCGATCCCCAATATTCGCCGCGTGTCAACGAAAAGGCCGAGGGCGCCACGAGGATGGTGAAGCTGCTCGGCAGGGTGGCGGAGCTGCGCAAGGTCGGCATCTTCCCGCGCTTCGAGGTGATGCGCGACTGGCACGAGAAACAGTCGATCCCGACAGAGGAATTCATCATTCCCGACGGCCTGCACATGAACGACTGGGGCTACGCCTGCTTCGCGCAGCTGCTTGCCGACGACATCATCAGGTCGGTCGGCCAGATCAAGCTCGGCGTCGCCGTGCCCTCCGACGTGCGGGCGTACCGGCCGATGTAGTTCGGCTGGCGCTGCAGACTCACTGTCGTCCCGGCCTGCGCCGGGACGACGGCTGTATATTCGGCCTAGACCGCCGCCAGCGCCTGCTCGAAATCCTCGATCAGATCGTCGACATGCTCGAGCCCCGCCGAATAGCGGATGAAGCCCTCGCTGATGCCGAGTTCGGCGCGCGCGTCCGGCGTCAGGCGCTGATGCGTCGTGGTCGCCGGATGCGTGACGAGGCTCTTGGCATCGCCGAGATTGTTTGAAATCCGAGACAGTTTCAGCGCGTTGAGGCAGCGGAACGCGCCGGCCTTGCCGCCCGCAACCTCGAGCCCGATCAGCGTCGAGCCCGCACGCATCTGCTTCTTCACGACACCCGCCTGCGGATGATCGGCGCGGCCGGGATAGATCAGCCGCGAGATCTTGGGATGCTTGGCCAGCACATCGGCGAGCTTGCCCGCGGTTTCCGTCTGCGCGCGCACGCGCACGCCGAGCGTCTCCAGCCCCTTCAGCAGCACCCAGGCATTGAACGGCGACATCGACGGGCCGGTCTGGCGCATGAAATTGTGGATGTGCTCGTTGATGAACGCTTCCGAGGACAGGATCACGCCGCCGAGACAGCGGCCCTGGCCGTCGATGTGTTTCGTGGCGGAATAGACCACGACGTCGGCGCCGAGGGTCAGCGGGCTCTGCCAGATCGGCGTTGCGAACACATTGTCGACCACCAGCCGCGCGCCGCCCTTGTGCGCGATGTCGGCAATCGCCGAAATGTCGAGCACGTCGAGCGTCGGATTGGTCGGGCTTTCCAGGAAGCACGTTTTGGTGTTCGGCCGCATCGCCGCCTTCCACTGGTCGAGGTCGAGCCCGTCGACCAGCGTGGAGGTGATGCCGTAGCGCGGCAGCAGGTCTTCCACCACATAGCGGCAGGAACCGAACAGCGCTTTCGCCGCCACCACATGGTCGCCGGTCTTCAGCGGCGCCAGCACCGCTGTTGTCACCGCGGCCATGCCGGTGGCGGTGGCGCGCGCAGCTTCGGCGCCTTCGAGCTCGATCATGCGCCGCTCGAACATCGCAACCGTCGGATTGGAAAAGCGCGAATAGAGGAAGCCCTGTTCCTCGCCCTTGAAGCGCGCCTCGCACTGTTCCGCGCTGTCGTAGATAAAACCCTGCGTCAGGAACAGCGCCTCCGACGTCTCGCCATATTGCGAGCGCAGCGTGCCGGAATGCACCAGGCGGGTTTCAGGACGATAGCGGGCGGCGGACTTGACCTCAGACATGTGACCTCCTGCGTGACCACCGAAATGGCCACAAAAAAACCGGCCTGGAAAAATTTCCACGGGCCGGGATCACACTGTCCCCGGCCTGTTTAGCGACTTATTTAACGTGGCTGCAAGCCGGCCGGCTCAAATCACCACGGGATAAGTGGACCTGATATTCGCTCGCGCCCTTTCCGTCAAGGCGTCCATCGGATAAGGCCGTAAATAGCCTAATTTCAGGGGTTTGGATGAATTCGGGGCCGCCGCCCAGGGACCTCACCGAGGACCACGCCGTGTCGTTTTCGCTTCCAGTGCACGCCAACGGTATCCTGCCCGATCGCATGATCGCGGCGATGGCGGATTCCGGCCTGATCCTGCCGGCCTATCCCTTTGTCGAGAGTCAGATCCAGCCGGCGAGCCTCGATCTGCGCCTCGGCGACATCGCCTATCGCGTGCGCGCGAGCTTCCTGCCCGGACCGGGCTCGACGGTCGCCGAACGCATCGACGAACTGAAGCTGCACGAGATCAGCCTGTCCGACGGCGCGGTGTTGGAGACCAACTGCGTCTACATCGTGCCGCTCCTGGAAAGCCTCAACCTGCCGAAAGAGATCGTCGCCGCCGCCAATCCGAAGAGCTCGACCGGCCGGCTGGATGTCTTCACCCGCGTGATCGCCGACGGCACGCGCCGCTTCGACATGATCGGCGCGGGCTATCAC
>JAKFVP010000087.1 GCA_021732175.1 Bradyrhizobium sp.
CCCTGACGTCAAAACACCCCTGGTATGTGCTGATGGAGCTGTCGTCGGTGCGTGACGATGCGCGCGCCGCGCTCGAATCGATCCTGGCCAAGGCGATGGAGCAGGACATCGTCGACGACGCCGTGCTCGCCGCCAACCTGAGCCAGCGCCAGGCGTTCTGGAAACTCCGCGACGAGATGTCGGCGGCACAGAAGCCGGAAGGCGGCTCGATCAAGCACGACATTTCCGTTCCCGTCGCCGCCGTGCCCGCCTTCATCGAAGAAGCCAATGCCGCCGTGGTGAAGCTGATCCCGGGATCGCGCCCCGTTCCGTTCGGCCATCTCGGCGACGGCAACATCCATTATAATGTCAGCCAGCCCGTCGGCGCCGACACCGCCGACTTCATGGCGCGCTGGCACGAGGTCAACAAGGTCGTGTTCGACATCGTGCTGCGCATGGGCGGCTCGATCTCCGCCGAGCACGGCATCGGCGTGCTCAAGCGCGACGAACTGCCTGATGTCAAGGACAAGACCGCCATCGAGCTGATGCGCGGCATCAAGGCGATGCTCGATCCGCAAGGGATCATGAACCCGGGCAAGGTGCTGTGAACGCGCCCGCTGCCGTCAACGCGCTCGCCATTGCCGAGATCGCCGACAGCGACGTCGACGCCGTCATCGCGCTGTGGCAGCGCTGCGGCCTGACGCGGCCGTGGAACGATCCGGCCAGCGACATCGCGCTGGCGCGGCGCGACGCCAACGCTACCATTCTGGTCGGCCGCGCCGATGGCGCTGTTGTCGCGACCGCCATGGTCGGCCATGACGGCCATCGCGGCTGGGTCTATTACGTCGCCGTCGATCCCGAGCGGCAGAAGCAGGGCCTCGGCCGCGCCATCATGGGCGCCGCCGAGCAATGGCTGCGCGCCGCCGGCCTGCCGAAACTGCAGCTCTTGGTCCGCCGCGAGAACGCGAAAGCCGGCGCGTTCTACCGCTCGATCGGTTATGAAGAAGCCGACACCATCGTCTTCGCCAAGTGGATCGACGGCCGCGCCAAACCATGACCATCTCCGACCGCATCCGCGTCAAAAGCGTCCGCCCGCTCTCCAACGGCCATTTCAAGCTGAATGCCGTCAGCCTCGACTGGCGGCGCGACAATGGCGAGTGGCAGTCGCAGAACCGCGAGGTACTCGACCGCGGCGATGCCTGCACCTTGCTGCCCTATAATCTCGCGCAGCGAACCATCGTGCTGGTGAAGCAGTTCCGCTACCCCGCCTACACCGCGGGGCATGACGACCTCCTGATCGAGGCCGCCGCGGGCCTGCTCGACAACGCCTCGCCCGAAGAGCGCATCCGCCTCGAAGCCGAGGAAGAGACCGGCTACCGCCTGCACGACGTGCGGAAAATCTTCGAAGCCTTCATGAGCCCCGGCGCGATCACGGAAAAAATCCACTTCTTTGTCGCCGAGTACGAACCGTCGATGCACGTCGGCGCCGGCGGCGGCTTGGCCGACGAAGGCGAGGAGATCGAGGTGCTGGAGCTGACGATCGACGAAGCGCTGGCGATGATCGCGGGCGGCCGCATCGTCGACGCCAAGACCATCATGCTCTTGCAATACGCGGCGCTGAGGATTTTTCGCTAACCCGTAGCCGAAGCCCATTCAGCTCATCGGTTGGTTGGGAGCGACAAAACACACCACGTATACAATCGCGAACAGCGTGCCCAGTCCCAAGCACTGCAATGCAATCGCAAGCCAGAAGAGCTGCGGACTCTCATATCTCGGCAATACAGCGCCGAAGCCCAAATGTATCTGCATCGTCCGAAGGCTGTTAAACAATCTGAATGCCATCAACGCGAACGCGATCAACACGGCAAGTAGTATCGATGTCACTGGCATCGGCGAGCTCGCTGCAATCCCGGCCGATCCTAGCCCTTACAGGTCAACCATAGACCCGGCCAAATGATAAAATTTGAAGGATTGGGTCGGCTTCAGCGCGCGAAAGCGATGTTGCGTAAACGAGCACGGCCTAAAACAAACTCCCCTGCCCCTCGTCACCCCCGCCGCTCGCCGCCTTCTTCACCGCCGCCCGCTTCGGCTTCGGCGCCTCTGCTTCGCGCTGCTCGTCCGTGATCGGCAGCACCAGCTGCGCATCGTCATTGGCGACCGCATTGACCCGCGTCGAAATCTCGTGCCAGGCGAATTCGCCCTCGTCCGGTCCCCGCAGCATCGCCATCACGCCCTCCGCGGAATCCGAGGAGCAGTCGAGCCATTGCTCGAACGCATCCTCGGCGATCGTCACGGGCACGCGGTGATGCAGCACGGCGAGATCCGGGCTCGCCGACGCTGTGACGATGGCGACGCTGTCGACTTCCTCGCCGTTCGGCCCGACCCAGGTCTCGGCCAGCCCCGCAAAGCCGAACGGCTTGCGGTCGGCGCGATAGATGAAGTAGGGCCGCTTGCGGTCGGCAGAGACATGCCATTCGTAATAGCCGTCGGCCGGGATCAGCACGCGCCGCCGCCGGATCGCGTTCTTGAAGGCCGGCTTCTCCTGAATGGTCTCGCTGCGCGCATTGATAAGCAGCGTAAACT
>JAKFVP010000496.1 GCA_021732175.1 Bradyrhizobium sp.
CAAGAATTCGAGCCCGGTGATGCTCTCGGCGGCGTGGCAGGGCAGCACCTTGCCGGACGGCGAGATGTTGAAGAACTGCCGCCCCCAGCCGCCCATGCACTTCTTCGGCCGCAGCGCGTAATAATCAGGCACGACATAGTCGATCGTCAGCACACCCTTGAGCCGCACCTGCGCTTCCTCGACGATGCGGCTGGTCTCCTCGATCTGCGCCAGCGTCGGCATCAGCGCGGCGCGGTTCTTCAGTGCCCAGCCGTAATATTGCACATTGGCGACTTCCAGCCGGTCGGCGTCGAGATCGACCGCCATCTGGATGATGTCGGCCAACTGATGCAGATTTTGCCGGTGCATGACGGCATTCACCGTCAGCGGCAGGTCAAGCTCGCGGGTCCATCGCGCCGCCTCGATCTTCTTGCCGTGCGAGTGCTTCAGCCCGGCGACACGGTCGGCAATGACGGGCTCGTTGCCCTGGAAACTGATCTGTACATGGCAGAGCCCGGCATCGGCGAGCGCCGCGAGCTTTTCCCTGGTGAGCAGCACCGCCGATGTGATCAGGTTGGTGTAGAGCCCGACATCGGTCGCATGCTGCACGAGTTCAACGAGATCCTTACGCGCCGTCGGCTCGCCGCCGGAAAAATGGATTTGCAGCACGCCGATCTCGGCGAGCTCGGACAAAACCTTCTTCCATTCCTCGGTCGTTAGTTCGGCGCCGGCGCGGTCGAGCTCCACCGGATTGGAGCAGTAGGGGCATTGCAGCGGACAGCGGTGCGTAAGCTCCGCCAGCACCGCCAGGGGAATGCCGAACGTTTCTGCGGTGGAGCGCGCTTCCAGCGCCGCCAGCCCGTCGGCGCCCGTCGCCTTGATCTCGGTAGTCTCGGTGCTCATGGCGTCTTCTCGCGGGCTTCGGTGAGAAAGCCCTTGTCGGCGAGGTCCTGCAGCATGGCGATGACGTCCGATGCAATCGCCTCGCGCGGCGCGGCGTATTTGGCGACCAGCATGTCCACGACGTCGGCGACGCTGCGCTGGCCGTCGCAGAGCTGCAGCACCTCGACCGCGATCTCATCCGGCGCCAGCACGCGCTCGGGCGCGAGGATCACCCACACCTTGCGCGTCTCGTCGAACCGCAGCTTGGTATGCCGCGGCAGCACCGGGCGGCTGGCTTCGCTGACGCTGATGTTGCGGCTCGCCATCGCACTCAACCCTTCGGCACGAAAGCGCCCGGCGGAATGTGCCCCTCGACATAGGCGTGGTAGAGCGCGTCGAGCTGCACCCACAGCACGTTGGTCTTGAAGATCAGCGCGTTGCAGACCAATTCGCGTTCGGCCTGAGTCCTCGCATTCTTCTTGACGTAATCGAGCGCGAACCCCGCATCGCGCGGCGCCTGGGTCAGGCGGCGGCTGAAATAGCTCATGATGTCGGGATTCACGAAGTCATAATGCTTCAGCATGCCCGAGATGCGCTCTTCATGCAGATTGGGCGCGAACAATTCGGTGAGCGAAGAGGCGATCGCCTCCAGCGGCGTGCGGTCGCGGCAGAAATGCACATAGGCTTCCACGGCAAAGCGCGTCGCCGGCAAAATGCCTTCGGTCGATTCCACGTAAGCCGTGTCGAGGCCGAGGCCCTCGGTCAGCTTGAGCCAGCGCTCGATGCCGCCTTCGCTGTCGGGATCGCCGTCATGGTCCTCGATGCGATGCCGCCATTCCATCCGAATCTTGCGGTCGCGGAAGCGCGTCATCACCATCGCGTCCTTCAGCGGGATCGTGCTCTGGTAATAGTAGCGGTTCAGCGCCCAGGCCTGGACCTGGCCCTTGTTGAGCTTGCCGCCATGCAGCAGCCGGTGGAACGGGTGCAGGCTGTGATAGCGCGTGGCGCCGATCTGGCGCAGCGTCGCCTCGAGGTCTTCGGGCGTGTTGAGCTGGATGCCCTTGCCGATGGAAAGGGCGGTCATTCCACTCGTTGGCACCACGTTCACAGCACGATCTCCGTTCCGTCGGCGGGAACCTGCCAGCCGGCGCGTTCAAGGGCGTTGCGTTCGTCGGAGCCCTTCAGCCAGGCAGGGTTGGAGTTGTTGATATGCAAGAACACCTTCCGCGCAATGTCCAGACCGGCGAGGCTGTCGATCGCGCCATGATTGCCCGACATCGCGATATGTCCCATCGACTGGCCGGTCTTCTGGCCGAGGCCGGCTGCGATCAGCTCGTCATCGCGCCAGACCGTCCCGTCGAACAGCACCAGCGGCGCGCCCTTGATGCGGGCCTTCAGATCGTCGGTGACGCGGGCGCAGGCGGCGATGAAGTAGAAATATTGTCCGCTGGCCTTGTCCGCAATGCGCAGGCCCAGCGTATCGCCGACGCCGCCTTCGCCCGCCGGGTGGGCCTTGCCTTCGAGGTACCACGCGCCCTTGCCGGGAACCTCGAACGGCAGCACCTCGATGCCGGACGGGGAGCCATCGGGAAGGGCGGGCTCGAAGGGCTGGTTCACCTCAATTGGCCGGCGCGCCACGTTGTTCTCGCCGAGGACATTGAAGATGCTGTTC